>JAQUBQ010000080.1 GCA_028686615.1 Clostridia bacterium | reverse complement strand
AGATGTAAGTAGTGATGATTGGAACCATCCTCTATATTGGTCATTTCCTTCAAGATATAGTGTTGCTGGCCAATCTAATTCTCTTTTTTCATCCTTTAATACTGCAAAATGTGTTGTTCCAGAATCCAACCATACGTCCATAATGTCTGTTTCTTTTCTGTACTTTGTACTTCCACAATCACACTTTGGTTTGTTCTTAACTGTGTTCATTATTTGCTCTGGTGTCATTTCATACCATATATTACTTCCATTAATTTTTATAAGTCTAACAATTGCTTCAATTGTATCTTTGTTTATTAATTCTTTATCACAATCACCACAATATAATATTGGAATTGGAACTCCCCATGTTCTTTGACGAGAAATGCACCAATCTGTCCTATCTTTTACCATGTTTGTCATTCTGTCTTCCCCCCACCTAGGGTACCAATTAACATTTTTGATTTCGCTAAGAGCTTCATCTCTAAACTTATCAACAGAAGCGAACCATTGGGTTGTTGCTCTATATATGATAGGATTATGACATCTCCAACAATGTGGATAAGGATGTTCAATTACTTTAGAAGTAATTAATGCTCCAACTTCTTTTAGTTTATCTATTATCTTATTATTTGCATCACTATACAGCAACCCATTAAATTCACCTGCTTCTTCTGTCATAATTCCATTTTCATCAACAGGTACTATTGTTTCAATATCCCCATAACGCTTACAACATAGATAATCTTCATGCCCATGTCCAGGTGCTGTGTGTACACAACCAGTTCCTGCTTCTAAAGTTACTAGTAAATCACTATCTGATCCTAAAAGTAGTCTAGAAGTTTTATCAAGTATTGGATGAGCAGCTATCATGTTTTCAAATTGTTCACCTTTATATGTTGTTATAACTTCATATTCTTCTATTTTAGCTTCATTCATAACACTTTCTACAAGTTCCGAAGCTATAATATACTTTTCTCCAGAAGCTACTTTTACCATTGAATATTCAAAATCTTTGTTAACTGTAATTGCTTGGTTACCAGGTATTGTCCATGGTGTTGTTGTCCATATAACAAAGTATGTATTCTCTAGTTCTTCTCCAAATATTCCTTTATCATCTATAACTTTAAATTTTACATATATTGATGTAGTCTTATCATTTTCATACTCTATTTCTGCTTCTGCAAGGGCAGTAGCACAGTCTTGGCACCAATATACAGGTTTTAAATCTCTATAAATATATCCTTTTTCATACATCTTGCCAAATACTTCTACTTGAACAGCTTCAAAATTAGGATCTAATGTTAGATATTTTTGTTCGTATTTGCCAAGAGAACCAAGTCTTTTAAATTGTTTTTCTTGTAAAGCTACTTGTTCTAATGCATAGTCTCTACATATTTCTCTAAATTTTGGTATTCCTACTTCGTCTTTATTTAAACCTAATTCCTTTTGAACTTTCTTTTCTATTGGAAGTCCATGAGTATCCCATCCTGGCACATATGGTGAATAAAACCCTTGCATTGTTTTATATCTAACACAAATATCTTTAAGTGTTTTATTAAATGCGTGTCCTAAATGAATATTACCGTTTGCATATGGTGGGCCATCATGTAATATAAATTTTTTTCCACTTAATTTATTCTTTTCTAATCTTTTTTCATACACTTTCATATTTTCTAGTCTTTCTAAAAAGAAAGGCTCTCTCTCTGGTAAATTCCCTCTCATTGGGAAATCTGTTTTAGGAAGGTTTAATGTTTCAGTATAATTTTTTTCTTTACTTTTTTCTTCTACCTTCTCTGTCTTTTTCCTTTTAAACATTTATTACATCTCCTCTATTATTTTTTATCTATTACTTTATTAAATCTTTCTATTACTTTTTCTTTTCCAAGTATTTTCATAATACTATATATATCTGGTGTGTTTTTTCTATTTGTTACTGCAATTCTTATTACAGACGATACATCTGCTATACTGCCTTTATATAATTCTTTGTTTTTTTTATACTCTTTCATGTTCGATGAATAACCTAATTTATCTGTAAATGTTTTTAAATTATTAAACCATTCATCTTTTTCTACATTTAGATCTAACTCTTTTATATATTCCTTTAAAATCTCTATAATATCATCTTTTTTCATTTCTTCAGAAAACACATATCCATCTTTTATATCTTCTTGAAATTCCTCATCATAAAAATATGTAATACTCGGTCCAATGTCAGAATACTTCACAAAATCCTTACGCACTTTTATTACATTTTCTCTTTCAATTCCAAGAATTTTTTTAATATAACTAGAATCTGATATTATTTTTTCTTGTAATTTAGAATCATATTTTTCAGACCATTCTTTAGCGTTTTCATATAATGTTTCTGTATTCATTCTTCCAATTATTTCTTTTGATATATCATTTAGCTTCATAATATCAAATAATGCTCCTGCAACATTCATTTTATCTAGCTTAACATCAAACAATTCTAAGTCTTTGTCTAAGTTATCTTTTCTCCAAAGTTCAAAGTCAGAATTTATTATTGTAAGAAGATATTCAATCATTGCTAGTATAGGATATCCAGTTTCTAAGAAATATGAACATGCTGCTTCTGGGTCTTTTCTTTTACTCAACTTTCTTTTTCCATTTCCATCTTGAACCATAAGTGTTGGTACATGTGCATATTCTACAGGATTAAACTCTAACATTTCAAACAACTGTAAATGAAGTGGAACAGATGCTATCCATTCTTCTCCTCTTATAACTAAGCTAGTTCTCATGAAATGGTCATCGCATACATGTGCAAAATGATATGTAGGAAGTCCATCTGATTTTATAATTACAATATCTTGGTCACTTTCTGCCTGTTCAATTTTTCCTCTTATTTTATCTTCATATGCAATTTTATTTAAATGATTACCTTTAGAACGCAATCTTAAAATATATTCTTCTCCATTTTTAATCTTTTTTATTGCTTCGGTTGTTTCCATGTTTCTACATTTTGCAAACTTGCCATAATATCCAGGTCTTATTTTTTCTTTTTCTTGAAAACTTCTCAGTTCTTCTGAATCTGTACTTTTACAAAAGCAAGGGTACGCCAGCCCTTTACTTATGAGTTCTTTTGCACAAATTTTATATATGTTTTTTCTTTCACTTTGATAATATGGTCCATAGTTTCCAGTTTCTGTTTTCTCACCTATTATACCTTCATCTGGTGAAATCCCAAATGAATTAAGTTCGTTTATAAATGTTCCTGCAGCTCCTTCTACTTCCCTTTTTGTGTCTGTATCTTCTATTCTAAGAAAGAACACTCCGTTTGTTTGCTTTGATATCCTTTTATTTACAAGTGCTGTAAACAATGCTCCTGTATGTAAAAAGCCTGTTGGAGAAGGTGCAATTCTTGTAACCTTTTCTCCTTCTTGCATGTTTCTTTCAGGATATTTTTTTTCTAAATCCTTGATTTTTTCATTTATATTTGGAAATATAAAATTTGCTAACTCTCTGTATTTTTCATTCATTTCTATACTCCTTTTAGTTCTCTTTATTAATGCTAAATTATACCATTAAACGTATGAATATTGCAAGTATTAAAAAGCTTAATTTCTTTAACATTAAGCTTTAATTACTTGTTTTAATTATATATAAAATTCTGCCTTCGTTAAGTTATTTACGAAAGCAGAATTATTAATTATATTTTTACATTAACTTCTGTAATAATCGGTAATATCATTGGATTACGTCTAGTCTTTTTGTATACAAAATCACATAAGCTATCTCTAACCTTTGATTTTATAACTGACCATTCCCTAACCCCTTCTTCTTCTAGTTTAAGAATTTGTTTCTTAGAAAATTCTTTTATTTCTTCCATAAGGTCTTCCGATTCTCTAACATATACAAATCCTCTAGTTATAATATCTGGTCCACCAACTAGTTTTGCAGTTTTACCATTTAGAGAAAATACTACAAGTATCATACCATTTTCAGATAAAAGTTGTCTATCTCTAATAACTATATTACCAACATCTCCTACTCCTAGTCCATCTACTAGTATTATTCCAGATTGTACTTGTTGACCCATTTTTGCACTTTTTGCGTCTATTTCCAGTACTCTTCCGTTACTCATTATAAATATATCTTTGTCTGACATTCCTAAAAGTTGTGCTATTTCACCATGTCTTTTTAAAAATCTATATTCACCATGAACAGGCATAAAGAACTTAGGTTTTATAAGTGTAAGCATAAGCTTTAATTCCTCTTGACAAGCATGACCTGATACATGTACGTCTGCAAGTTGATTATATATTACTTCTGCTCCTAATTTTTGAAGATCATCAATTACTCTTCCTACTGATTTTTCATTTCCTGGTATTGGAGATGAAGAAAATATAACTAAATCATCTGCTGTTATTTTTACTTTTCTATGTTCTCCAGCAGCCATTCTTGAAAGAGCAGACATAGTTTCACCTTGTGAACCAGTTGTAATAATTACGATTTGCTCTGGATTATATAACCCTATTTTATCAATATCAATAATCGCTCCTTCTGGTGCTGAAATATATCCTAGTTCCTTTGCAACATCTATTACTCTAAGAACACTTCTTCCTATAGCGGCAATCTTTCTTCCCATTTTCACAGCTGAATTTATAATTTGTTGCATCCTATGAATATTAGATGCAAATGTAGCTACTATAATTCTCTTATTGCTACTCATGAAAATCTTATCAAATTCTAAACCTACACTTCTTTCAGACATTGTATATCCTGGTCTTTCAACATTTGTAGAGTCTGACATAAGCATAAGTACTCCTTCTTTACCAAGTTCAGCAAACCTTGCTATGTCCATTACTTCTCCATCAATAGGTGTGTAATCAACTTTAAAGTCTCCTGTATGAACTATTGTTCCAACTGGTGTATGAAGTGCTAGTGCTACTGCATCAGCAATAGAGTGTGTTGTTTTTATTAATTCCACATTAAATTGTCCAAGTTTGATAACATCTGTAG
>JAQUBQ010000079.1:2231-5002 GCA_028686615.1 Clostridia bacterium | reverse complement strand
TGGCATATGCAGCAACTCTTCTCTTTTTTACTATTCCAACCTGATTTGTAGATTGCTTATTTAGTAATGCTGGTATCGTTGTTACTTTTTTTGTCATTTTTCATCCTCCAACTCTTTTTTAATTTTTAAACAAAAATCTGATTTGTTATTTTCATATGGTCTTTGTGCAGTAACTCCCCTAACTTCAGGATAATCATATTTTGCTGCTGTCTCAAGGACATGATAGTTAGGAAGATATTGTCTTCCATTGTAAGGTGGATCTATATATAAAATATCTCCTTTTATTTTCTTTATTAATTCAACGCCATCTTGATTATAGCATTTATTTTTCTTTCCATTTTGGTATACATCTAATCTATATAATTCGTACTTTTTATAAGACCTTCTCTCCCATTCTTTATGAAAAGCTCCATACGTTCCTGATGTATTTGATACAAAAGGAATTCCCTCAACTATACAAGCCACAAGATAAAAGTATTCATCGTCATCTATTAAGCCTTCATTATGCCAATCTTCAACGGTAATTCTTGCATAATCAATACGAAGTGCATTTTCATCATTTACGTACATTCTCCCACCTGTTGGTGCATAGTTATTTTGAAAAAATCTTTTTTCTTGAGGCAAGTTCTCCATATCTGAATTTGAAAGACTATTAAAATAATCTATTGGATCTTTTATATTCTTTATTTTATTCAATTTTTTAAATGCTGGTAACTTATCGTTTTGAATAGTACCTCTTTGTAGCACGTATGAAAAATATAATAAATCATTAGAGTATACTTGATACCATCTTTTAAAGTATCTGGCAACTGTAGATGTCCCAGAAAATATATCACAGAATGATTCTGCACCTTTTACATTTTCATCTATTACTTGCTTAATATTATCAAGTAATAATGTTTTACAACCTATAAATCTCATTATTTCACCCACCTATTCTAAAGCACTTTTACCACTTTTTACCCATTCATCAAGTTCTGTCTTTTTAAACTTCCACTGTTTTCCAATTTTATGCGCAGGTAAATCATGTTTTAATTTTATCCAAGTTCTTAAAGTAACTACTTTTATGCCTAGATAAACTGCAGCTTCTTCAATACTTATGTAATTATCTTCTAATATATTTTTCATAACAACCTCACTTTTATATTTTCAAATACTCTATAACACATTATAACTTTTATATGTATAAAAAGCAACTAATTTGCTTATATTTGCTTATATTTATTTATATTTGTTTATATGATAGCATACAATAATTTTTTCATTGAACTCCCCAATTAACTGCAACACATAAAAATTTCACTATTAAATAATAATACCTCACTTCTTGCTTTCTTTAAATCCAGGCATAAAAAAAAGAGCCTTCTCTAAATCACTTTAAATTTAGAAAAGGCTATATTTCCTTTGAAATCAAAGGTTTTCTTTCAAATATCCCGATTATTCTTTGTATCATATTTGGAGTTGTTTGGTCTTTAAATCTCTTATCTAGTTCCTTTTGAATGTTTTCCCATAATGCATAACCGTTTGGTTCTAAGATAACACATCCTTTTACACTAGAATATTCTGCTAATTTTGCAGCCATGATAACATCTGTATACCATTTTGCAAAATCATTGTCACGTGATGTTATTGCTATATTTGCCATATAATCCCTCTTTCTATCAAAAAAAGAATGGTAAGGAGCGCTAAGCACGGTACCATCCTTTATTTTACTTTATTTTATAACGATATAACCGGAAATGTTTGCATTTCACTCAGAAGGTAGGAATTAATAACATTATAACTTGTTTTCACTATACCAAGCTCACTTATATAAGAGATCATTAATATTCCTTCGTCTTTGATTTGTACATAATATTATCAAATACAATTTATTTTGTCAATTGTTTTTTAAATAATCCGCTAATTGAATATAAGCAGTATTGTTCCATAAGTTAAATCTTTCTTCATCTTCAAAATTTCCTAATGTCTTATCTTGTCCTTTAGGAATAAAGATAAAATCCCAACTCCAACCATAAGTACCACTTTTTTTAAACGCTATAGTGCCTTCTGTTTTACAGATAAACGCTACCGGTTCTTCACCATATTTACAATATGCTAAAACCTCAACAAAATAAGCTTCCCTATCTTCAATACCATCCATTAGTTTTAATATTCCATCTTCACCTATTGTATCATCAGCATAATGTGTATACGGTCCAGGGAATCCCTTTAAACTTGGTATAACTAATCCAGAATCATTTTTTAAAACATCGCATTTTAATTTATCACTTGCATTTTTTGCTGAATACTTTGCAACATCTTCTATACTGTCAGATTGAATTTCAATTGTATCCATTTTTATATTTTTAATGGTAAATCCTAGTGGCTCTAAAACTTGTTTAGCACTGGCAATTTTAGCCCAATTACCAGTTACATATACTATCTCCATTTTACACCTCACTCAAATTATATCATAGAATATATAAGCATTTATCACTTCTTTAAGATATAAACATAAAATATCTTAGATAAGGAGTGGTTTTTACGAATTACAATATGTCTTTTGATAATCAAACATTGACAGATCAAGGAAGACAACCATATATTATAAATACTGAAATGGCGGCTAAATTAAACAACGACTATAGACGCGCTATATGGACAGGTAAACATTTACAAGTTACCTTAATGAGTATTAATCCTAATGATGATATAGGATTAGAAGTCCATCCTGATAACGATCAATTATTATTTATTGAACAAGGTCAAGGAATTACATTGATGGGAGC
>JAQUBQ010000079.1:0-2131 GCA_028686615.1 Clostridia bacterium | reverse complement strand
TTCTTTCATAATTTTAAATGGTTCTTCCACACAAGTAAAAGCCCACATAACTAATGTTCTATGTTTTTGCTTTCTAATTAATTCAAGTAGTTCTTGTAAACATACACTTTCTCTTGAAAAAAGTATTTGATTTTGTTTTAATAACTTTATTTTAACATTTTCTAAACAATCATCTAACATAAAATACCTCTTATATATTATATCGCGCATAGTAATACTTGTTTTAACAAAAAAACTAAATTCATATAAATTTAGTTATTTTTATGTGGAGGGGCCAGACGGAGTCGAACCGACGCTCGGGGAGTTGCAGTCCCATGCCTTACCACTTGGCTATGGCCCCAGTTAAACCAATTAAATTATATCAAATAATAATATAATTGGCAACATATTTATTTAACAATCTCTTTAATTGCTTGAATTTCTTCAGTTTTTCTAATTAAATCATGAACTATTATATTGTTTGAAATCGATATTAGTTTTTGAGAATATTCATTATAATTATTGATGTATTCTTGACTTACAGATTCATCAGGGACAAAAAATCTTCCCTCATCTTTTTGACTATTATAATAAAGTTTATTAGTTAACCAATTCCCATCTGGAAAAACAACTACATTCTCTTTAACACTGAAAATATCGTTTCCTAAAGCATATTTTGTTTTTAAACCCATCATATTTGCTAAAGTTGGTAGCACATCATACATACCCATTACTTCAGTTACTTCAGTTCTAAATTTTTTATTCTTAGACCATATAATAAATGGTACTTTACGATTTAATTCATAAGTATAATAATCTACTGGTATATAGTCCTCATCATTAGCAGATAAAATTGCATTATTATAAGGATCATAATTATAATATCTAACAAAATCAGATTTTTTAAGTTTAGCATCATGATCGCCATATATTACTAAAGCGGCATTTTCTAATAGACCTTGTGCTTCTAAATCCTTTATAAAACTTCCAATTGCTTGATCGGCATAATGTGATGATTTAATATAACTTCCTAAAGTTGTTCCCTCTAAATATGGAGCACTGGCAATTTCTTTTTGACCAGTTTTAAAATTAATTGTTTCATATTTCCAATCAACTTCAAATTCACTCATTTTTTCGATATCTGTAAAAGGAGTATGATTAGTAAGCATAATTAAAGTTCCAAAAAAGTTTTTATTTTCTTGACTTATATTTTTCATAATTGGTACGGATTGTCTAAAAAATGATGCATCGCTTATTCCTAAACCTATTATTTCATCCATAATATATGTATCTTTGTAAGAAAAGTACTTGTTGTAACCTAAAGTATTGATATGAACAACATTACGATTCCAAAAAGAACCATTGTTGCCATGCATACTAAAAGTATAGTAGTTTTTCTCATTTAATAACTTTTGAATTGATTCATATTTTCTATCCCAATAACTGACAAAAACGGTTCCACTTGATGCTGGTAATAGTGAAGTAGAAAATGTAAATTCACTATCACTACTAGTTCCAACACTCTCTTGAGCATAGAAATTAGATGCATATATTCCTTCTTTTGCTAATCTATTTAAATTAGGAGTTACTTCTACTCCATTAATTGTTTTATTTATTAAGAAATTTTGAATACTTTCGGCATGTATTACAATAATGTTTTTACCTTTTAAAATATTAGTATATTTATTTTTAGTTACTTCTTTTTCAACTTCATAAAATTCTCTGAATTCTTTTAAAGCTTCATCGTATCCAAATAAAGGTATTAACTTTGATTTAGCACTGGCAATAACATCATTAATTTGATATGTATAAATACCAAACTTTATGACAATATATTCACGATTCCATTGTTTTCCTAATCGACTTAAATCAGTTCCAGTAACTGTAGTTAAGAAAAAACCTAAGACAATTAAACCACCAATAATGGTATTTAAAGCCCTTATTCGACCTATTTCAATCTTTTCTACATATTCATAATATTTATTTTTTCTTAACAATCTATGTATTATATATAAAATAATTGGTGCGATTAAAAATATTAAATCTTTAGCTTCCATTATTTCTTCAAAAACAGCATTAGCAACCCCTACTAATTGAGTAGAAGTACTTAACATCGAAATAGATGTAAACGTTAAATAATTAGTATAATAGA
>JAQUBQ010000078.1 GCA_028686615.1 Clostridia bacterium | reverse complement strand
AGAAGAGCTAATACAAATGGTAAAAAAACCAGAAGTAGGACAAAAAAACATAGAATTTGATAAAAAATGTATTTTAGTAGTAGGAGTAAATGGAGTAGGAAAAACAACTTCTATTGCTAAGTTAGCAGGTATGTATAAAAGATATGGTAAAAAAATAATACTTGTTGCAGGAGACACATTTAGAGCAGGAGCAGTTGAACAACTACAGATTTGGGCAGAAAGATTAAAGGTACCTTGTGTTATAGGTAAAGAGGGAGCGGATCCTTCTTCGGTAATGTTTGAAGGTTCAAAAGAATTTATAGAAAACAATTATGATATTATTATTTGTGATACTGCTGGAAGGCTTCATAATAAAAAGAATTTAATGGATGAATTAGATAAGATGAAGCGCACTATAGAAAAAAACATACCAGCTAAAAATATAGAAGTGTATATGGTATTGGATAGTACAACAGGACAGAATGGAGTAGCGCAAGTAAAGAGTTTTTATGAAAAAACAAGTATTGATGGAATAATATTAACAAAACTTGATAGTACATCAAAAGGTGGAGTAGTATTTAGTATATTAAATGAATTACAAATACCTATTAAATATATCGGAACTGGTGAAAAAATTGAAGATATAAAAAAGTTTAATGCAGAAGAATTTGTAGATGGAATAATATAAAACATTATTAGAAAAAAGGAAAAGAACGAAAAATTAAATTTCGTTCTTTATTTTTAATATAACATCTTCTACTCCAGCCTTATTATCACTCGAAAAGGCTATGATATCATCACTTGCAAACAATTGCTTTTGAATTGTTTTTATAGAATTTTCAATTTTAGACTTAGAAAGTTTATCTGCTTTATTTGCAATTATAGTGCATGGTATTTCTTTTTCAGAAAGCCAATCATACATTGCTCTATCATTTACTGTAGGTTCATGTCTGATATCCACTAAAAAGAAAACGTGTTTTATAAAAGAATTATTTTCTAAAAAAGAATTAGTTAAACTATTTATATTCTCTTTTTCACTTTTTGACATTTTTGAATATCCATAGCCAGGAAGGTCAACTAAATAAAATTCATTATTTATATTAAAATAATTTATACTTCTGGTTTTTCCTGGTGAATTACCAACTTTAGCAAGTTTTTTATTATTTGTAAGGGCATTTATAAAAGATGATTTACCAACATTAGATTTTCCTACTAACACAAAAGTTGGAAGTACTTCTTCAGGGAAATCATTTTTTTTAAATACTGATTTTACAAACTTAGAGTTTATTAAATATTCCATATTCTAACTCCTTATTCTAGGTTCTATTTTAGTTTTACCACCCATATAAGGTACTAATACTTCTGGAATTGTTATAGTGCCATCTGAATTCTGATAATTTTCTAGTATTGGAATTAATATTCTTGGAGATGCAACGGCAGTATTATTTAAAGTATAAACATATTTAGTATTGCTATCATCATCCTTATATCTAATATTACTTCTTCTTGATTGGAAATCATTAAATGAAGAACAAGAATGAGTTTCTGAATATGATTTTCTAGAAGGCATCCATGCTTCAATATCATGTTTCCTTATTTGTCCAATTCCTATATCACCAGTACAAACTTCTACTACTCTATATGGAAGTTTAAGCTCTTGCATTATTTCTTCAGCATTATTTAATAAAAAGTCATGTAATTTATATTGAACATCACTGTCAGCTTCACAAATTATAACTTGTTCTATTTTAGTAAATTGGTGTACACGATAAAGACCTTTAGTATCTTTCCCATAAGTTCCAGCCTCTCTTCTAAAACAATTTGAATATCCAGCATACATAATAGGTAAGTCGTTTTTGTTTAGAAGTTCACCATTATGATAAGAAACAAGAGACACTTCAGAAGTACCCACAAGATATAAACCATCTTCAGTAATTTCATAAGCTTGTTCTTTACCAAGAGGGAAATATCCAGTTCCTTTCATAGCAATATCTTTTACCATTACAGGCACACTCATAGGAGTAAAACCTTTTTTATCTAGTTTATCTAAAACATATCTGCAAATTGCCATTTCGAGTAACATGGCATCATTTTTTAAATAATATGTACGTGCTCCTGCAATTTTAGCTGCATGAGCAAAGTCCATTAAATCTAATTCTAACCCAAGTTCAACATGATCCTTTGGAGTAAAATCAAATTTTCTTATTTCTCCCCATGTTCTAATTTCAACATTATCTTCTTCGTTTTTCCCAACAGGAACTTCTGGCAATGTTGGATTTGGAACCATAAGCATTAAATTATCAAAATCTTCTTTAAGTGGTTGATAACTTGATTCCAAATCAGCTATTTTAACTTTTAGTTCTTTAACATACATGATTTTTAGATTTTTTTCATCACCTGATAAGGAAGGGATTGAGCTAGATATCTTATTCCTTTCTTCTTTTAAATCATCTAATTGTTTTGTAAGTGCTTTTAAGTCATTGTCAATTAAAAGCAGTTTGTCAATGTCAACGTTAAATAGCTTATCTTTTGTAGCTTTTTTTACCAAGTCAACATTATCTCTAATAAATTTAATATCTAACATAATTAATCCTCCTAAAATTCGATATATCTATTATATTATAGTACACCTGAAAATTCAATTGTTAAATATAAGTATTTGTAATAAATGGTGAAAATAACCACATAATATGATTATATAAAAGAAAGAAGGGAATTATATATGAATTATAAGAAAAAAGAGGAGAATGAGCATAGTGATAAATTCAGAATTAATTGTAATGTATCAACATGCACACATAATTCTATTGAGGATAGTACATGCCGTTTAAATGAAATAAACGTTTCAAGAATAAAAGCAGAAGAAAGTGGAGATGCAGATAAAGATACAGCCTGTCATAGTTACAAGTTTATAGGAACTGAAAACACGTATACTAATAATTACACGATGAGATAAAATAATAAAAAAATTTAAATATAAGAATAATCTAAATAAAAACATAATAATTTAGGTTATTTTTTATTTATTATAATATGAAATACATATAAAGCTGTAAAAAAGTATTAAGTTAAAAGAAAGTATGATAAAATAGATATATATCTAAGGGGGATTAAAAATGAGAAATAAAATAGGAAATTCTATATGGGGAATTTTATTTGTATTAATTGGTTTAGCTATAGGACTTAAAGCATTTAATATAATTGATTCATCTATATTTTTTAATGGTTGGTGGACATTGTTTATAATAGTACCGAGCATTACTAGTATGATAAAAGAGGGGGTTAAGCCGTCTAATAGTATATCTTTAATAATAGGCATATTATTGTTATTATCTGCAACAGGAATATATACTTGGGATTTTACATCAAAACTTATACTTCCAATAATATTTGTTGGGATAGGGATTAGCATAATATTTAAAGATTTTTTTAACAAAAGTATTAATACAATAAAATCAATTAATAAAGATGGAATAGTAGAATATAATGCTATATTTGCTAGTCAAGAAATATTAGTTCCGGCAGAAGAATTTAAAGGAGCAAAAATTAACGCAATATTTGGGGGAGTAGAACTTAACTTGAAAAATGCGATTATATCTAAAGATATTGTTATTGAATCAAATGCAATTTTTGGTGGAGTTGAGATAACAGTGCCTAGTAACGTTAAAGCTAAAGTTTCAAGTACACCAATATTTGGAGGGGTTAATAATAAAGCTAATATCCAAAATGATAAAAGTGTGCATACAATATATATTAGTTGTACTTGTATGTTTGGAGGTGTTGAAATAAAATGACACATCTTCAAAAAACAATTAAATATTTAGCAATTGCTTTTGCCATATTTCTTACAGTAACAATAATAAGCGCCATTTCAACGGTAGTTTTAGCATTTTTTGGAATAAGTGGAATTGTATCAAATGTTAATGATAGTGATTATACAATTGATTATTCTGATAAGTTTTATGATATAAAAAGCTTAGACATTAATTTAGATGTAGCAGAGTTAAATATAATAATATCAGATGAGTTCTCAGTTGAAGCAACAGGTGTATCAAATAAATTTATATGTGAAAATGATAATGGCGTGCTGAATATAAAGGAGAATACGAAATCAAATGCTTTCTGGAGATTTATGCCTGGAAATAAAAAAACAAAAGTAATAGTATATTTACCAAGTGATTTTATAGCCAAGTTTGTAGCAATAAAAACAGGGGTTGGAAATGTAAAAGTTGAAACACTATATGGAGAAGAAATAGACTTTGAATTTGGAGTAGGCAGGGTAGTTTGTGATAGTCTGCTATCTGATAAAATAAGTATAGAAGGTGGAGTAGGAGAAATTGATATTAAGAAAGTAAAAACAAAAGATATTGCGTTAAATTCAGGAATTGGTAAAGTTAAGATTAACTTAATAGGACAGGAAGAAGATTATAAAATAATAACAGAATCAGGAATAGGAAAGATTGCAATTAATGGACAAAAGTATTCTAATGGAATAGTAAATAAAGGTAGTTTAAATATTCTAGAAATAGACAGTGGAATAGGAGAAGTAATTGTAAATTTTGAAGAGTAATATACTTACTTAGAGGGTTATAACTAAAGTACTAAAAAATAAACCAAAGAACAGATTGTTGTTCTTTGGTTTATTTCTATTATTATTTTTCGTTTATTACAACGTGATCATCAATAACATCAAAAATATATTCTTTATCTGGAGAGATTTCATCTTTTATATATTTTAGAGATAAAATATCTTCTATGTTTTTAGTAATTGTTCTTTTTAAAGGTCTAGCACCAAATTTATCATTAAATCCGTTTTTCACTATGAATTTAACAACCTTATTGGTATATGATATGTTGATTTTTTTCTTTTTAACTTCATTTTTGAAATCATCTAACATTAATTTTGCGATTTTAAGAGAGTCATCTTTAGACAACTTATTAAAGACTATAATATCATCAATTCTATTTAAAAATTCTGGTGTGAAAAATTCCTTTAAAGCATCTTGGACTTTTGAATTTAACATATCTTCTTCAATTGCTTAACTAGCAAATCCATATCCATCATTTTTAAAATTTTTGCCTAGATTCGTGGTAAGAACAATTATATTATGTTTAAAAGAAATTGTTCTTCTTTGTGAGTCTGTAATTCTACTGTCATCTAATA
>JAQUBQ010000012.1 GCA_028686615.1 Clostridia bacterium | reverse complement strand
CTTCGTTATTGGATTTGTTTTCAAATAAATCTTCCGAAGTTTTTTTAGCTTTTATAGCTTCTTCTTCTCCGTGTATCAGTTTGGTGATTTCATATGCTGCAATTTTTTTAGCTTCATTTATTTTTTCATTTTCTAAATTAGATAACCTATTCACTTCATCCATTTCCAGATGAGTTAACATTCTTAAAACACTATTAACTTCAGGGTCTCCTATATTTCTCCAGTATTGATAAAACTCATATGGAGAAGTTTTTTTAGGATCAAGCCATAAAGCACCTTTTTCAGTTTTACCCATTTTAACTCCACTTGAAGTAAGTAATAATGGACATGTTAAACAAAAGCTACCACTTTTATGAAGTTTACGAATAAGATCCACTCCAGCTAACATGTTTGACCATTGATCATCTCCACCTATTTGTAATTTACAATTATAGTTTTCGAATAAGTGAAGGAAATCATAGCTTTGCATAAGCATGTAATTCATTTCAAAGAAGGTAAGTCCACCTTTTTCCATACGAGTTTTAAAACATTCTGCATCAAGCATTCTCTTCACATTGAAATGTACACCATAATTACGAATAAAATCCATATAATTAAGGTTTAAAATCCAATCAGCATTATTTACTATTACAGCGCCATTATCTCCCTCAAAAGAAACAAAACGACTTACTTGTTCTTTTATGCTTTTAACATTTGTTTCAATATCTTCTCTTGAAAGCATTTTACGCATATCAGTTTTGTTTGAAGGGTCACCAATCATAGCAGTTCCACCACCCATAAGAATAATAGGTTTATGACCATGCTTTTGGAAATACGACATAAGCATAAGTGGTATAAAGTGTCCTATATGTATACTATCTGCTGTAGGATCGATACCCAAATATACTGAAATTTTCTCATTTGAAACCAGTTCTTTAAATTCATCTTCGAAAGGGAGTTGTTTAATTAAATCTCTAGATTTTAACTCCTCGTATACTGTATTCATTTTTTTACACTTCCTTTATTAATTTATTCAATGTTATTATAGAGTATAGCACATTTACAAAAAAAATAAAAGTAGCATTAATAGATATAATGAAAAAGAATAAAATAATAACAATGAGATTGCAAAAGGTTATCAAAAATGATACTATATCATTAAAGAAAAGTAAGGGGGAACACATGTCAAAAATATTAGAGCCGACATATATATATGAGAGTGTTGATAAAATACCTTTTGAGGTATTAGAGAAAAATAAAATTAAAGGATTGATTTTTGATTTAGATAATACTCTCACCGATTATAATGGGGTAATTAGTAAGGAAAAAACTGATTGGATAAGAGAAGCAAAAGCTAGGAATATACGCATGTGCATTTTAAGTAATAGTCATAGGCAAAAAAAAATACGTGCTTTTATGAAGGAGTTAGACATAAGTGGACTTAATTTTGCTATGAAACCTTTACAAAGAGGATACGGTTTTGCATTAAACTTGTTAGATTTACCAAAAGAACAAGTTTGTATGATTGGTGATCAAGTTTTTACAGACATATGGGGTGCAAATTTATTTGGAATAATTTCAATATTAGTTAGGCCTTTTGATAAAAATGAAGAATTCTGGGTAAAATTAAAAAGACCTTTAGAAAATATAATCTTAAAAGATCATAAACAATATAAAGCAGATATTAAAAAGAAAAAGGGGAACAAATAGGTATATGGAATATATAGCATATATAATAACGACAATGCTAGCGATTATATTAGGACAAGTTACAAAACACTTGTGTAAAAAAATGCCACCATGGGTATCAGAGGAAATATCATTTAAAGAATATATTAAATCACTTAAAACTGATTTTAAAATTGACATTAAATATACAATAATATATTTAATCCTTTTTCAAGGTTTAAATTTTGCTATTGGAACAGGCTACCAGGCTTATCTTTATATGATTTGTATATTTAGTCTAGCACTAGTATTTTCAATAGATTATAGATATACACTAATACCTGATGAGTCTCATATAATTATAGCAGTTATAGGGGTAGTTAATTTATTATTTAATTTATCAGACTTAAGCTTATTTGTTCTTGGTGCTGTAGTTGGTGGAGGTTCATTTTATGCATTAGGAGTATTAGCACTTTTAATATATAAAAAAGAAGGAATGGGTTTTGGCGACGTAAAATTAATGGCAGCACTGGGATTTTTATTTGGACTTAAAATAATATTAGTAATAACAATATTATCTTTTGCTATTGCAGCAGTAATTAGCATAATTCTTATAATTCTAAAGAAAAAATCAGTAGACAGCTATATTCCATTTGGACCCTTTATAGTTATAGCTGTTATTCTTATAATGTTTTTCGGTGAGCAAACATTTATATCTATATATTACAATTTTTGTATGTGGCTTGGAACGGGAATAACAGATGTTATATTTAAATTAATTAATAATTAATAAGGGGGTGAATTTATGATAGGATTAGTATTTTACACATTTGTAATGTTTATAATAATATTTAAAGTAGTAAAAGTTTTAAAGGTTTTCTCAGTAGGTCAAATAAACTACATAAATGCTTTACAAAAACTAAAAGATGATGGAATAATAAGTGATAGAGAATACGAAGCTTTGAGAGGGGGCTATGGAGATATGAAAGCTAGAGAGTTTGTAAATAAAAAGTACGGAGACCTAACCGGTATAGAAATAGACAATTCAACATTTATAAAAGCTAACAATATGGGGAAAGATATAATCAATTATGAAAATAATCCTATTGCAGATGATTGTGATATTGAGAGGTATGTTGAAAGCAATAATTTAAACCCTATACAATTGAAAAGACAAAACAAAAAAGTTAAAAAGTAATGTATAGATATCTAAGTTTATAGTTGACTTTTTTTAAAAAAAAAGTATAATTGTTATTAGGTAATAATTATGGAGGTCGAAATGTTAAAAAAAGGAGAATTATACTCATTAAAAGATGTTGTTCAAAAGAAGTTTTTAGAGTATGGAGATAAGGTAGCTTATCTTGAAAAAAACAAAAAAACGAAAAAATTTGAAGAGATATCTTTTAACGAACTAAGAAAAGATGTTAAGGCTCTTGCTACTGTTCTTGTAAAAAAATATAATTTAGAAGATGAAAAAATTGTAGTGATTGGAAAAAATAGTTACAAATGGTATATGTCATACTTAGCCGTTTTAACAGGAGTTGGGATTATAGTGCCCCTTGACAAAGAGTTGCCTCAGAATGAAATAGAGAACTTATTAAAAAGGTCTAGAGCTAAGTGTATTATATATTCAGACGAAAAAAAAGAAGTTATTAGTAACATGAAAAATAATTTAAGTGATGAAATATTATATATAAACATGAATCAAGAGAAATCTGATGATAATAGTTTGTCACTAGATGAGCTTATACTAGAAGGAAAAAAACTTATAAATGATGGCGACAAATGGTATGATAATAAGGAAATAGATCCTGAAAGTTTTAAAATTTTAATGTTCACATCTGGAACTACTTCAAATTCAAAGGGAGTAATGTTATCACATAATAATGTAATTTCAAATCTTGATGGGGCTCTTAATATTTTAAAAGTAGGAACAGGGGACAGGTTTTTTTCAGTTCTTCCAATGCATCATATATATGAATCAATAGTTACAGGAATGTATGCTCTTGCTAATGGCTCATCAGTAGTAATATGTGAAGGATTAAAATTTATAAGTAAAGATATCAAAGATTCTAAACCAACAGTGCTTGTTTGTGTACCGTTATTAGTAGAGCATGTTTGTAAGAAGATAGACAAAACACTTAAAGAAACAAAAAAAGAAAAAATAGTTAGAACACTAGTTAAAGTAACAGATGCTCTTGGAAAGTTTGGAACTAAATTAAAAAGAAAAGTTTTTGCAAAAATTCACGAATCCTTAGGAGGAAACTTAAAATATATATTGGTAGCAGCGGCTCCAATTGAGAAAACAATAATTGAACAAATAGAAGGATATGGTTACGTGGTTTTACAAGGGTATGGATTGACAGAAACGGCACCTTTGGTATCAGCAACAAGAGAAGAAACAAGAAAAGCTGGTACTGTTGGGCAAGCTGCAAATTGTGAAATTAGAATAAATACAAAAGAAGGTGAAAAAGAAGGTGAAATACTTGTAAGAGGCGCAAATGTTATGCTTGGATATTACGAGGATGAAGACGCAACTAAAGAAGTAATTAAAGACGGATGGTTCTATACCGGAGATATAGGTTTTTATGATGATGAAGGTCATTTGCATATTACTGGAAGAACTAAAAATGTTATAGTAACTAATAATGGAAAAAATATTTATCCTGAGGAGATAGAATTTGAAATAAATAAACTTAAACTGGTAAAAGAGTCTATGGTTTATGGTGAAGGCACAGGGTCAGATATGTCTGTTTCAGCAATAGTAACATTAGACGAAGAAGAAATACGAGAATTTTACAATAATGATAAACCGGACTATTCTAGAATAAAAGATAAAATATGGGAAGGGATAAAAGCAGTAAATGACAAAATGGTTTCATATAAAGCTGTAAAAAATTTAAAGGTCAGATTAAAAGATTTTGAAAAAACTACAACATTAAAAATAAAAAGATTTCTAGAATCTAATAAAGAAGAATAAATTAATAATATAAAAACAGAGCTATTGCTCTGTTTCTTATTTAGCCTTGAATACTTTGTTTCACTTGTTCTATGTCTGCTTGCCCAGCTGGTGCAGCAGGAACGTAATATTGTTTTTGTTTGGCAAATTCATAAATATCCCATTGTATTGCTTCAAAAATATCTCTAAAATTTTGACATGTTTCACGAAACATTTTATCATTTGCTTGTTCAATCGAATAATTTAATTTGTTTAGTATTGAATTTACACTTGCAAGTGTATCTGATACTGATGTTTTTTCATCCATTTTTTTACCTCCTATAATATATTTGTTAGCTCTTGTTTCAGAGCATCTGATTGTGCACATATTCTGTCATATAATTCTGTAAGATTTTCATCACTAGTCAGTGTTTTGTAGTAAGTGATTTTACTACATGCTCCAGTTAAACCAGAAACAATGTGTCTTATGTTTTGAATTTCAATTTGATTTAATGAATCCATAATAACCCTCCTTATATGTTTATCACACAATTATTATACCCAAAATTAATTAAAGATATTCAAAAACAAGCATACAAATTAATACATTATTTTATATGAGGCTTTGAAAATAATGCTGCAAAATACCCGAAAAATATTGCAGCAGCTACACCTGCGGCTGTCGCAACTAAACCACCTGTGAATATTCCTAAAAATCCATGTTTATCCACTTCAGTTATAACTCCTTTAGCTAAAGCATACCCAAATCCTGAAATGGGAACAGAAGCACCTGCTTTACCAAAGTCTATGATATGCTGGTAAATACCAATACTTGTTAATATAGCACCAGTAACTACAAATACAACTAGTATTCTAGCGGGTGTGAGTTTGGTTTTATCAATTAATATTTGTCCTATTAGACAAATTATGCCACCCGTAAAAAAGACTCTCAAATAAATCATTAAAACATCCATACTCTACACCTCGGTTTCTATCGCAACGGCATGTGCTATTGAAGGTATTGATTCCCCCTGACCAAGAGAGACAGGACTCATTAATGCACCAGTTGCAACTAATAAAACATTTTTTATTTTTTTAGATTTTAATAAATCATACACATATCCTGAAAAAACAGTAGCACAACAGGCACAACCACTTCCTCCGGCGTGCATATCTTGAGATACAAGATCATATATCAACATTCCACAATCATTATGGTTTGTAGAAATATTTATTCCTTTTGCTTGTAATAATTCTATCAATATTTCAGACCCCATTTTTCCAAGATCTCCTGTAATAATTAAATCATAATAATCAGCTTTCCTTTTAGTATCTTCTAAATGAGTTAATATTGTATCAAAAGCAGCAGGAGCCATTGCTGCTCCCATATTAGCAACATCTTTTATGCCCATGTCTACTATTTTTCCAACTGTTGCATGAGTTACAACAGGACTTTTATATCTATCATTATTATGAGTAACTAAAGCAGCGCCTGCACCAGTTACTGTCCACTGCTGAGTGGGTGTTCTCTGTGAGCCTTGCTGAAGAGGTAATCTAA
This sequence comes from Clostridia bacterium, assembly GCA_028686615.1. Classification (GTDB taxonomy): domain Bacteria; phylum Bacillota; class Clostridia; order TANB77; family CAG-465; genus CALXJE01. The sequence continues at coordinate 15,991 of JAQUBQ010000012.1, read as the reverse complement.
ATTGCCTTTCAGCTGAACCAAAGTGAGATGATGCTGTGGCAATGCATCGTTTGTAATATCCTGCATTTACAAAAGAGGAAGCAAGTATTAAAGCTTCAACAAATGTTGAACATGCACCATATAAACCAAACAGAGGTATGTTAGAATCTCTTATAGCATATCCTGTGGCAATACATTGGTTTAATAAATCTCCTGCAAAAATACAATCTACCATATATTTATCAAGAGGAGCTTTTGTAAGCAATGCATCAATGGCAGCTTGTGTAAATTTACTTTCTGCCTTTTCAAAAGATTCCTCACCAAATAATTCATCCTCTATCTTATGATCGAAAAAAATGCTAAGAGGACCTTCAGATTCTTTTGGTCCAACAATAGAGGCTGTATTAAGTATTTTTGGTTTTTTTTCAAAAACTAATGTTTGTTCTCCAATTTTCATTTACCTATTCCTCCTTAAAACAATTTTATTAGCCAGTATATAAATCCTATAATCATCGAGGAACACACACCATAAACAAGTACAGGCCCAGCTACTTTAAACATATTTGCTCCAATGCCCATCACAACACCTTCTGTTTTATGTTCTATAGCACTAGATACAATGGAATTAGAAAAACCAGTAATAGGAATTATAGAACCGGCTCCTGCCTTATCACCAATTTTTGAATAGACTCTTAAAGCTGTAAGTAAAGCACCAATAAAAATAAGGGATATAGTTGTGTATGTAGAAGCGTTTTTAAAAGAAAACCCATATTGTTTTTCAAAGATATCAAAAATCAATTGTCCGATAATGCATATTAATCCTCCAACTAAAAATGCAATTAGACAATCTTTAACAATTGGGCTTGTTTTTTCTTTTTCTTTAACATATTCTGAATATTCTTCATTTGTCATATTAAGTTTTGTATAACTCATTATAATCACCAACAATATTATTTGAATAAATTTTTGAAATTATTCAAAAAAACAAAAAGTTAAGAAAATCTTAATAAAACAACAACTTTTGTGGAAAGTGTTGAAAAATCAACAAAAATCTGTTAAAATGAGCGTTAGAAGTAGCAGTGGAGGTAGTAATAAATGGAGAACGAAAAGAAGTTTAATTCTGAGATGTTTGGATATGACAAAAAAGAAGTTGAAGAATATTTAAGGGAAATGAAAGCAGACCATGAGAGCTCTTTGCAAGCAGAAAAAGCAGAAATTAATAGGCTTTCAAATGAAATAACAATCATCAGAAAAAAATTGGAACGTTATGATATTGAGTATGTTGGAAAACAAGAAAAGGTTGCTAATGCTTTAATAACTGCAGAAGATCAAGCAAGAAATATTCTTGAAAACGCTAGGCAAGAAGCATTAAGTGAAAAACAAAGAATAGAAACTTTAATTGAAGTGGAGAAAGAAAAACTTTTAGACATAAAAAAGGAAGTTATTGATTTAAAGGAAAGAACTGTAAGAGTCCTTGAAAAATATAATGAATCAATGACAGAATTATTAGATTAAATCATTAATAGTGGTTATAAATTAGAGCCGTTTGTAATAAACATAGGACTAGGTGAAGTAGTTTTATGAAAATTACAGGTGGCTTTTTTAATGTGTCAAAAAAGAAAATCAGAATTGAAAATATTTTTAAAATTAGCAAATATATTTTTTGTGTAATAATGTTATCATCGCTTATGGTATGTATAGGAGATATTATATTTAAAAATGAATATACTAAAAACAATTTGCTTTTAATGGGTAATAATATAATTAGAATTCAGAACAAAGAAAAAGAGTTATTAGTTATGGCAATGAATCATACCCCATTTATAGTAAGTGAGAATAAACAGCATGAAGTGAAAAAAGAAATAAAGGCAGAAAAAACAAAAAAAGAGAAGTTACAAAAAGAAGGCTTTGATGTATCATTAGTAGATGTTGATAGCACGGTAGTGTTCGCTAAAATTGAAAAAGAAAATTATTCACAAAAGGAAACAAATAATGCACAGAAAACAAACATATATAATGCTACTATATTAAATTACTCTAGCAAAAAAGATATTGATTTTTTATCTTTATATAAGAAAAATATAACGCTTACTAAAAAAAGTGACCCAGTGTTAATATATTCAACACATACATCGGAGTCATATACTAATAGTAAAAACTATAAATTTGATTATAGTAGTAGCTACCGAACTAGGGAAGCAAAGTATAATATGATTTCAGTCGGAAAGATATTAAATGAAAGTTTAAAAGAAAAAAACATGACAACTATATTTGATACAACGCCACATGATTATGCAAGTTATGAGATAGCATATACTAATTCTAGAAAAACAATTAAAAAAAACATGGAAACGAAAGGGAGGATCGGTTTATCAATTGATGTTCATAGAGATGCCCTTTCAGATCTAACTGAAGGACCAACAGTGGAAGTAAATGGAGTAAAAGTAGCAAAGCTTATGTTTGTAATGGGTGTAGGAACTGAAAATTATAAAAACGAATATTGGGAAGGAAATCTTGCGTTAGCATTACAATTACAAAAATTGGGGGAAGAAATGTATCCAGGCTTATTTAGACCTATGATTATAAGAAACTCTAAATATAATCAGGATATGATAGAGAATTCTTTTTTAATTGAGGTTGGAAGCACGGGGAATTCATTAGAAGAAGCATATTACTCTGCAAGATGTCTTGCAAATGTTTTAAATAAGTTTTATAATAATTAATGAAGAGGTGAAACATATGAACGGAATAAAACTGAATTTTAATGGGGTAACAAAGGAAGTAAATGAATATGATTACCAAGAGATAGAAAACAGGGTATATATAGCACATGACAATCTTAATCAAAAAACCGGAAAAGGGAATGATATGCTTGGTTGGATGACACTTCCTGAAAACAGAGATGAAGAAGAAATTATAAAAATTATTGAAACAGCTGAACTTATAAAGAAAAAGGCAGATGTATTTATAATTATTGGTATAGGAGGTTCATATCTAGGTGCTAGAGCTATTATAGAGATGTTTACTGATCCTATGCATAATATGTTAAAAGATAATAAAAGGAATGGACCAGAAATATTATATGCTGGACATAATTTAAGTCCTAAATATCTAAGGAGCTTAATAGAGTATATAGAAGACAAAGATGTAGTAATTAATGTCATATCAAAGTCGGGAAAAACGTTAGAACCAGCTATAGTGTTCAGAATGTTAAAAATATTTATGGAAGAAAAGTATGGAATAGGTGGGGCAGCAGAACGTATATTTGTAACTACAGATAAGGAAGAAGGGGTACTTAAAGAAATAGCTGATAAAAATCACTATGAAAAATTTATAATTCCTTGTGATGTTGGGGGACGATATTCTGTACTTACTGCAGTGGGACTTCTTCCCATGGCAGTTGCAGGAATAGACATTGAAGAAATATTAGATGGTGCAATGTTTGCAAGTCATTTATATAACGAAAGAGACATTAAAAATAATGATTGCTATAAATATGCAGCAACAAGAAACATACTATATGAAAAGGGGAAAACTATCGAAATGATGTCAGGCTATGAACCTCATTTACATTATTTTATTGAATGGTACAAGCAATTGTTTGGCGAAAGTGAAGGTAAAGAAGGTAAGGGAATATTACCCGTAGGAATGAATTTTACAACTGACCTTCATTCCATGGGGCAATACATTCAGCAAGGGAAAAGAAACATCTTTGAGACTATGATAACTATAGGCTTAGATAGAAGTCAAATTAAATTGCCCAAAACAATTGACAATATAGATGGATTAAACTATATTGCAGGTGAAAGTATTGATTATATAAATAAACAAGCATATATGGGAACATATACTGCACATGTAGATGGAGGAGTTCCTGTAATAGCTATTAGTATAGAGGATTTAACATCATATAATATTGGCCAACTTATATACTTCTTTGAAAAAGCATGCGCAATTAGCGGATATTTACTTGGGATAAATCCATTTGATCAGCCAGGTGTGGAAGCATATAAAACTAATATGATGAGATTATTAAACAGAGGGGAATAGGTAAGAAATTAAGAATGAAATTAAAAAAAACAGAAATAAATAGAGACGTTCTAAAAGTTATAGCAATGATAACAATGCTAATTGATCACATAGGTTATTATTTTGCAGATAACATAAATACAAACATATATTATATATGTAGAATAATAGGAAGAATATCTATGCCTCTATTTTTATACATGTTAGTTCAAGGGTTCTTTTATACAAAGAATTTAAAAAGGTATATTATTCGAGTTTTTTCATTAGCCCTAATAACACAATTATTAATTTATATTGTTTCATTATTTGATGTTAGAAAAAGTAGTTTAACAGTGGTAACAAACTTAAATGTATTGTTCTCTTTTTCTTTGCTATTAATTGTTTTTTGGTTGCTCCATGAAAAAAACATATTTAAAAATTTAAGTGAAAATTGGAAATTAGCCATAAAAATATTATTATTATTTTCAATAATAGTGATATATGTATTTATACCTATTGATTATGGTTATAATGGATTGATACTTGGAGTTATGCTTTATTTTATTGAAAGATTGAAAATAATGATATACATAAATAGAAATAATGGGGTAATGTCAATGAAAGGCTTATTGTTTTCATTTATTTCAGAGAAAAATATAAAATACACATATATACTGGCAATTACATTATCTATGATATATATTATTGTTAATAATGGAACAACACTCTCTTGGTATATGTTACTCTCTATTATGCCAATATATCTCTATAGTGGTGAAAAAGGAAGAAAAAGGAAGTGGACAAATATAATTTATTATTGTTTTTTTCCAACACATCACATAATATTATACATTGCATCAATTATGATTTTATTGAAATGATAGGTAATATAACAAGAAGGCATTAACATAAGTATTTACAAAATAAAATTACTATGATATAATAGGCAAACATAGTAATTTTTTTGTTGTCTAAAACATAAGAATAGGGTATAAAGATCAAAGGAGGAAAAAAACATGGAGCAGGCTATTGAAAATAACATAGTTAAAATGGGTGGTACAGTAGCATCGGTACTTGAATTAAGTCACGAAATATATGGGGAAAAGTTTTATAGATTTCACATAGAAATAAACAGACTTAGTGGACAAAATGATAAATTACCAATAATAATTTCAGAAAGATTAATAGACATAGACGATTTTGAAATAGGTAAAATAATTTATATTGAAGGGCAATATAGATCATATAATCAATTAGATGAAAATAATAAAAGTAGACTTATTTTATCAGTGTTTGTAAAGGAAATAGAGCAATTAGAAGTTAGTGAAAGTGTTAAAACGATCAATGAATTAACTGTAATAGGAACGGTATGTAAAGCACCAATATACAGAAAGACTCCGCTGGGAAGAGATATTGCGGATTTATTACTTGCAGTCAATCGTTCATATAACAAATCAGATTATATTCCTTGTATAGTATGGGGAAGAAATGCTAAATATTGTGAAAACTTAGAAACAGGAACAACAGTTAAAGTAGTTGGAAGAATACAAGCAAGGAAATATGAGAAAAAATATGATGACGGAAAAATTGAAGAAAGAGTAGCATATGAAGTATCAGTATCTAAATTTGAAATATTAAAAGATAATAGTATGGAAGAACAAAAAGAGGATACAAATTAATTATATTAAAGAAAGAAATAGAATATAATACAAAATTAAACAATAGGTGAAAAATCCTATTGTTTTTTTCAAACACAAGCAACCTGTATGTTATGTAAAATATAAGCGTGATTTCCTATGGTATAAGACATTAATTGTTGACTTTCTAATATAAAATGTTATAATAATAGTATATTTAGGTATGTACTTTTAAAAAACAATTTTAAAGGAGACGAATGACATGAAAAAAACGATGGACCAAGATGTCAAAAACAACGTAATAAAAGTGGGAGGTAAGGTAGCTTCATTACCTGAGTTTAATCATGATGTATATGGAGAAAAGTTTTATCGGTTTTATTTAGAAACAGATCGTCTTAGTGGAACGAAGGATGAATTACCAGTTATAGTTTCAGAAAGATTAGCAAACCTTCAAGAGTTAAAAATTGGCAAAACAATCTATATTGAAGGAGAATATAGATCATATAATCAGTTAGCTCAAAACAATAAAAGCAGACTTGTTTTATTTGTGTTTGCAAAAGAAATAGAGCAATTAGAAGTTGATGAAAGTGTTAAAAATATCAATGAACTAACAGCAATAGGAACCATATGTAAACAGCCCATATACAGAAAAACTCCAATGGGAAGGGAGATTACAGATTTGTTTATTGCAATTAATCGTTCATATAATAAATCTGACTATGTCCCTTGCATAGTATGGGGAAGAAACGCTAAATATTGTGAGAAGTTGGAAATTGGAATGACACTTAAAATAGAAGGAAGAATACAATCAAGAGGATATGAAAAAAAATATGATGATGGGCAAATAGAGAATAGAGTAGCATATGAAGTATCAGTATCCAAATTTGAAATTTTATAAAGATAATATTATAGGTTAAATAAAAAATATAATAAAAAACAATAGGTTAAATATCCTATTGTTTTTTATTTAAATATTGCGATAGGATTAATTAGTTTATTGTTTCTATAAATGGTAAAATGCAAATGAGGTCCTGTAGTAAAGCCGTTTCTAATACCAGATGAAAGAAAGGTTGGTCCAATATACGCAACAATGTCGTTAGTGGTAACATAATCACCGACAGAAAATGGATAGATACCAGACATATGTCCATATAAAGATTTATAACCATTGCTATAGGTTATTATAATATAATTCCCATATGAAGAAGAAAAGCCAATATAATTTATAACACCATTTGCTAAAGCATACACAGGAGTACCAGGAGGCTTAGGAATATCAATGCCATTATGGAAATGGTATGTACCGACTGTTCTATAACCGTAGTTAGAAGAAATATAGTAATCTAATCTAATAGGAAATGATAGAGTTGAAATCGTGTTAATGTCGTTACTTGAAAAAAAGATTATTGAAAGAAAAAATGTAAAAATGGAATAAAAATATTTTTTAATCATGGGTCCCTCCAATGTAAGTATAATAATTATTACACGGTTTGTAAAGAAAAATAAGAAGCCAAATTGTTACAAAAAAATTACAATAATAATAATAAATTAATTAATGTTGCTTTTTAATTGAAAAAAGTGTAATATAGACACAAAGGAGGAATTAATATGAATATTACTTATAAAAATTTAATGCAGATAACTTTTATTATAATAATAATTGTGCTATTATGTCCATATGTAATATTTGCGGATGTGAATGTTAATGTATCTAATCCGGAATTAAAAGAACCAGATAAAGAAGTATTAAGTCCAGATACCAATTTCTTGCAAAAAATGGGTACGAATTTCTGGAACAATTTTAGTTTTATCGTGCAAATACTTGCGATAGCATCAGTTGTGTTTGCGGGAGTAAGATATATGTTTGCATCAGCAGATCAAAAAGCAGATATTAAGAAACAAACAATAATGTTGGTTTTAGGAGCGATATTGGTTTTTGGTGCAGTGAATATTATGGAAATAATAGGTGGCGCTCTTACAGGTATTTTTTAAGTATAAAATATTAGTTTATCTTTTAATATATTTAATTATAAATAAGGAGGAATATAAATGAAAAACAAAATGATTATTAAACATCTAGCTGTTATTATGATTTTTTCAATAATCTTTTTAGCAACACCATATATGTATGCTACAGGTACAGGAATAGGAACTTCTATACCGTCAGGTGGGACAGCCTCAGGCAACTTAACGGGTGCAGCAAATAAAATATGGAATACAGTTGCATACATAGTACAATTTTTAGCTATTGGAGCAATAGTATTTGCAGGAGTAAGATATATGTTTGCATCAGCAGATCAAAAAGCAGACATAAAAAAGCAAACTATAGTTCTTGTTGTGGGAGCAATACTTGTTTTTGCAGCAATTCCAATATTGAAATTTGTGGATAGTGTTATAACTGATATAAAACTAGGGACATAGTATTTTAGATTTAATAAGGAGGTAAGAAGATGTTAAAGAACAAATTTATAAAGATAATGACATTTGTATTTGTATTGACTTTTTTTGTTGTGGCTATAAGTTCTGTATGTGCAGTAGAGGTTCCTAATGAAATAGGAACGCCAAATGCACAGCCTGGTAATAGGCTTGAGGGAATAGACACGGTAGCTAAAAACGTGTGGAAAACAATAAGTACAATAGTACAATTTTTAGCTATTGGAGCTGTTGTGTTTGCAGGAGTAAGATATATGTTTGCATCGGCAGATCAAAAAGCAGATATAAAACAACAAACAGTAATACTTATTGTGGGTGCCGTGCTTGTTTTTGGAGCTACTACAATAGCAGATCTTATATCTAAAGCAGCCAATTCAGCGTTTTAGTAAAGCAAAAATATTACGGGTAAGGTTACTTTGATATGTTATTAAAAATGGAGAAATAAAATGAAAAAAATGAAAAAAATTATTACAGTTATGATAGTTATGATAGTTATTACTTCTACAATTTATGCAGGTGGATTTAATTCAAGTGTATTTGGTAAAGGCGGTACGTTTTTTGAAAAAAACAATCAGGCTTATAATACAGGAATAGGTGAAAAACTAGCCAGTCTTTTGACGACAGGAGAGATTTTCGATTTATTAATATCAATAGGTAATTTTATATTTGCATCAGTTACCATTATATTAGGAATAAAATATATTTTTTCGGGGATAGAAGGTAAAGCTCAAATAAAAGATAGCTTGCTCAATTTAGTAGTTGGAATAGTTTTCTTTTACTTGGCGAGTACACTGAAAAATGGTTTCTTTGGGATATTCGAAGATGTCTTAGGAACAGAAGAAAGTTTAGAACCGTTACTATCAAGACTATACTCTATTTTAATATGGGTAGCAGACTTATTAGCCGTAACAGGTGTTATAATAATAGGATTGAGATATATGATGACATCAGCAGATGGAAAAGCAGAATTAAAAAAGAGAATGATGCCGGTAATTTTAGGAATATTATTTATTTATAGTGCTATGCATGTAATACAATTTATCATAGATATATCAAAAAATATAATACCTACATAATTAAAAGAAAAACAAAAATATTACAAAAATATTACAATTTTGTAATATTTTTTTTTTGTTAGCTCTTGCAAGTCTTTTTAGTTGAATAATTATATGGTTTGTGATAGATTCTATGTAAGAATTATAAGAGTGTAGGAGGGTTTTATGGGAAGAACATATAGTGTACCAAGGAGTGTAAAAGGGGAATCAAGAATATTATATATATTTTCTATTAAGTCGTTGATGTTTACTATTGCATTTGGCATAGTGGGGCTATTGATTGGAAGTGTTTTTAGTTTCCTTGGATTAAGGATGGCAAGACTTATTATAACTGTGATTTTTGCAGCTATAGGATTTGGAGTAGGGGCATTAGTTATACCGGATTCACCAATTGTTGGAATATTAAGAAAAGCAGGAGGAGAGCCGGTATCTGATATATTAATTAGGACAATAACATTTAAGAAGAGAAAAAAGATATATATTTACAGGGAAGGTGGAATAAAATAATGATAAGCATTTTATTAATAGTAGTTGGAATTATAGGTGCTATAATAGCAGTTATTCTTCTTACAAAAAATGAAGCTAATGAAAATAAAAAAACTGACAAAAAAGATATAAGTTCTTCATATGTAACACAAGAAAATAAAAAAAGTGTAACACAAAAGAATGATAAAAATGTACCAAGGAAAGATATTTTTAATTTTATGGAGTTTGATAGAATTTCTGATAATATGATTCTTCAAGAAAAAGAAACAAAGTATACGATGGTTATACAATGTAAAGGAATAAATTATGACTTGATGTCAGAAGTTGAACAAATGGCAGTTGAAGAAGGCTTCATTACTTTCCTAAACACATTAAAATACCCTATTCAATTATATGTTCAAGCAAGGGCTATAGATTTAAAGAAAAGTATGAATATTTATAAAGATAGTGTATCAACACTAAATGAAGATTTCATAAAAGCAGATGCTGATTACAAGGAAGTTTCAAATGAATTAAATGTTGACTTTAATAGGATTAAAGAAGCAAAAAAAGAACGAGAAAAATATGCTCACATTTTAGAATATGCTCAAGATATAACAAGATACGTTGAAAGGATAAGTTTAAATAAGCATGTACTTCAAAGAAAATTTTATATTGTTTTATCTTATTATAAAAGTGAGGTTATTACAACAAGTACTACACAATTCACTAAAGCAGAAATACATGATATATGCTATAGGGAACTTTATACTAGAGCACAATCGTTGATAGGAGCATTATCATCTTGCTCAGTTCAAGGAAAAGTGTTAGACTCTAATGAGTTGGCAGAATTATTATATATTTCATATAATAGAGATGATGAGAAGTTATTAGATATAAAGACAGCTCTAGAATCAGGATTTTATCGTTTGTATTCTGTTTCAAAGGATGTATTCCAGAAAAAAGAAGAAATCATGCAAAAACAAGTAGAAGAAGAGGCTTTCCGCAGAGTGCAAGATGCATTACTAGAAACAATGAAGTTACAAAAGCAAAAAACACAAGAGCAATTGATAGAAGAGTTTGAAGAAAGAACAGATAGAGAGGCACTAAATATAATAAATGCAGCAGAAGTATCTCGTGATGAAAAGGAAGAACTTTCGGATATAATTGCACAAAACCATGTTAAGGGCGTTGAAGAGAGAAAAAAAGAAAGAATTAAGAAGCAAGAACTTATGAATAAAGAAAAAGAAATGATTAATACGGAAGATAATAAAGAGATACAAGAAGAAAATACTAATGAAGAAATTAATAATGCTGATGGTGCTGATGCAGATGAGTCAATAGTATAAGGAGGAAAAGTTGATGAGAAAAAAACACAATAAAAAAGAAGTAGTTGAAACAAACTCTGAAGAGATAATAACAAATGAAGATAATGCGAGAACATTATTTGAGATAAATAAGTCTAACTTAAAAGACTTGATGGCACCCTCAGGAATAGATGCAACACATTATGATTACCTAGAAGTATTTTCAAAAATATCTAGATTTGTTCGTACTTTTTATATTACGACAATGCCTAGGCAGGCAACATTCCCATACTTTTTGTCTGGAATATATGAATTTGGAGATGTTAATACATCTGTATATATAAGTCCAATTCCAGAGCCAGTATCACAAAAAGATTTAAATAAAACAATTGTAGAGTTACAATCAGAAAGGTATGTAGCACAAGATAGAGGGGATATAAACAGAGCATCTGTGCTTGCGACTAAACAAGCAGAAGCAGAAGCACTAAGGGATGAAATTGCAGCAGGATATAATAAATTATTTGAAGCGACGATTATAGCAACATTGTTTTCATATAATAAAAATGAACTAGATAAAGCATCAGAACTATTAGCAATGGAGGCCTCTAAAAACATGTTAGGGATAAAAGCAACATGGGCTATGCAGGAAGAAGCTTTTCAATCAAATCTTCCATTAAATAAAAACAAATTATCAAGAAAGCATACTTTTGATAGGGGTTCTATGGCAACGGTCTTTCCTTTTTTATCATCAGATATAGGACATGATGTAGGAGTACCTATAGGAGTAAACAAACAAACAGGATTACCACTGTTGTTTGATAATTTCCATCCATCAATGACAAATTATAATATGATTATTTTTGGGAAATCCGGTTCTGGTAAATCGGTTACAATTAAAACTATAATGTCAAGATCAGCTGTTTTAATGGGAGTTGAAAGTTTAGTAATAGATGCAGAAGGTGAGTATGTAGTAGTTGCAGAAGCTTTAAATGGAATAAACATAGTTGTAAGTCCTAATAGTAATACAATTATTAATATATTTGACATAGAACCTGAAACAACTAAAGATGAAATTACAGGAAAAGAAAAAATGGTTTTAAATGTAGAAAATAAAGTAGAAGACGTTACTCAAGCATTGCTGACTATGGCTAGGGGGGCAACTAGAAGTACTGAAGTAAACGAACTTACAAAACAAATAATTGCTGAAATAGTTGCGGAAACATATATTATTAAAGGAATAAAAAATGATATTAATACTTTATATGAAGAAGAACAAGAAGGAGTTAATTTAGTTAGAAAGAAAAAACAAATGCCAACTATAAGTGGATGGTATGAATTATTAGTAGAAAAGGCAGAACAAAACACCACTGAGACTTATGCATACCATTATAATTATTTATTAAAAGTAATGAAACAATATTGTAAGAAGTTTGATGGACAGATGTCATATTTTGATGGGCAGTCGACATTTGAATTAATGGATGGTAATAAGTTTATAAATATAAATCTATCAGAATTAGAGGAAAAATTTGCAAGACCTCTTGCTCAACAAATACTTCTTTCATGGGTATGGGAAAAATATGTCAAGAAAAACAGTGAAAACAAAGCAAAAGCAAGGAAAAAAAGAGTTCTTGTTGATGAAGCATGGATGTTATTAGACTATCCAGAAGCAGTACAGTTTTTAAACACAATGGCTAGACGTGCAAGGAAAAGAAATGTGTCTCTAGCAGTAGTTTCACAGAAGTTCCAGGATTTCTATGAAAAAAAGGAAGCACAAGCAGTATTAACATCATCAGAAGTAAAATTGTTCCTGGCACAGGATAAATCAGAAATAGAGTACTTAAGAGAAGTCTTTAAACTAAGTGAAGGAGAGACAGAGTTTTTATTAACATGTTCTAGAGGGGAAGGATTAATAAAAATAGGACAAGAATCGGCAGTAATAGGTATCCATCCGACACAAAAAGAATTTGAGTTTGTAGAGACAAACCTTTCAAAGTTGATTGAAAAAAGTAACCAAGGATGAGAATATAGAAATTAAAATATATAGATTGGGTGATAAAATGAAGAAAGAAAGAAACAAGCGCATAAAAAAATGGATAGTAATAATAGTCCTATTTACATTTGTAATATTAGCAAGTAACGTATATGCAGCAATTAGTACAAAAGCACCAATAGAGGAAAATTTTATTGATCAATTAATTGGCATAATAATGAATACTGCCGGTGGAATATTAGGGACTCCTTTTGCGATGCTAATAAATGTATTCTCGTTATTGATTTTTTTGGTTTTATATTTATTATATGCTGGAATGGGAATCAATAGTGGAGGAGCATTTCCATTTCCGGATCAAATAGTATTTAATCAATTATCATTCTTTGACCCTAACTTTATTAATCCAGCAGCAGATTCACCAGCAAACATGATACAGGACATAATAAAAAGCATGTATTATTCCTTATTTGTACTTGCAGGAACATTTTTCGTAATTGCGGCAATGATAATTGGTATAAAACTTGCAATTGCTTCACTTGCAGCAGAGAAAGCTAGATATAAACAAGCATTAAATAATTGGATTTTAGGGATATTATTATTGTTTGTCGTTCATTATTTGATGGCAGCAGTATTTTATTTGAATGAACAAATTGTAGAAATTGCATTAGAATCTTCAAGTGAAATTGCAATAAAGTTTGATTGGCTAGATGCAGTGCCTGTTATAGGAAAACCTATAAGTAGAATAGTAAATGGGGTAGCTCATTTATTTACAGGAACAGATACTTCAGTTACAACAATTAATATGTATGGGTACGGAGGTCTTATCGGTATGTTTGCTTTAAAGGCTTTTATAGGTCAGGATTTAGTATCATCAATAGTATTTTTAATAGTAATAGGCCAATCATTAGGTTTAGTAGTAATGTACATTAAACGTATGATAATGTGTTTTATATTAGGAATGATTGCTCCATTAATTGTAGCAGTAGATGTTATTAAAAAATCATTTAGTTAAGGAGGAGAATCATGGGAGGAAAAGGCGAAGGCATATTTAAAAATTGGTTTAAAAATTTTGCAATTTTAGTTTTTACACAAGCTTTTCATGCAATATTTTTAGCATTTATTATACAAATGATTGGTGGGATTTCAGTTGAGCAAGCAGACCTAAATGTAGATGGAGGCAATAGGATAATAGAGAGTATAGAAATAGCTTACAACATTGATGATGCTAATAAAGATGGCTTTTTTGCAATTATGACTATAGGTTCTATGATGGCCCTTATAAAAATGGAAAAAATGATAAAAGGGTTATTTGGAATTTCAGATTCTAAAATGCTAGGAGGAATAGGAGAAAACTTTGCTAAATCTATGGCAGGAATTAAGTCGGGAATATCAATGGCAGGCAGAACAGCAGAACCATTAAAAGATGTAAAAACATCAAGGGATAGATTAAGAAAAGCAAGAATGGGAATTTCAGATTCTCAGGACAAATTAAATGTATTAAATGGAAAGAAATCTGGAGCAGGTAGTGCAGCAGGAATTGCAGGAACAGCGCAATCTGAAAATCAACAAGTTGGCCAAACAACATCCGAAAGCCAAGCTAAAAATGTAAATGAAGGTTCAACTAATAAAATAGCACCAAAAGAAGATGAAAGACAAAAGAAACTTGCAGAAGCAAAAAAAGCATTGGAAGAAAATAAATTAGAGGAACAAAAAGCAAAAGCAGATCTTAGAAGTGCAGCAATAAAAACATTTACTAGAACCGGTTCTACAGCTGCGGCATTAGGAGTAGGATTAGGTGCCACAGACAATTTAAATGATGCAGTAACATTAAGTAATATTATTGATATGGGATTAGATAAAGCTTCTGACAGATATGCTGATAAAAAAGCATATGGAACAGCGGGAAAGGAAGCCGATAAAAATTTAAAAGCAGCGAGGGCAAGGGCAATAGCTTCTAGAAGAAAAGAATACATGTCTGAATATTATCCAGGTCTTACAGAAAGTGCTAAAGACTCTACAGACGTTAAAGTAAAGGCAAGCTTTGAAGAGTTTGAAAAGGAATTTGAAAAACATTCAAAGACAAAAGAATTCACTTCACAAATTAATATTGATGTAAATGCTGAAATGAGAGCAAAAGCAGAAATTGATTCTAAAATACCAGCATCAACATTAAAAGAAGCAGGTAAGGTATGGAAAACTGCTGCAACATCATTAAGCAGGGAAGCATCAAAATATTCGAGAGAAATATCTAGGGATGGAGTCAAGTATGGAAATGTAAATATTGATAGTGAATCTTCGAATGTTAATGTAGACAATGTATAAAGTATAGGAGAACTAGTATGTTAAAAAAAATAGATCTATGGTTAAAGATGTTTATAATTATAATGTTTGGAATAGCATTGATATATGTTATAGTTAATTCAATCATTAATAGTTTTACTGGTGAAAATAAAACAAACAGCATTAATATAGAAAAACTAACTGAATACGTACAGATATATTCAGATGAAGGACTCTCAAAAGGAAAACAAATGATAAGGGTTACTAATTATACGGAATATCATACTGTAAAAACAGCAGTAGATAACTATATGACATTTCTTATAGATAAAAAATATGATCAAGTATATTCTTTGTTTACAACTAATGTTAAAAAAGAATATGATAAAAAAGAATTTCAAGAAAAAATGAGAAAAATTATTAATAATAATTTTTCAATGGAAAGTACAGAAGTTATAATAGAATCTAATGTTACCAGAGATATATTTAAGATTAACCAGGCCAATTATATTTGTGAAATAATTAAAGACGATGTATTGTTCTTATTAGGAATACGACTTGATACAGATGGCAATACTTATAAAGTGTTTTATATTGATTTTAAGGAGTAAAAATGAAAGAAAATAAAGGGATCCAATTATTAATAGTGATTTTACTAGGAATAGTAGCGGTTATTGTTATTGCAGGATATTTATTAGTAGCAATATGGAGCGGAAATTATAAAGAAACTGTAAAAACAGAAACAGATACCTCTTATCTAGAGAACGATTTAGGTAAATATAGAAAAGTAAATATAACATCAGAAGAACAGTTATCAAATTATAGTAATAAGAT
>JAQUBQ010000077.1 GCA_028686615.1 Clostridia bacterium | reverse complement strand
CGCTATGATACAACAACAATCAGTAGTAAAAGTAGCAGATAATACAGGTGCAAAAGAAATTATGTGCATTAGAGTGTTAGGTGGATCTCATAGAAGATGGGGAAACGTAGGAGATATTATCGTTGCATCTGTTAAAAAAGCAATACCAGGAGGCGTTGTTAAAAAAGGTGAAGTAGTTAAAGCTGTTTTAGTTCGTACAAAAAGAGGACTAAAAAGAGATGACGGATCGTACATTCGTTTTGACGAAAATGCAGCAGTTATAATAAAAGATGATAAAACTCCAAGAGGTACTCGTATTTTTGGGCCTGTTGCGAGAGAGCTTAGAGAAGAAGGTTATATGAAAATCATTTCTCTAGCACCAGAAGTACTATAATATGTGGAGGTGACAAGAATTGAAAAAAGATGTTATAAATACAGCGAAAATTAAACTTAGAGAAGGTGATACAGTTATACTTAACGTTAAAAACAAAGAAGAGAGAAAAAAAGGTAAAGTATTATCAGTACTAAGAAAAGAAAACAAACTAATAGTAGAAGGAATGAATATAAGAACAAGACACGTGAAGCCTAAAAAGCAAGGTCAAGAGTCAGGAATTATTAAAAGTGAAGGAGCAATCCATGTATCTAAAGTTAACTTTTATTGTCCAAAATGTGAAAGAGGAGTTAAAGTAGGTATTAAAATTTCAGATAATGGAAAAAAGACTAGATTTTGCAGAAAATGTAAAGAAACAATAAAATAGCAAAAAGAGGGGAGGAAAACCAATAATGAATCTTAAAGAAAGATACAAAAAAGAAGTCGTACCAGCTATGAAAGAAAAGTTTGAATATAAGTCTATAATGCAAGTACCTAAACTTGAAAAAATAGTTATAAACATGGGAGTTTCTGATGTTAAAGAAAGTTCGAAAGCACTTGATATTGCTATGAAAGATTTAGAAATAATTACAGGACAGAAACCAGTCCCTACCAAAGCTAAAAAATCAGTTGCAGCATTTAAATTAAGAGAAGGTATGAACATAGGATGTAAAGTAACACTTAGAGGAGACAAAATGTATGACTTTGCAACAAGATTTTTCAATGTTGCACTTCCAAGAGTAAGAGACTTTAGAGGAGTTTCAGACAAATCTTTTGATGGAAGAGGAAACTATGCAATGGGAATTAAAGAACAAATGATATTCCCAGAAATTGAATATGATAAAGTAGATAAAGCTAGAGGTATGGATATAATATTCGTAACTTCTGCGAAGTCAGATAAAGAAGCGCAAGCATTATTAGAAATGCTTGGTCTGCCATTTGCAAAGAACTAGGAGGTAAAAGCATGGCGAAAAAATCAATGATTGCTAAGCAACAACGCACACCGAAGTTTTCGACAAGATATTATAATAGATGTAAACTATGTGGAAGACCACACTCTTATATGAGAAAATACGGTATCTGTCGTCTTTGCTTTAGAAAATTAGCATATAACGGAGAAATACCAGGTGTGAAGAAAGCAAGCTGGTAATATAGGGAAAAGGAGGTAACAGAGAATGAACGTAAACGTAACAGACTCTATTGCAGATATGTTAACAAGAATAAGAAATGCAAATAAGCAAAAACATCAATCTGTTGATGTACCTTATTCGAAAATTAAAAATGAAATAGCAAACATTCTTTTTAAAGAAGGATATATTTCTTCATTTGAAATAGAAGAAAGTGGAATTCATAAAACAATAAGGATAACATTAAAATATGATAACACTAAACCTGTTATACAAGGTTTAAAGAGAATTAGTAAACCAGGATTAAGAATATACGCAGAAGTTACAGAACTTCCAAGAGTATTAAATGGTTTAGGTATAGCGATTATTTCAACATCTAAGGGAATTGTAACTGATAAAGAAGCAAGAAACCTTAATGTAGGTGGAGAAGTAATGGCATACGTATGGTAAGGAGGAATGAAGTAAAATGTCTAGAGTTGGATTAACACCTATTACTGTTCCTCAAGGAGTAGAAGTAACAATTAATGGAGCAGAAGTAACAATTAAAGGACCAAAGGGAACACTTTCAAGGGAATTGGATAGTCATGTGAAAGTGATATTAGAAGATTCATTATTAAGAGTAGAAAGAGAATCTGATAAATATAAAGCACTTCATGGATTGACTCGTAGTCTTCTTGCAAACATGGTTACTGGAGTGACAGAAGGTTATGAAAAAAAATTAGAAATAAAAGGAGTTGGGTATAGAGCAGCTAAACAAGGAAATAAGCTTGTTCTAACTATAGGATATTCACATCCAATTGAATTTATGGATAATGAAGACGTAAAAACAGAAGTACCCGATCAAACAACAATTCTTGTTAAAGGAATTGACAATCAAAAAGTAGGTCAAGTAGCAGCAGATATAAGAGCAAAGAGACCACCTGAGCCATATAAAGGTAAAGGTATAAAATATGAAGGTGAAAGAATTCTTAGAAAAGAAGGAAAAGCCGGAGCGAAAAAATAAACCATAGGTGCGAAGGAGGTAAAAAACTATGATAAGCAAAAAAAGTAAAGAAGCAAAAAGAGTAACTAGACAAAAAAGAGTTAGAGCTGTTATAAAAGGAACTCCAGAAATGCCAAGACTTAGTGTGTATAAAAGTTTAAACAATATATATGCACAAGTTATTGATGATGAAAACGGAGTAACTTTAGTAGAAGCATCTACTTTAAAAAAAGAAATTAAAACTAAAGCTTCAAATATTGCAGCAGCAAAAGAAGTGGGAACTTTAATTGCTAAAAAAGCACTAGAAAAGAAAATTGATAACGTTGTATTTGATAGAAATGGATATATATATCATGGTAAAGTAAAGGCCCTTGCAGAAGCTGCAAGAGAGGCAGGACTGAAATTCTAGTGGAAAGGAGAAAAGAAATGGTAGAAGCAAAACAAGAATTAAAAGAAAAAGTTGTTTATGTTGGCCGTGTTGCAAAAGTTGTAAAAGGTGGAAGAACTTTCCGTTTTAGCGTACTTGTTGTAGTAGGAGATGAAAATGGTCATGTTGGAGTTGGATCTGGAAAAGCATCTGAAGTACCAGAAGCAATTAAAAAAGCAACAGAAGAAGCTAAAGGAAACTTAATTAAAGTACCTGTTGTAAATGGCACATTACCTCATGAATATACAACAAATTTTGGTTCTTCTAAGGTAATAATAAAGCCAGCAGTTGAAGGTACAGGAGTTATCGCAGGTGGTGCGGTAAGACCAGTATTAGAACTTGCAGGAGTTAAAGATGTTACAGCTAAAACATTAGGTTCTCGTAATGTGAGAAATGTTGTGCTTGCAACAATGAAAGCATTAAAAGAAATGAGAACACCAGAAGAAGTTGCAAGAATGAGAGGCAAAAAAGTAGAAGAATTATACAAATAAAATGTTTTAGAGAGGAGGAAAACCTAAATGAAAATACATGAATTAGGACCAGCATATGGAGCAAAAACTACTTCTAAAAGAAAAGGTAGAGGAATTAGTTCTGGACTTGGTAAAACAGCTGGTAAAGGACATAAAGGACAAAAAGCAAGATCAGGAGGAAAAATAAGAAGAGGATTTGAAGGTGGTCAAACACCGCTTGTTAGAAGACTTCCTAAAAGAGGATTTAATAATATATTTAGTAAAGAATATGCAATAGTTAATGTTTCAGACTTAGAAAAATATGATAATGACACAGTTATAAACGCTAAGTTTTTACTTAGTGAAGGTGTTATCAGAAAAGAATTAGATGGACTTAAAGTTCTTGGGAATGGAAATTTAACTAAGAAGCTAACGGTAGAGGCAAAAAAAATCTCTGCGGCTGCTAAAGAAAAAATTGAAGCTGCAGGAGGAAAGATAGAGGTGAAATAATATGTTTAAAACGCTAAAAGATATATTTTCACTGAAAGATTTAAGAAAAAAGATAATATATACATTACTTATAATAGTATTATATCGTGTGGGTACATACATAGTTGTTCCTGGAATAAATAAACTTGCATTTAATGAAGCAATTGGAGGAACAGCAAGTGGAATACTTAGCACAATTAATATAATTGCTGGTGGAGCATTTAAAAGATTCTCTATATTTGCAATGACAATTTCACCATATATTACAGCATCTATAGTACTTAACTTATTACAAGTTGTTTTACCTAGTTTGGAAAGACTTGCAAAAGAAGGGGAAACAGGTAAAAAAACATTAGAAAAATATACTAAATATTTAACAATAGCTTTTGCTATAGTTGAATCAGTAGGATTATATTTTATGTATAAAAACTATTTGCTTGCACCGCTTACAATGGGAGCAGGAAGAATTATGGGAATGGCACTATTTGTCATATCACTAACTGCAGGAACATCGATTCTTATGTGGCTTGCTGATAAGATAACAGAAAATGGAATAGGAAATGGTATATCTATAATCATATTTACAGGAATTGTATCAAGTGCACCAGCAGCAGCAACAGCTTTAGTAACATATGCAAAATTATCACCTATTAAGGCTGTAATTATAGCAGCACTTGTAATAGCAATGATAATTGTAATAGCAGGAGTAGTACTTGTTCAGCAAGCAGAAAGAAAAATACCAGTAAACTATGCAAAAAGAGTTGTTGGAAGGAAAATGTTTGGTGGACAAAACACACATATTCCAATTAAAGTTGCAATGGCAGGAGTAATGCCAATTATTTTCTCAATGTCATTTATGGTACTTCCTAGTACTATAATTGAGATCGTAACTAAAGGAAATGCAACAGGATTTTGGAAAGTAATATCAGAAATATGTTCTGGAAGGTCAGAAAACATTTGGTATATAGCAATTTATGCGGCAATATATACAACATTAATTATAATGTTTACATTTATATATACAATGTTTATGGTTAATCCTGTAGAAATGTCAAATCAGCTTAAAAAGAATGGTGGATTTATACCAGGAATTAGAGCTGGTAAACCTACAGCAGAATACATACAAAAAGTACTTTCAAGTATTACATGGGCAGGAGGATTCTTCCTTGCAACAGTGGCAATACTACCAGTATTTGTACAAGCAGGGATGAAGGACTTAGCAATTGGATTTGGCGGAACATCAGTACTAATTGTAGTAAGTGTTGCATTAGAAATGCTTAAAAATGTTGAAGGTCAAATGGTAAGTAGACATTACAAAGGCTTCTTAGAATAGAAATATAAATTAATAATTAAAGATTGCTTGAGTTTTAGCTTAAGCGATTTTTTTACGTACTTTACACAAAAAACGCAAGCGAAACAAAGACATCAACTAATATACCAATTTGAAATTAACCTGCGTAAGAAAGTATAGTATCAATAACT
>JAQUBQ010000076.1 GCA_028686615.1 Clostridia bacterium | reverse complement strand
CAGATAAAAATATAGATACAATAAAGATATATGATTATACAACTAACAAAACGATAGATTTTATTAGTGGAACAGATATGATTGATGATGGACATTATAGAATAACAGCAACAGATATAGCAGGGAACAAAAAAATAGTATATTTTAAAATAGATAAGACAGCACCAGAAGTTAAAGGTATAACAGATGGAGCAATAGTAAAAGCATCAGTAACCTTAACAATAACTGATACAAACTTAAAAAGTTCAAAGTTAAATAATGTAGATTATACAAGTGGTACAGAGATAATAGCGGAAGGTAAGTATCAATTAGTATCAAAAGATACAGCAGGAAATGAAACAATAATAAACTTTGTAATCGATAAAACTGCACCACAAGGTAGATTAAAAGGATTAAGTAATATCAGTTTAAAAGTTGCAGAAAAATATAACGAACCAGGAATAGAAATCACTGATAATATTATGGAAGAATCAGAGATAGCAAGTAGAGTAATTAGAAGTTACACTTTTAAAGCTATAGGTTCAACAACATATGCAAATGTTAATAGTGTAGACACATCAAAAGCAGGTCAATACTATGTATATTATAATGCTACAGACTTAGCAGGAAATGAAATGGGAAAAATATCTAGAGGGGTATTAATAGTAGATGAGGTTGCACCAGTTGGAAACTTAATAGGTTTAGAAAGCATTAATGTAAAACAAGGAACAATATATCAGGATCAAGGAATAACAGTTACAGATAATGAGGATATAAATATATCTGAAAAAATAGTTATTGATTATACTTTCAAAGCAAAGGGAACGGACTCTTATGTTGAAGTTGATAAAATTGATACTTCGAAATTAGGAACTTACTATATATATTATAATGCGAAGGATAGATCAGGAAATGAAATGTCAACAATTTCAAGAGTGATTGAAGTTAAAGAATCACTTAAAATAGTAAAATCTGGAGTAGGTTCAAACATTATAGTTGGAGATGCAGGAACAACTGTAAATAATTTCAATTCATTTGCAGTGACTTTTAATAAAGATATTGTTGCAAAAACCAATAATGATTTTAGAATTGGATACAAGTACAGAATAAACGGTGAAGGTACATGGGAAACACATCCATTTATTAATAATTGGAACGGATCTTTAAGAACTGTTGATGAAGGGTTTTGGTTATACAATGAATCAACAAAGAGATTTGTTGCAGGAACAATTCCAGCAAACTCTATAATAAGAAATAGTGGAACTCAAGCTAAAGTTGGTGGCCAAATGGTAGATACATATACATTAATAAAGGATACTAAAAATTCAGGAAATACGATAAATGTAAAAACAATATTATATGTAAAGGATAACGATTTTGGAACAGTAGAAACTTTTGAATTAGAGGAAGTAAAATACTGGTATGATACTGCCAAGAATGTATATCAAGCGACTCCAAGAGGTTTACCAGAAATCAAATAAGAATATATGATAATATAAATCAGGGTATTAACCCTGGTTTTTTTTGCAAGTTATACACCCAGTAAAAGCCTAAAATTTGCTTTTATCTTTTTGTCACAAAAAATTCACAAAAGAGATATTGACATTGGAATAATATGGGTATATAATAAGGTCAGTGAAGGTCAAAAAGATATAAAAAAGGAGAGATGTTATGAACTTGGTTGATTTAATAGAATCATATATTATGGAAGAGGTAGATAAGCAAGAAAATGGAATATTAGAAGTGAAAAGATGTGACCTGGCAGAAACATTTTCGTGTGTTCCTTCTCAAATAAATTATGTAATAGCCACAAGATTTGCACCTGAAATGGGTTTCTATGTTGAAACTAGAAGAGGTGGAGGAGGATACATTAGGATAAAAAGAGTTGTTTCAGATAAGTTAGATATAACATCAGATATGTTTGACAAAATGGGTGATAAAATGTCACAACATGTCGGAAATATGTATTTGAAATCACTTTTAGATTACAATATTATTGATGAAAGTTCCGCAGAAATACTTACTATTGTAATGTCTGATAATACTTTAAGTGGAATTAATGTAGAAAGTAAAGAAAAACTAAGAGCTAACATTTTTAAAAATGTAATTATAAATATAATATAGTTAGGAGGGATATTTATGAAGTGTAGCAAGTGCAAAATCAATGAAGCGAAAATAAAATATGAAGAAAATGTTAATGGCATAAAAAAAAGTATGGATTTATGTGAAGAATGTAGTAGAAACTTAGGGATATTAAGTTCTAATATAGGTTTTATGGATAATCTTTTAATGTCATTAATGGATGAACCCATAACAATTGGAACAAGTAAAACATTAGAAAACACATGTAAAAATTGTGGATACCACTTTTCAGATTATACAAGTACAGGATTGTTTGGATGTCCAGAATGTTATACTACATTTGAAAAACGTTTATTACCAATGTTTCATAAAATACATGGAACAGCTTCACATCTAAAGGATAAAAATGATAAAACAGTTAAAAATGGTAAAGAGATAAAAAAAGAAAATACAATATTAGAGCTAAAAGGTAAATTAATGAAACATATTCAAAATGAAGAGTATGAAGAGGCTGCAAAATTAAGAGATTTAATAAAAGAAAAAGAGAGAAAGGGGGAAATCTAGATTATGTGGTACTATAATGTTGATAAAAATCAAATAGCTATTTCTTCAAGAGTACGTATTGCACGAAACATAGAAGGATATAAATTCCCTCAAATGTTAAATGATAATGAAGCAAAAGAAATAACAGAAATAATTGAAAAAAACATGAATAAGGATGAAAAGTTATTAAAGCTTAGTGATATGGATAAGCTTACAGTTGGAAGTTTAGTTGAAAGACATCTTGTTTCTAAAGAATATATAAAAGACACCACTAATAAAGCTATAGTTTTAAATAAAGATTGTAGCTTAAGTATTATGATTAATGAAGAGGATCATTTAAGAATACAAGGCTTTTCATCAGGCTTAAATCTGGATGAGGCTTATAAAATTTCCAAGGAAGCAGAGGA
Organism: Clostridia bacterium; assembly: GCA_028686615.1. Lineage (GTDB taxonomy): Bacteria > Bacillota > Clostridia > TANB77 > CAG-465 > CALXJE01. The sequence goes on along the minus strand of JAQUBQ010000076.1, from coordinate 2,304 downwards.
AAGAATAAATAAAGTAGTAAAGTATTCAGAACATAATCAATATGGATATTTATCAGCTTGCCCTACTAATATAGGGTCGGGTATTAGGGTATCAGTAATGTTACATTTGCCTGCTTTAACAAGGCTTGGATATATTTCAAGACTTTTAGAAGATGCTGCTAAAATAGGAATAACAATTAGAGGACTTTATGGTGAAAACACTGCAGCAAGAGGTAATCTGTATCAAATATCTAATCAAAAAACAATGGGAATGACAGAAAATGAAATTTGTAAAGCAGTAAAACAGATTACAGAGGAAATTATAAAACAAGAAAAAAAAGCAAGAGATATTATAAATGCAGAAGAAACTTATTATGAAGACAAGATAATGAGGGCACTAGGAACACTTAAATATGCGAGAAGAATGCAAACTTCTGAAGCTGAAAAGTTATTATCACTTGTTCGTGTAGGTATAGAATCTAAAATTATAAAAAACATAGATCCAAACTTAATACAAAAACTTAGTATTAATGTATATGCAAATAACCTGCAACTTGAATTAAAAAAAGAAATGGATGAAGGAGAAAGAGATATAGAAAGAAGCAAATATATTAGAAGGGAGTTGAACAAATAATGTATGAATTTACAGAAAGAGCATCAGCAGTATTAGAAAATGCAAAAAAGTTTTCAAAAGAGCATAACTATAGTTATATAGGAACAGAGCATATATTATATGGTTTAGTTAAAGAAGGAGAAGGATTAGCAGCACAAATATTATTAAAACAAGGTGTTACAACAGAATATATGGAACAAGAAATCATTAAGATAGATGGGGTAATGACAACAAAGGAAATAGATGAACCAGATCTAACTCCGAGAGCAAAAAGAATAGTAGAAAACAGTATTAGAGAGTCTAAAAGAATGAATCATAATTATATTGGCACAGAACATATACTTTTAGCTTTAATGAGAGAAATAGATAGTGTTGCAGTCAGAATACTTATAGAAGCAAATGTAGATCCGCAAAAACTTTTTGCAGAACTTTTAAAATTGATTAGTGAGGATAGTCCAATATCATCATTTTCAAATACTCATGAGGCTAAAGATATGGTGACCCCAACATTAAATCAGTATTCAAAAGATTTAACGGAGATGGCAAAAGAAAACAAATTAGACCCTGTAATTGGAAGAGAAGAGGAAGTAGAAAGAATTATTGAAATTTTGAGTAGAAGAACTAAAAACAATCCAGTACTAATAGGTGAACCAGGAGTAGGTAAAACTGCAGTTGTTGAAGGACTTGCAACATCAATAATAACAGGGAAAGTTCCGGAAGTCTTAAAAGGTAAGAGGGTTATATCACTAGACATATCTTCTATGATAGCGGGAGCTAAATATAGAGGGGATTTTGAAGAACGATTAAAAAAAAGTATAGCAGAGGTAAAAAAGAGTGGAAGAATTATATTATTCATTGATGAGTTACATACAATTATAGGTGCAGGATCTGCAGAAGGAGCAATGGATGCAGCGAATATATTAAAACCACTATTATCAAGAGGAGAAGTTCAAATTATTGGAGCGACAACATTAAATGAATATCGTAAACATATAGAGAAAGATAGTGCTTTAGAAAGAAGATTCCAAAGTGTATTAATATCAGAACCATCACCAGAAGATACTATACTTATTTTAAAAGGACTTAGGGATAAATACGAGGCACACCACAAAGTGAAAATAACAGATGAAGCTATAATTGCAGCAGTAAACTTAAGTTCAAGATATATTAATGATAGATATCTCCCAGATAAAGCAATAGATTTGATGGATGAAGCATCTTCAAAAGTTAGACTTAAAAATATGACAGAACCAGAAGCTATAATTAAATTAGAAAAAAATTTAGAAAAATTATCTAAAGAAAAAGAAGAAGCAGTTATATCTCAAGATTTTGAAAAAGCAGCTAAAATTAGGGATGATGAAAAAAAGATTAAAATCAAATTAAGTAATGAGAGAAAAAAATGGAATGAAAAAGCTAATGTAAACATTGTACCGGTTGGTACTGAAGATATTGCAGAGGTAATAGCAAGAAGTATTAAAGTTCCTGTTACAAAACTTACAGAAACTGAAGGGGAAAATTTAAAAAAATTAGATGAAATACTAAAAAATAGAGTTATAGGGCAAGATGAAGCTGTTGAAGCACTGGCTAGAGCGATTAAAAGAGGTAGAATGGGGCTTAAAGATCCTAAAAGACCAATAGGTTCATTTATGTTACTTGGACCAACAGGAGTTGGTAAAACAGAACTTACAAAAGCTTTATCAGAGGCATTGTTT
>JAQUBQ010000075.1 GCA_028686615.1 Clostridia bacterium | reverse complement strand
AAAAAATATAGAAGAAAACATGAAAAGAGGAATAAAGGATTTTTCTGATATAGATGACCCAAAAAAAGTAAGAGAAAAGGAAACAGAGGATATAGAAAAGTTCAAAGAGGATATAAATCCTCATGATGTATCATCAGAACTAATGGAGCAATTAAAAAGCACAGCACTTAAGGAACCAAAAACTCCGGAACAAGCTCAAAAGTATTTAGATGAAATGCAAAAAATTGGTGAGAATGCAGATGAAGAAAAATCTAAAGAAAAAGAAGAAGAAAATAGTCATGAAAAAACTATATTTAAAAAACCGTGGAACTAATAGAAAGGAATTTATTTAATGAGTGCAATAAAATACGAACTAATACATAAAGATAAAAATTCAGGAGCAAGGTATGGAAAAATAACCTTGCCTCATGGAGAGTTTGAAACACCAGTATTTATGCCAGTGGGAACACTAGGCACAGTAAAGGCTATGACAGTAGAAGAATTAGAAGAATTAGTACAAGCAAATATAATTCTAGGTAATACATACCACTTATATTTAAGACCTGGCATGGAAGTTATTAAGGCGGCAGGTGGACTTCATAAGTTTATGAATTGGAAACATAATATACTTACAGATAGTGGAGGTTTTCAAGTTTTTAGCTTAAATGCCCTTAGAAAGATAACAGAAGAAGGGGTAGAGTTTAGGTCACACTTAAATGGAGAAAAGCATTTTTTATCTCCAGAGAAGGCTATTGAGATTCAACAAACATTGGGCAGTGATATAATGATGTGCTTTGATGAATGTGCTCCATATCCAGCAGATAGAAAATATGTTGAAAAGTCTGTAAAACTTACGACAAGATGGGCGAAAAGATGCAGGGAAGCACATACAAACAGAGAAACACAAGCATTGTTTGGTATAGTGCAAGGCGGAATGTATAATGATTTAAGAGCAGAAAGTGTTAAAGAACTTACTGAAATAGGATTTGATGGTTATGCCATAGGGGGACTTAGCGTAGGTGAGCCAAAAGAAACAATGCTTGAAGTACTAGAAGCTACTATGCCACTTTTACCAGAAGATAAAGCAAGATATCTTATGGGGGTGGGAAGCCCTGACTATCTCATTGAAGCAGCACTAAGTGGAATAGATATGTGTGATTGTGTACTTCCAACTAGAATGGGAAGAAACGGCACAGCAATGACATCAAGAGGTAGGGTAATTATAAAAAATAAAAAGTATGAAATGGATTTTGAAAAATTAGATCCTGAATGTGAATGCTATACTTGCAGAAATTATTCTAGAAGTTATCTAAGGCACCTTATAAAATGTGGGGAGATTTTAGGAGCTAGACTTATGACTATTCATAATCTTAGATTTTTAACAAAACTTATGGAAGATATAAGAGAAGCAATAAAACAGGACAGATTATTAGAATTTAGAGATGAATTTTATAAAAAATATGGATATAAAAAATAATGGATAATGTTATATAAACATATGTATAAACAAAGTAACATATAAATTACCTAGAGAGGTGATATATATGTTATGTTTTTTTGTTATAGGAAATGATAATAGAACAAATATAATTAGAGAGATGTTACAAAAAGAAAACAGGCTGGTAGCTGCAATAAAGGATGCAGATATAGTTGTAGGACCAACACCATTTACTAAAGATGGAAATACGGTTACAGGAACAGATACTTCTTGTGATGAGATAATAAGTATCTGCAGGGATAAAATATTAATAGCAGGTGCAATGGATAAAGTAAAAGAAAAACTAAATTATAAAAAAATTAAATATCATGACTTAATGGAACTGGAGGAAGTAGCTTTTTTAAATGCAGTGCCAACAGCAGAAGGAGCTATTTCAAGAGCTATGGAAATGACAGATATTACACTTTGTGGTGCTAATGTCTTAATACTTGGTTATGGAAGGATAGGTAAAGTATTATCCAAAATGTTAATAGGTATTGGAGCTAAAATTTTTTGTGAAGCAAGGAACAAAAAAAATCTTGCACAAATAGAAGCTATGGGATATAATGTTGTAGATTTAAAGGAGTTAGATGAGGGACTACATTTATATGATGTTATATTTAATACAATTCCAGATATGGTGATGAATAGGGAGAGGCTAGATAAATTAAAAAAAGAATGTGTTATCATTGATCTTGCTTCATTCCCTGGTGGTGTTGATTTTAAATATGCAGAAACAATAGATATAAAAGCAGAACTAGCTTTAGCGCTTCCTGCAAAAGTTGCACCCAAATCTGCTGCAATTTATTTTAAAAAAGCAATAGATGAAATAATAAAAGATTATGAAAAAAATAGGGGGAAAAACGCATGACAATGATACAAACAATAATATTAGGGATAATACAAGGAATTACAGAATTCTTTCCGATTTCAAGTTCGGGACATTTAATAGCTGCTAGATATTTATTTAATTTTGGAGCTACATCTGCAAAAGCAGAATTAATATTTGATATTGCACTTCATTTCGGAACTTTTTTAGCAATAATTATATATTTCTTTAATGATTTTTGGACTATGGTTTGGGAAGGTTTTAAATTTAAAGGAAAAGATGGAAAAATGTCTTTTAAAAATCTTAAGCAACAAGGGAAACTTATGTGGTATATAATAGGAGCGTGCATACCTGCAGGTATTGTAGCAATAGCGTTAGAAGATGTAATAGAAAAGCATATAAGAAAACCACTTGTTGTTGCAATTTCAATGGCTGTTATGGGAATAATAATGTGGATTGCTGATAAGTATTCTAAAAAAGAAAAAGAAATTAAAAACATGACATTTAAAGAAGCTTTAGGTGTGGGAATAGGTCAAGTATTTGCTATAATACCAGGCTTTTCTAGATCAGGAACAACAATGGCAGCTGCAAGAGCAATGAAAATAGACAGAAAGTCAGCAGCTAAGTTTTCGTTTTTACTTGGTGCTCCTGTAATGTTTGGAGCAACAGTACTGGCAATAATGGATTTAACAAAGGATATGATAACTATAGAATTCGTTGCTGGCATATTAGTATCATTTGTGGTTGGACTAATTGCAATAAAAGCACTTATGAAGATAGTAGAAAAGATTGGATTTGGAATTTTTGCAACATATAGGGTAATACTTGCTTTAGTAATTATCATTACAATGATTATAAGATAAAGAGGGAAAAGGTGATTTGTTTTGGGAGAAATAATAAACGTAAAGGATATAGTAGAAAAAAGAAAAATATTAATTAGAGAAAGAATAGAAAAATTAAAAAGAGAAAAAGATATAATTCCGAAACTTGCTGTTATAATTGCAAATTCAGAAGAAGCTTCTAGAGTATATGTTGGTAGAAAAAGAAAAATGTGTGAAACCTTAGGTATACTTGAAGAAGAGTACGAATTTTCTGAAGATATAACTACAGAAGATGTGTTAAGAGAAATAAACAGATTAAATAATGATGATACAGTTAATGGAATATTAGTTCAATTACCATTATTTAAACATTTAGATACATCTAAAATATTAAAAGCAGTATTGCCAACTAAGGATGTAGATGGATTTCATCCTGAAAACTTTGGAAATCTCATTCAAGGAAATGGTAAAATAGCTCCATGCACTCCAAAAGGTGTTATGACTATATTAAAAGAAATAGGAGCAAATATTGAGGGAAAGGACGCTGTGGTTGTAGGAAGAAGTGTAATTGTTGGTAGACCTATGGCAGCTATGCTTACAAATGCTGGAGCTACAGTTACAATATGTCATTCTAAAACTAAGGATTTAACAAATCACACAAAAAGAGCAGATATATTAATAGTTGCAGTAGGAGTGCCACATCTTATTAAAGAAAACATGGTTAAAGAGAACAGCATAGTTATAGATATAGGAATAAATAAAGTAGATGGAAAATTAGTAGGGGATGTTGACACAGAAAATGTTGTTAAAATAGCAAAAAGTGTAACACCAGTTCCTGGAGGTGTTGGACTTACAACTGTTCATACACTTATTGAAAATTTAATGGATTTAACAGAAGCGGTATAATATAAAAGTAAAAAAATGTAAAAAAAACGTCGAATAACTTGCAAATAATAGAAAGGGAATATATAATAACCATATTAAGGAAAATTATATAATTTTGTTTTAATATATAAGTATTACTAATACATTAAATTATAAGATGAGTTAGTAAATAAATATGTAAATGAGGAGGAATTTTTGTGAGTGAACAAATAAACAAGAAGCGTAAATATATAGTTGCACTAATAATAGTATTATTACTTATTGGTGCAACTATACTTACAGTAGTTTTACTAAATAATAGAAAGATAGAAGGAGAAGAACTAGCATATAGAGATACTGGAAATGTAGAAAAAGAAGATTTAACCATAAGTAAAGCAGAGTTACAAACATTAATAAATGAAGCAAAAACTTTAGAATCTGAAAAATATACAGATGATACATGGTTAGCATTGCTTGATGAGTTAATATCAGCTGAAAGTGTTTACTCTGATGGAGAAGCGACTAAAAATAAAATTGATGCTACTATAAAGTCAATCAGAGAAAAAATCAATACTTTAGTTACAAGAAGCGAGAGCACAACGGAAGAGTTGGAAAGTAGTGAAAATCAGGGACAAACACAAGAGAATTCATCTCAAAGACCTACTGTGGCAGTTGATAAATTAGCACCAGAAGTTACTGTTGAATATTCTAATAATGGAAAGCCAACTAATAAGAATGTAGTTGTAACAATTACAACTAATGAAGACACAAAGTTAATAACTAGTTGGAAACAAGTTACAAGAACTAAACATACAAAAACTTATAAAGTTAATATGATGGAAAACGTTGTAGTAGAAGATCTCTCTGGAAATAAAACTGAAATTAAAATTGAAGTTGTAGGAATAGATAAAGAGGCTCCGTTAATAACAGGAATTAAAGATGGAGAAATAATAAATACAAGAGTATTGTTAACAATAACAGACAAAAACTTAAAAGGTTCAAGATTAAATGATGTAGCTTATACAAGTGGTACAGAAATAGCAACAGAAGGAAAACACAAATTAGTAGCAAGAGACACAGCAGGAAATGAAACAATAGTAAACTTTGAAATAGACAAGACAGCACCAAAAGTGACTGGAATAACAGATGGAGCAATAGTAAATGCATCAGTAACATTAACAATAACAGATGCAAACTTAAAAGGTTCAAAGTTAAACGATGTAGATTATATAAGTGGCACAGAAATAACAGCAGAAGGTGAATATAATCTAGTAGTAAAAGATATGGCAGGAAATGAAACAGTATTGAACTTTGAAATAGACAAGACTGTACCAACTATAACAGGAATAAAAAACGGAACACATCATAAAACAAACGTAAAACCAGTTATTACAGATAAAAATATA
>JAQUBQ010000011.1 GCA_028686615.1 Clostridia bacterium | reverse complement strand
GGTTTGTTTCAATATTTTGTTTACAAAAGTTAAGAATAGTTCACATTATTTAAAGTTATTGCAAAAAACACTGGTATGTTGTTTCCAAATACCAATGCTTTATGTATTATTAATTTTATTTCCAAACTTCAGGAATATCTGCATAGTTACTTAACTTAGTGCAACCTCTGTACATATCTACTCCAGTCAAACCTGTTATACTTCTCTCCCACATTTTAGGAGCTGTTCCTATAAAGTTCATCTGCGTTGTTACATCAATTCCTGGTGCAGCATCGCCATCTTCATCTACATTAGAGAATGTTGCATTAAAATTATTTGCTTTTGTGTTGTATTCAAATAAATTTGAAGGAATCGTTGTAAGACCTATACAACCCGAAAACACGGAATTAAAGCTAACTGCTTCTGTATTATATCTAAACAAGTTCTCTGGAATCTCTCCAGTAAGACCAACAGCCGCATTGAAAGCATATCCAAATGCTTTTATTTTTGTATTATTTTTAAATAAGTTTTCTGGAATTGAACCCGTAAGTCCCGTAGCCTGTTGAAAAAGGGCTTCAACACCCGCCAAGTCGGGATTATTACTAAATAGGTTGCCCGGAATTGAGCCCCTAAGTCCTGTACATTCAGCAAAGGTCAGTCTTGCATCTTCTAGTTTAGTATTATATTTAAATAAATTTTCTGGAATTGAACCTGTAAGACCTGTACATCCAGCAAACAATTGTCTTGCAATTTCTAATTTTGTATTGTTTTTTAATAACTCCTCTGGAATTTCTCCCTTCATATTAGAACAATAATTAAATACAGCAAAAAGGCTTTTTAAATTCCTATTATTCTTAAATATATTTTCCGTAAGTTTTATATTTAAATTTCTACAGCCAAAAAATACAGATTGAAAAGATATTGCTTCAAAACAGTTTGAAAAGAAATCATCATTTATAGCTCCTGTTAGCCCACTTTGTCCTGAAAAAATATTGCAAATTACAACAGCTTTACTTGCTCCTTTTAAAAAGTTTGCTGGTATAGTTCCAGTTAGTGAACATGTTCTAAACATAAAGGGCATCAGTAACGTTTCTTTAAAAGTGTTCTTTACTGGTTCTGGTAATTGACAATTTAAATTTCTAGCATTATCAAAACTCACATCAACAAATCCTACTGCTCCAAATTGTTTAATACTTATTAACTGATTACTATTGGTGTCTGCTTTTGAAACTTGTCCATGTTGCTGATAAAAACTAAATCCTTCACATTTTCCTGTTATTTTAACTTCATAATCTCCAGCATTAGTGTATGTGTGTTTTGCATTTTCATCATTATAACTAGTAATATGATATACTCCTGTACCATCTCCATAATCAACATAGAAGTCATACTCTAAATCCCTTCGTATAAAAGATGCATCAACAGATCCTAACATATTATAATTTATTTTTTCAAATAATGGTAATACTACTGTTCCCCCTGCATTTACTCTCCATACAGTTATAAAAGCTTTTAAACTAGGATCTAAATCATCATCCTTTAAGCCTGTATTTATAAATTGGCTTAAACTTATTTCTATATCACCAACATTAATTGGACTACTTGGATTTAGTCTAAATATTTCTGCTTCTGATTCTGTTATTAAGCCCTCTTTAATTAAACTTTCAATTATTTCATACACATCTTTAGATTGCTTCCCCAAAGTTATATCTAATTCTCTTTCGCCTCTATAAACTCCTATCCTTTCCTTTAAATTGGCGCCTCTGTAATTTTCTTTTGCTTCTTTTGCATTTCCAATTATACCACTACTATTTAATGATAATATAATTGCAGATGCTAGTACTATCATCACTATTATTGTTATAACTAATATTATTAAACTTATCCCTTTGTTTTTCACGAAAACCACCTCTATTGCAATACTATATAATAAATTTACTGTTTTTGTCAAATTTTTAATTACATATTTTTTGTTATATTAATTGCACTATAAATTGTACATTTTTTATTTAAAAGAACATCTAAAATATTAAAAAATCTCTTTAATATTTTAGATGCATATTAATAGTTTGTTTTATTATTATATATTACTTACTTTTCTAGTTCTTAATTTCTTCATTAGTTTTATTTTAGTTCCTGAACCCATTTTCGAATCAATAGTAATCTCATCCATAAATGTTTCCATTATAGTAAAACCCATCCCCGCATGTTCTAGTTCAGGTTTAGTAGTATATCCAGGAGTAGTTGCAAGATCAACATCTTCTATCCCTATTCCAAAGTCTTCTATATTTATTAATAAAAAATCCATATCATCAATAGTAGATAGTTTGGCAGATATTACTACTTTTTGGTTTTCTTCTTCGTATGCATGCTCTATACAATTTGTAACCGCCTCAGATATTGCAGTTTTTATTTCTGTTATTTCATCAAGCGGAACATCTTTTTGAGAAATTAAAGATGTTATTGCTACTCTAACTACTGATACATTACAAAGTTTATTATCTATTTCTATTTTTATATTGTTTTCCATGTTTTTCACCTATATTATCCTTATTTCTTTTCCAATATGGCTTAGCTTTATAATCTTTTTAATGCTTTCATTTGGACCAACTAAAGTTAGTTTTGCATTAAGCATCTTTATAAGACTATGTCTTCCCATTATAAGCCCAAGTCCAGAACTATCCATGAAACTTACCTTATTTAAGTCTAAAATACATTCTTTAGGGTTGTATTTTATAATATAGCCGTCAATAATACTTCTCAATGCTTTACAACTGTTCATATCAATTTCTTCAATTAATTCTAATTTTAAACTTTCATTTTCTTTATCATATGTATATTTCATATCCATCACCTCAATATATATATATTATACATATTAAATCCTTAATAATTTGTCGTAAGTTGACACTACAATAAAAAATCTTGTCTGTACTTGTCAGACAAGATTAATTTTTTATGGAGATACTGATACATAAACATCAGAATTAGATCCTGCATAATTAAAAAAGTATGATCCGGGTGCATCAAACTTTATTTTAAAAGTATTGTTTCCACCTTGATAATATGTCATTGTTCTAGAATCAAACCCTTCAATCATGTTTTTATTTATATTTGAAACTCCTTGAACTGTAAAAGTGCATGTTTGACCAACTCTGGCATTAGTAGTATTAACAGAAATTGTTATATAGCTACTTCCATAAATGTCTCCTGTGTACTGGTTATTATAGCCACCTGAAATGTCCCCAGTATAAACCCCAGGTCCTCTATTTGATATATACGGTTGTTGATATGATTGTGAACCTGAAATGTCACCTGTGTATACACCAGGACCTCTATTTTGGTATGGGGCTGGCGTAGGTTGTGATGCTACTGGTTGAATAGTTTCTTGTATCACTGGCTCTGTTTGTGGTTTTGTTACTTGCACAGGTTCTGGTTGTGGTTCTACAACTTGAACAGTAGGTGATTGATTAATAGGAGTAGGTTGTTCTTTAATAACTTCCCTAACAATCTCTTTAGCCTTATGATAGTAGTTTTTCACTATCACTTGAGGTTCTTGTTTTTCTACTTCTTCTACCAGATCTGCTTCTTCCTCTTCTTCGATTATTTCTTCAACTTCCTTTTCCTCTTTTTGTTCTTCTAACTTATCTTTTTCTTTATCTTCCACATCTAAATGTGGTTTGTAATTTAAAGATAAGTCAATTTCTTTTTCATGAGTAAATGGAGTATTTACTATCCACAGAATATTCATTAATATTACTAGCATAGCTATTAATATTAATAATGTATTTGCTGTACTTCTCTTTTTGAATATTGCTATCAACAATAGCAATATAAAGAAAGATATAAAGCTTGATATTAGTACATTCCATTGAAGATTTGAGGTCATGAAAAATATCATTGCTGCTACGATTAATAAAGCTGTGCCTATACAATTACCCGCCACGTTTTTCCGGCTAAACATAAATATTGCCCCCGCAATAGCAAGTCCTATTAACCAAGACTGTCCGCTGTACAATATCAACAAAGGTACTAAAGTTGATATCATTCCAATTGCAATAATTACCAATATTGTGTTCACTACCTTTTTCATTTCATTCTCTCCTTTTTAAATTTAATATATATATTAAATGCTTTACGCATAACAAAAAATAAAATTTTATTTTTTCATTGTTAAAAAATACCTAATATAATTATACCACACTTTACATAAAAAAACAACGCTGTTATTTTAGCGTTGCTTAATTTTGTTATTTTATTTCAAGTATATTTTGCCATAATCTATAATCGTAATTATAAGTGTATGAGTTTGATGCTCCTACAATATTATAAAAATATGTAACATCTTCTCTTATATCTGCAAATCTTAATGCATTCTCTGGTAATTGTTCTACATATGGTCCTCTAAATGTTAGTGCATTTATAATTTCAACTGCTTCTTTTCTTAATGCATATGCATCAGGATTAGATTCGTATTTAACTATTACATTTTGTCTCATAAGTTCCATAATGTAATCCTTTTTAGGAGATATTTCTCCATTTTTATCATCGATTGCTTTTGTGTATAAGAATACTGGTTTTGGAATTGTTATTTTAGCATCTGTCATATATGTTGAAGCTTGTGCAATCATTTGCAATAAGTCTTCTCTTACTATAGGATTATTTGGTTTGAATTCTCCATCCCCATATCCTTGAATTATATTTGTACCAACTAATGCTGATACTGCATCTCTAGCATAACTTGGAATTGAATCTGCATCCTTAAATGTTTTATATGCTTCATCTCCTGCTTTAACTTTTACAATTCCACTATCTACTAATAACTTAGCAAATTCTGCTCTTGTAATTTGATCATCTGGTCTTATTGAATTCGTATTATCTAAAGAAGATAGATATTTTTTAAATTCTCCTTTTTTATCAGTGTTTTTATCTATAAATAATTGTCTCATATATGAGTAACCATTATTTCCCCCTGCTTCTGTTTTAAGAGTTGCATAGAATACTTCTGATATATCATTTGAATTAAATAGTTTGCTATTATCTAAGAATTTTACTCTTACATATAATCTACATCTTGCTTCATTTTGTACTTTACCCATATCCCATCCGATTACTGTTTCATTAGCAGTTTGAGTTACTATGAATCCATTACCGCTTATTTCTTCAACATCTACATTATATGGTATTGTTAATCTAAATTTAACATTTGGTGTTGGTGCTGTACTTCCATTGTAATATTCTACCATGTATGTCATTGTTTCATCTTTTGCTACATAGTTATTTTCTTGTATATATGTTGCTGTATATTTTTCTGCTCTTAACCATGATGCAAAATATGTTATTTCTTTATTAATATCTCCAAGTAATGATAAATCATCACTACATTTTGATATAAGTGTTGGCTCACTTTTAACTGTTATTGGTTTTGTAGTAGCTGCTGGTTTAGTTACTTTACTTGTTCCTGGTTTTGTTGGTATTCCTGGTTTTGTTGGTGTTACTGGTTTTGTTGGCTCAACAACTTCAGTTTTCTTAACAATTTCAAAAGTCATTGATTTTGGACTTTGTACTGTAGCATTTCCTGCTGCATCTATTGCCGCACCTGCTTTTACTGTAATACTTTTATTTTTTCCTAAAGCTCCTTGTATATTAGATAATGTTACTGTTCTTGAAACCCCTGAGCCAGCCACACTTACATTTGCTGTAAATCCATTAAGAATTAAGTACGAAGATGATAGATTTACTCTTTCTATTCCCCTATTATCATAAAAATTCACTGTATATTTTATTGTTCCTCCTGAATATACCTTTGCAATACTTGGCCCCACAATTGATACTGATGGTCTTGTTGTGTCTGGACTTTCTGTTATAACTTTAGAAGCTAGTGTAAATGTTAATGAGCTAGGCGTTTGTACAGTACTATTTCCTGTTGCATCTTGTGCCGCTCCTGCTAATATTGTTATACTTTTTCCTGCTCCTGCTGCTCCTTGTATATTGGATAATGTTATTGTTCTTGAAGTTATACCACTTCCACTTACTGATACATTTGCTGTAAATCCATTAAGTCTTACATGTGATGATGATAAGTTTACAGATGTTACTGCTTTATTATCATAAAAGTTTACTTTATATGTTATTGTTCCTCCTGCATTAACAGATGTTGCACTTGGTCCCACAATTGATACCGATGGTCTTGTTGTATCTGGTTGAACTGCTGATTCTAATGCAAAAGACAAAGAGTTTGGTATTTGAACAGAAGCTCCTTGGTTATTTGAAGCTGCTCCTGCTAATATTGTTATACTTTTCCCCACTCCTGTAGTTCCTTGTATATTAGATAACGTTACTGTTCTTGAGTCTAATCCACTTCCATTTACTGATACATTTGCTGTAAATCCATTAAGTCTTACATGTGACGAAGATAAATTTACAACATTTGCACTGTAAAAGTTCACTGTATATGATACAGTTCCCCCTATTTTCACTGTTTGTGAACTTGGTCCAATAACTGATACCGAAGGTCTAACAGCCGCAACAATAGAACCTAATGGCAGATATGAAACTATCATAACCATTAGAATAAATATTGATATTGTTTTTTTAATTCCTTTATTCATTATTTTTACCTCCAAATAATATAATACATGATAATATTATAACACGTTTTACATAATTCTGTCAATAGCTGCTTAAATTTTTATATATCAATTTAATAAATTTCATTTTTTTTCCAGTATTAAATGTTATGTTTCTTCACACATTAATATTATAAAACATTTTTTTGTTTTATATTAACAAAAGTAGGAGGTGAATATATATGCCTGGATCAAACAATAACGGTAGTACTTCAAATAATAAAGCTGGTTTAGAAAAAATGAAATATGAAGTTGCTAGTGAAGTTGGTGTAGACCTTAAACAAGGTTATAATGGTCACTTAACTTCTCAAGATGCTGGTAAAATCGGTGGTAATATGGTTAAAAAGCTGGTTGAAAGAGCTGCTAGCCAATTATAACTTTGCTTTATTCCGTTAAATTTATAATAAGATGGAGAGTATTCAATACTCTCCTATTTAATTATAAAATTTTATTCTTGTTCTAACGGTTCCTCTTCTACTACAATATTTATATTTTCTCTTCTTGTTTTTTCTAATTTTGCTTTTTCTTTTCTAATCTGTCTTATAACTATTTCTATAGCTTCTTCAAACCCTCCATATATATCATGTGTATCTATATTCGCAATATACATTTTCGATTTGTGTTCGATCTTTAAATCGACCTTTTGTTTTTCTTTTTTAGCTGAAAATGTTACTTCAGCAATTGTTGATGAATCAAAAAACTTATCAAGCTTTTGGATTTTTTTATCTACAAATCCTTTAATCGCATCTGTTATATCTATTTGCTTTCCTGTTAAAATTACTTTCATATTATCATCTCCTTATATATCTATAATTATATAATAGCTTATGTGCTTTTTCAATTATTTTAGCTGTTTTTATTCTTATTTCACTTTAATTATCAAACAAATTCATCTGTGCGGAATTTGGCATTCCATTTAAGCAGTTTGTTTTTTCTAAAATCTCTAACGCCACCTTTCCTAGTTTACATCTAAGCATTAAATTTTCTTTAGATGAAAACCTTCCATCTTCTTCTCTAGCTTTAACTAAGTTTTTAGCATTTATAGTTCCAAAACCTGTTAAGGCTGAAAGTGGTGGTCTAACATTTCCATCTTCAACCAAGAATTTTACTGCATCAGATTTATATATATCAATAGGCAAAAATTCAATGCCTCTTTCTAACATCTCGTTTACTACTTCAAGAATTGTAAGTACATCTTTTTCTGTTTGTGATGGATGTTGCAACCTTTCATATTCTTTTATGCTTTCTTTTACAGCTTTTTTGTCGGTTACCATTATGTCTGAACTAAAATTATCTGCTCTTACTGTATAATATACTGCATAAAATTCTGCTGCGTAATACACTTTGAAATATGCTATTCTATACGCCATCATTACATATGCTGCAGCATGTGCTTTTGGAAACATATATTTTATTTTAAAACATGAATCTATATACCATTCTGGAACATTGTTTTTCCTCATTTCCTCTACCATTTCGTCTGTAAGTGCTTTTTCAGCTTTTCCTTTTCTTACAATTTCCATTATATTAAATGCCATTTTAGGATTTAAACCTTTTTGCATTAGGTAAATCATAATATCATCTCTTGTACATATTGCTTCTTTTAATGTTGCCTTTCCTTCTTCAATTAATGTTTGAGCATTATTAAGCCAAACATCTGTACCATGAGAAAGCCCTGAAATTCTCACAAGCTCTCCGAAAGTTGTTGGCTTTGTATCAACTAACATTTGTCTTACAAACTTAGTTCCAAATTCTGGTACTGCAAAAGTTCCCACCTTTGATTTGATTTGTTCTGGCTCAACACCTAAAGCTTCTGTTGAATCAAACAATGACATTACCTTTTTTTCATCAAGTGGTATACTTTTTGGATCCACCCCCGTCAGGTCTTGAAGCATTCTAATTACAGTAGGGTCATCATGCCCTAATATATCAAGCTTTAACAAGTTGTCATGTATAGAGTGGAAATCAAAATGTGTCGTAATTGTTTTTGTTCTCATATCATCCGCTGGTCTTTGCACTGGACAGAAATCATATATTTCTTTATCATTTGGTACTACAATAATTCCTCCCGGATGTTGTCCTGTTGTCCTTTTTATTCCAGTACAGCCTTTTGCTAATCTATTTATTTCTGGTGATAAAACATATTTTTCTCTTTCATCGTAATATTTTTTTACATATCCATATGCCGTTTTATCCGCAATGGTACTTATAGTTCCTGCTCTAAATGTTTTAGATTTTCCAAACATTTCTTCAGTATATGCATGTGCTACTCCTTGATAATCACCTGAAAAGTTCAGATCTATATCTGGAATTTTATCTCCTTCAAATCCTAAAAATGTTTCAAATGGAATATCCATTCCATCTTTTTTCAAATCATTGAAACAATTTGGACACTTCTTATCCTCCATGTCAATTCCCGTGGTTACCACTGTATCTGGAAATTCAGAATATTTACATTTTTCACATACATAATGTGCTGGCAATGGATTTACTTCTGTAATACCTGTCATGGTTGCTACAAATGATGACCCTACAGATCCCCTTGAACCAACCAGGTAACCATCTTCATTTGATTTTTTAACTAGCTTGTGAGAAATTAAATACATAACCGAAAAACCATTTGTTATTATAGAATTGAGCTCTTTTTTTATTCTTGCTTCTACTATTTCAGGTAAAACGTCTCCATATATTTCCCTAGCCCTTTTATATGTCATAACTTCAACTTCTTCATCTGAACCTTCAATCCTTGGGTTAAATGTACCACTTACAACTGGGGCAATCTCTTCTATCATATCTGCAATTTTATTTGGATTTGTTATAACTATTTCTTTTCTTTTATCCTCTGAAATATATTTAAATTCATCTAGCATTTCTTGCGTTGTTCTAAAATATAAAGGAGCTTGATTATCTGCGTCGTCATATCCTTGTCCAGCCATTATAATTCTTCTATATATTTCATCTTCTTTGTTTAAAAAGTGTACATCTCCTGTTGCTACTACCGGTATTTTTAATCTTTCTCCAATTTCTATTATCTTTTTGTTTATTTCTTGTAGCTTCTCCACACTTTCCACAGTTCCATTATTCACATAGAACATATTATTACCTATTGGTTGTACTTCTAAGTAATCATAATATGATGCTATATTCGTTATTTCTTCATCACTATATTTTTTTAAAACAGCTGCATAAAGGTCTCCTCTTTCACAAGCAGATCCAATAATAAGCCCTTCTCTATATCTATTAATAAGTGAACGCTGTAATCTTGGTTTTTTATAAAAATAATTTAAGTGTGATATTGAAATAAGTTTATATAAGTTTTTTAATCCTATGTTATTCTTTGCAAAGAGTATTATATGATTTGGACTTCCTTCTCTATGATCTAGTTTATCAGATTCTTGAATATATCCTTTTATATGCATACCTTTTTCTTCTAGTATGTCTGCCATTTTCAAGAAGATTTCAGCAGTTGCTTTTGCATCATTAATAGCTCTATGTGCATCTTCTAACTCTATATTTAAATTCTCTGCTATAGTTCCAAGCTTATGGTTTTTATATGATTCAAAAAGTTCTCTGGCAATCGATAATGTATCTATTGTATATTTTGGTGCTTTTAATTTATATTTATTTGAAAAATAATTTATAAACGACATATCAAATTTAGCATTATGAGCTACCAAAATTGAACCTTCACAAAATTTATTAAACCTCGGTAATACAGTTTCTATAGTTTCTGCATCCTTTACCATTTCCTTTGTTATATTAGTTAGTTTCTGAACTTCTTTAGGTATAGGTCTTTCCGGATTTACAAATGTACTAAACTCATCAATTATTTTACCATTTTTTATTTTCACTCCTGCTATTTCTGTTATCTTGTCTGTTCCTGCAACAAATCCTGTTGTTTCAATATCAAATACAACATATGCATCTGGTAATTCATATTTTGGAGCTATGTCTGAAATCAAATAGCCTTCTAATCCATACATAACCTTTATTTTTGTTTTCTTCTCTTTATAATCATACGCTTCCATATACGCTTCCGGAAAAGCTTGTACAACACCATGGTCTGTAATTGCTACTGCTTTATGTCCGAAATTTATTGCTTGCTTTACTATATCTTTTGCAGAATTTATTCCATCCATTGAACTCATCTGTGTATGTAAATGAAGTTCTACCCTTTTTTCTTCAGCAGTGTCCATTCGTTTTATAATTGTATTTTGAATTTCAGTAATTGCATTAAGCATTATTGTAAGTTCTTTTGAATACATATCATATTGTGGTCTCCCTAGCGCTTTTATATATATGCCTTCTTTTAATCTTGATAGAACTTCTGCAGCTTTCTTAGAATCTAAAAATGCTTTACAGCATATAGTGCTTGTTTTATCATATACATCTATCATTAAAAGTATTTTCCCTGATCTAGTCTCCCTTTTATCAAAAGATATTACTTCACCCGCAATACAGGCCTTACCATCATCTTGAGTAACTGAATCTATTGTAACTATTGTTTCTTTTGAAATGTTTTTACCATATATTATTGGTGTTTTTTCTTCCGAGTTATTTTCCTTTATACTTTGATCTGTTTTTTTAATTTCTTTTTTAATTTCTATTGTTTCTTCTATTTTTACATGTGTACCTTTTTTATCTGCTTCTTCCTTATGTGTTTTTTTAGCATCTTCTGAATCTGTGATTTTTACTTTTTTACTTACTCCAAAAAAATCTTCTAAACATTTTTCTATACTTTTATTTATTCTTTTTAATTTTAAAAACTTTGCCCCTACCATTTCTAATTCTATAATTACATTTTCTTCTATTGCAATTTTTATACCAGTTAATAAGGGTCTTAAGTAATCGTTTTTCAAACATATATATTCTATAACTCTTTCTACATCTTCTTTATCTATATGCTTTTCTTTTTCTTTTACAATTGTAGTAATAACAAACTTTTTTAAAGAAAATAATTCTACTGCTTTGTTTTCTAATATAAAAAAATCCACTGGGTCTATTTTTCTATCAACAATTATAGAAACAATAGCTGAGTTTTGTTTTTTAGAAAACTTTATTTCTTCCACAAAAAGTTCACTTATCGTATTAGTATTGGAAATAGCCTTACTAAACAAATCTTTTATAGTTTTCACTCAATATATGCCTCCTCTTCTTTTATGCCTTTATTAAATAAAATCCAAAACGAGCTATCATTTTGGACTTTGTTTATTATTTATATATATAAACTAAAATATTCTAACAATATCGTTATATGTAACGTATAATGTAAGCAATATAAGAATTGTAAGTCCTATATAATTAAGTATCGCTTCTAATTAATATGATACCTTTTTTCTGGTTATTACTTCTGATAATACAAGTACTACCTTACCTCCGTCGAGAGGGGGAAATGGCAATATATTTGCAATACCCACCGCAAAAGAGATAATTGCTAGCATATTTAAAAATTCTAGTGTTCCTTCCGTTTTAGATACAACTTCTCCCATTCCAACAATACCTGATAGTTGATTTATATTAACGTTTCCTTTAAATAAGTCTACATACGAATTAATTATCTGTTTTATACTAGTTCCGGCTTTACAAACAGCATAATATAAATTGGTATCTACTTCTTCAGTTGAAAAATTACCGATATTAAATATTTGTTTTGTTTTAGGTGTAATAGTTTTTTTTATCTCTTTACCATCTCTTTCGATAGTTATACCTATCTTTTTACCAGGATTACTTAAAACGATTTCTATAACATCTTTAGAACGCTTTGTTTTTATATCATTTACACTTGTAATGACATCTCCTGCGCGAAGTCCTGCCTTTTGAGCTGCACTTCCTCCTTCTACTATGTCTATTTTACTTGTGATTTCTTCCTGTTTAGCATCAAAATAAACTCCGATATACCCTATCCCTTTTAATAATAAATCTGTGGTTATTTCTTTTTGTTTTCCATCTCTTTCAATTTTTATTGTTGTATCTTTTTTTGACACATCATTAAATAGTATTATATCTTGTATTATTCTTATTTTCTTATTATTTATGCTTTTTATAATATCATTTTCTTTCAACCCTATTTCATAAGCCACAGTGTTTCTTTCTACTTCAACAATTTTATTTGTATTCGTTGTTCCTGGTAAATGAATTGAAATAAAAATTATACTTGCTAAAATTGCATTAAATATCACTCCTGCTACAAGTACTATTATTCTTTTCCACCAACTACTATTACAAAATGCATTTGGTTCATCTGAGTTTCCTTCTTCACCATCTATAGCACAATAACCACCAAGAGGAAGTATCCTAAGAGAAAACTTTGTACCTTTATATTCTTTACTCCATAAAGCCTTTCCGAATCCAATTGAAAACTCATCTACTTTCATTTTAAATAATTTTGCAAAAATAAAATGACCAAACTCGTGAACTGTTGCTACTACTCCAAGTATTATTACTAATTTTATAATTGTTAATATTATCTCCAAACTTTTCACCTTTATTTCTTTCCTTTATTATTAACATTATATATATAATTTTATAAATATATACACAATTGGAGCAACAAACATTAAACTATCAAACCTGTCTAATATTCCTCCATGTCCCGGTATTAAATTACTAAAATCTTTGATTCCACAATATCTTTTAATTGCAGATGCCGTTAAGTCTCCAAGTTGTCCCGTAATACTCGCTACAATAGCAATGAGAATCCAATAATATAAATTCATATTTACATTTAGATAATTATTTACTATTACTGTAAGTATTATGTATGAGATTATTACTCCTGCTATTCCACCTAAGGCTCCTTCCCTAGTTTTGTTTGGGCTTATGCTAGGACATAATTTGTTTTTACCCCATGTACAACCAACAAAATATGCAAAAGTATCACTTGCAAAAGCTCCAAGAATTACATACCAAATTAAAAGTCTTCCGTTTTCTAGCATAAGTATTAGCTTTATTACTGAAAATAACACTGGTATATAAACTAAAGATAAAACGGTTATAGCAATATCCATTACTGTTCTATTTAACTTTGGCATTACCAAATATATAAATATCGAGACTACAAATATTGATATTCCCATTTTATATATTAATATCTTATACTCTTCGGACACAAAATTACCAATAAGCATTATCCCTAAACAACCTGCATATGTAATCCAACTTATTGGGTTATATCCCTTTTTTTTAAAAGCCCTTAAAAACTCAAAACCTGCAATAAGAGCTAAAAGTGTTACAAAGATACTATCTAATAGTGGGTTTTTTATAATTACGATTGTCACTCCTAGTATTGCAAATAGCAATCCTGATATAATTCTTTTTTTCATAGCTCCTACTTCCATTAAACTTCCATGATTTCTTCAGATTTCATTACAACTAATTTATCTATTTTTTCAATATATTTGTCTGTTGCTTTTTGAATCTTTTCTTCTATCACTCTTAATTCATCTTCACTAATTTCTGAAGACTTTTCTTGTTTCTTAGCATCATCAATAAATTCTCTTCTAATATTTCTGATAGAAACTTTAGTTTCTTCTCCCATTGTTTTTATTGATTTAACAATTTCTTTTCTTCTTTCTTCATTAAGTTCTGGGAAAGTAAGCCTAATACCATTTCCATCATTCATTGGATTAATTCCTAAGTCTGCAACTTGAAGTGCTTTATTAATTTCTCCAAGTAAAGTTTTATCCCATGGTGTTATCATTATTTGTCTTGGTTCTGGAACTGAAATTGCTGCAACCTGATTAAGTGGTGTAGCTATGCCGTAATATTCAACCATTACTTTATTTAAAATTTGAGGATTTGCTCTTCCTGCTCTTATAGCTGAAAATTCATTATCCAAATATTCTATTCTTTCTTTCATTTTATTCTCAATTAAATTATAATCCATATATATTTTCCCCCATATCTTTCTTAATAAATAGCTATTTCTATTATACTATATATTATGCTAAAATCAAGTATATTAATGACCTTTAAAACAGAAAAAGGTATTAACATTTAGGTAAAATTAGTAATAACTTTTAATATATATTTGCTCGAAAATTAATTACAACATAAAAAAAAGAGCCTAAGATACTGTTTCCTGAAAACAGACACATGAAAAAGAGAGCACATGAAAAATCATGTGCTTTTTGCTATACTTAAAAAGGAGGATAGTATATGAAAGAAAGTAAAAATAGAAAAACCAAAATGTATACTGTAGAAGAGAAAAATAAGATAATTGAAGAATATTTATCAGGAAGCATTGGATATTATGAAGCAATGCGCAAATATGGATTATCTAGCAGTAGTATGATAACTAGATGGAGACAACAATATGAAAAATATGGAACAACTACTAATAATACAGGTAAAGCTACTAAAAAAGGATTGATTAAAGGTAGACCTAAAAAAATTAAACCAGATGAAATGTCTAGAGAAGATTTAATACAATATGTAACGGCGGTTGAAGATGTAAAAAAATCAATGGCCTACCTGAAAAAACAAAAGAAAAATATATAATAATAGATTTGTTAAAGAATAAGTATTCTATCAATCTATTATGTAATATAGTAAAATGTTCAAGAAGTGGGTATTATGATTGGATAAATTCAGGTAGGCCTAAATATAAAAGTTTTAATGAAAAGACATTTAATATGATTAAAGAACAGTATGATAAAGATACTAGACAAGGTATTGTGAGATTAAGAATGAATATAAAAAAGATATATGGTATAGCTCTAACAAACAAAACCATATATCGATACATGAAATTGTTGAATATACAATCTATTATTAGGAAGAAGAAAAAGAAATACAGTAAAGTTCAACATCACAATATTCCTAACCTTCTTAAAAGAGATTTTAATGCTACAAAACCAAATCAAAAATGGTCAATAGACATTACATATATTCATACAATTAAAGGTGTCGAATATCTATGTGCTATCAAAGATTTATTCGACAAATCTATTGTATCATACTATCAATCTAATAGAAATGATAATATATTAGTATTAACTACTGTTAAGATGGCTATAGAACAAAACAATGTATCAAATTTAACGATACATTCTGACCAGGGGCATCAATTTACTTCTATTGAATACAAAAAACTGTTAAAGGATAACGGTATAAATCATAGTGTATCATACAAAGGAAGCTGCGCTGATAATGTTCCAATTGAGTCTTTCTTCAGCACTTTAAAGAGTGAATGCATATACTTAAACAAGCAATTTGATAGAGAACAATCAAAACAGCTTGTAAAAGATTTTATTAAATATTATAATAACGATAGATTGCAGGTACAACTAAAAGAACTAACTCCCTTTGAGTATAGGGAATTAGTTCTTAGATAAGAGCTCTCTTTTTCTTATGTCCTTTTTAAAGGAACAGTATCTAATCGCTCTCTTTTTATTAACCATTGATTTGTTTCATAACTTCTTCTGCAAAGTCCTCTTCTCTTTTTTCTAACCCTTCGCCTCTTTCAAAACGAACAAATCTTCTTATAACAATATTTTCCCCTATTGTTGCAATTTTTTCTGTTAATAATTCTTTTACTGTTTTATCTTGGTCTTTTACAAATGGTTGATCTAATAAACAAATATCTGCTAAATATTTATTAAGCCTTCCTTCTACCATTTTTTCAACAACCGCTTCAGGTTTCCCTTCATTTAAAGCTTGTTGTTTAATTATTTCTTTTTCTGCTTCTAGAACTGAAGTTGGTACTTCCTCTCTTGATACATATTGTGGGTTCATAGCTGCAACATGCATTGCGATATCTCTTACAAATGTTACAAACTCTTCATTTTTAGATACAAAGTCTGTTTCACTATTTATTTCTACCATGGCACCATATTTTCCATTATGAATATACGAGTCAACTAGGCCTTCCGATGCTATTCTTCCAGCTTTTTTAGCCGCTTGAGCCACTCCTCTTTCACGAAGAAGATCTACTGCTTTTTTAACATCTCCTTCTGTTTCAACTAGTACTTTTTTACAATCCATTATTCCTGAACCAGTTAATTCTCTTAATTCTTTTACTTGCGCTGCTGTTATCATATCTTTTACCCCTTTCATTTATTTGTTTTGCGTTGTTTCTTTTACTACTTCTTCTCTTTTATTATCTCTTCTATTGTCTCTTCTATTATCTGAATTATATTCTTTTCTATCATCTCTTGGATATCTTGGTTTTCTAGGCTTTCTTTCTATTTTATCTTCACCCACTTCTTTTACCAATTGTTCCATTGAAGTTTCTTCTTCTTCTTCAAAAGTTACAGGTGCTTCTCCTGTTTGACCATGAATAGCTGCATCTGCTATCTTTGCTGCAATTAGTTTTACTGCTCTAACAGCATCATCATTTCCTGGAATTACATGATCAACATCATTTGGATTACAATTAGAATCTATTAATCCTATTGTTGGTATCCCTAATTTTCTTGCTTCCTTAGTACAGATAAATTCTTTTTTAGAATCAACTAAGAAAATAACTGATGGTAATTTAGGCATTTCTTTAATTCCACCTAAATTTCTTTCAAGTTTTTCCATCTCTGCTTTTAATCCAATAACTTCTTTTTTTGGAAGTACATCAAATGTTCCATCTTTTTCCATTAATTCAAGTTGTTTTAATCTTGTTATTCTTTTTTTAATCGTAGAAAAGTTTGTAAGTGTTCCACCTAGCCATCTACTGTTAATGTAATACATTCCACATCTTTCTGCTTCTTCTTTAATACATTCTGAAATTTGTCTTTTTGTTCCTACAAAAAGAACCACTCCACCTTCTTCTACTTTGTTTCTCACTAATTCATAGGCTTCTTTCATCTTTTTAAGTGTTTTTTGCAAGTCTAAAATATATATTCCATTTCTTGCAGTAAAGATGTACGGAGCCATTCTTGGGTCCCATCTTCTTGTTTGGTGTCCAAAATGCACACCTGCTTCTAGTAATGATCTCATCGGTATAATTGACATTTTAAAATTCCTCCTTCTTACATTCCTCCATAAATATAATAAGTTTGTGTGCTCCCATTTAAAGGAGAGAAGAACAAACAATATTTATGTGTGTATTTACTTATATTACATAAGCCGGTTTATTATATCATAAAAAACCTAGCTATACAATAGCTAGGCTTATATTTTAAAAACTTAAATTGACAGTTCTAATCTCCAGATTCCGTCTATATTTTTAATTTTCTTAATTTTAATATTAGGATAAACTTTCCTTGTCTTTAACTTTTCTATCTTTCCCACAATTTTTGATACCGGTTCATTTGCATAAATGACAAACTCGTCTTCTTCAATTATATTTCCAGAAAAATAAACAATTACATGAAGCACATGATGTGGCCGTTCCCCATGATTTGTCAACATTGCTTGCAATTTCCTAGTTATCTCACCCTGAGTAATAGTTTTAGTTATAACCTTTTGCATATGAAAATCCTCCTTAAATATTATAATTTATTATTTAGTAACAATCCTTTTACCTTATAACCTTCCAAATATGAAAGATTCAATAATTTATCCTTACAATGTAATTATATTAAATTATCTATCCTAAGTCAAGCCTTTTATCACACTTTCCATTGTTTTTATGTAAAGTTTGTTTGTTTCTTTCATTATTTTAATATTTTACACTAACCATATATAGACCATCTGGTGGTACTGTTTGTCCTCCAAGAGCTCTTTTCCCTGTTTCTATCATGTTTTTTATCGTAGATGCTTCTAACTTTCCAGAACCAATATCAAGCAACGTTCCCACAATTATCCTTACCATATTATACATGAAGCCACTTCCTACAATGTCAAATATAATTCTATTACCTAGTTTGTTTATTTTAAGTTCATAAATTGTTCTTTCTGTATTACAAACACTACTTCCTACAGCTCTAAAAGCTGCAAAGTTATGTTTACCTATCAGGTTGTCTTTTGCTACATTCATAATTTCAATATCTAGGTCATGTTTAAATAACATTTCTCTATTTTGATTTAGTGCAGAGTGTATTTTTGAATTATTAACAACATATCTATAATGTTTTTCCTTTGCTGATTTTCTTGAGTGAAAATCAATTTCCACATCTTCTACACTAAGTATTGTTATGTCCTTTTCTATAACACTATTTACAGCCATAAGTAGTTCTTCACATTTTATGCTTTTGTTAGTATAAAAATTAGCGACTTGACCCATAGCATGAACTCCTGCATCTGTTCTTCCAGAACCAATTAACTCCACTTTTTCTTTTAGTATACATTCTAAAGTTTTTTCTATCTCTTCTTGTATAGTCCTTTTATCTGGTTGTTTTTGCCAGCCAAAAAAACCAGTTCCAGAATATTCTATTACTAGTTTTACATTTCTCATAGTTTCCTCCTAAAAAACAAAAAGAATACCTTTAGGTATCCGATTTATTATTTAATTTATCCTCTAGGATGTGCTTTTAAATATTCATCTCTTAATTTCATGTCTGCCATTTGTGTATACATTAACGTTGATGCAACATCCGTATGTCCAAGAATTTCTTGTACCATTTTTACTTCTGCGCCATTTTGTAATAAATGAACTGCAAATGAATGTCTAATTGTATGTGGTGTTAATTCTTTATCTATCTTTGCTTGCTCTTTGTATTGTTTTAATATTTTCCAGAAACCTTGTCTTGTCATTTTTTGACCATTCGCATTTATAAATAGTGTTTCTTCTTCTTCTGTTTTTATTAAAAGTGGTCTAACATTTTCAATATATTCCTTTAAAAACTTTAATGCTACATTTCCTATTGGAATTGTTCTTTCTTTATTTTTCTTTTTAACTTTAATATAGCCTGAATTAACGTTAGTATCTGACATTTTTATAGATATAAGTTCTGTTACTCTAATTCCTGTTGCATAAAGAACTTCAAGCATAGCTTTATCTCTTTGACCTTTTAAGTCAGAAGAGCTTGGTTGTTCTAATAAATTTTCAATTTCTTTTGCAGTAAGGATTGATAGTTCCTTTTTTTCTACTTTAGGTGCAATTAATTCTTCCGTAATGTTTTCTTCAACAATTTTATTCTTTAATAAATACTTATAGAAAGCTTTTATTGAAGCTACACTTCTTGATATTGTTGCATTAGATTTCCCCATCGTTTGCATATATACAACGTAGTTTTGTAAATCATCTTTTGTTGCTTCTATCATTTTCTTGCCAACATCATTTAAATGAGCTACCAATTGGTTGATATCTCTTTCATATGATACAAGAGTGTTTTTTGATACTTGTCTACTTTTTAAGTATTCCATAAAATCTTGAATAATTAGTTCCATTGAATTACCCCATTTACTATATATTTAAAAGGTTTTTTGTAAACCCTTTTATTCTTCTACCTCATTCTACACCATTTTGTTTTAATTTGCAATCCTTTTAACAAATTTTATGTAATGTTTGAATAATACTTACAAAAGTATAAAACAATTTAATGCCTCATTTATTTATTAATACTTATATATATTTTCGCCACCCAATTACTCATTATACTTTCTAGTATAATACTTGAAAGTATAATTCCCATGCCAAACATTGTTTTTACTAAAGTTCCACTCAATGTTCTATTTTTAAATTTGTTCTTCTCCTTATCAAACACACTACTATTATAATCAATAAATGTTGTCCCAATATATATCATTGCTGGCAAATAAACTATGTTGACTAAGATTACAAGCATGACAGTAATTAATATCCCCCACCATGGTCCAAACATGCCAAAAAGTATAGATATATATATCCCTATTGCTATTCCTTTTATGGCAAACCAAAAACATATTAAAAAATTTCCAAACATCATTATACTGAATATAAATAACATAAGTATGTATCCCACATTGTTTTTAATTCCATTATATATAACATTTGTTTTTATAACTTCCTTTCCATAACTTTGCATAACCCCAATTATCTGTTCCCTAAGAATTGTTTTTTCTTCTTTTACTGAAAAGTTATATAAAAGCACCCCCGCTATTATTCCTGCTATTATGGATACTAACAAAATAATTATTATCTTCCTTTTCTCATTTATATATCTTTTCAACCATCTCTTAAACAAAAAAATCACCTAACACATAATATGTTATAAGTGATTTAAATATACAAGCTTTTCTTATTTTTGGAACTTTTGTGATTCTATAACTGCTAATTCATCACACCTATTATTATGTTCATTATCACTGTGTCCTTTAACTTTTATAAACATAACAGCATGTCTTTTCCTTTGCTGTTCTATTCTCTCCCAAAGTTCTTTATTTTTAACTTCTTTTTTATCGCTAGTCTTCCATCCATTCTTTTTCCAGTTTTCAACCCAGCCTTGCATATATGCATTAACTAAATAAGCACTATCACTATATAATTCTACTTCACACGGTTCTTTTAATGTTTCTAATGCAACTATTGCTGCCATAAGTTCCATTCTATTATTAGTTGTGACCTTTTCTCCTCCAGATATTTCTTTTATATTTCTATCATACATAAGCACTGCTGCATATCCTCCTGGTCCAGGATTTCCACTGCATGCACCATCTGTATATATTATAACTTTTTTCATCATTCCTCCTAATTGTTTTTATAAGTATATTATGTTATTATTATAACTATAAGAAAACAAAACATCAAGCAAAGGAGTGAATTAAGTGAAAATAGCAGGAATTATTACAGAATATAATCCTTTTCATAACGGACACAAATATCAAATAGAGGAAGCTAGAAAACAAACCGGGGCGGATTATATCATAGTTATAATGTCTGGAAGCTTTACTCAGCAAGGAAATATTGGCATGATAGATAAGTTTACAAGAGCTCAAATAGCTGTTGATTGCGGAGCAGATCTTGTTATTGAACTCCCTACAATATATGCGACCGCAAGCGCTGAAGTTTTTTCTAGAGGTGCCGTAAGAGTTTTAAATGATTTGAATTCTATAGATTATTTAGTCTTTGGAAGCGAATGTGCAAACATAGAGATATTAACCAAAATTGCTGATGTGTCTATTCAAAATAAAAAAGAGATAGATAAAGAATTAATTGCATATTTATCAAAAGGAATATCTTATGCTGAAGCTAGAAGTCTTGCATTTAGAAAGTTTCTAAATGACGAAGAATACAGGGAACTTTCCAAACCAAATAATATCTTAGGTATCGAATATCTAAAATCTTTAAAACAATTAAATAGTAATATAAAACCTCATGTTATAAAACGTATCGGTGCAGAACATAATGACAAAAACTTGAATAATAGTACATTATTTTCTAGTGCGACAAGCATTAGGGATTCCCTTTTTGTTGGGTTTGAAAACTTCAAAGAAGCTTCAAAGTTTATGCCAGAAGAAACAAATGGACAGTTATTAAAAGCTAAACACCTTACTTTTAACGAAGATATGTATCCTTTATTAAGAATCAAAATTTTAGAATTAGGGCTTAAAGAAATCTCTAAGATATATGATGTTTCTGAAGGACTAGAATATAGGATATTTGAGAGTATAATAAAATCAAGTTCATATACAGATTTAATATTTAGAATTAAAAGTAAACGTTATCCTTTAAGCAGAATTAAGCGAATACTTGTACATATCCTGCTTGGTATTACTAAAGAAGATTTTGATTTTCTTAATAACGTTTCGTATATACGTGTATTAAAAGTAAAATATAAAAATGTTCTTTTAAGTATTCTTTCTAAAAATTCTAGTGTAGCAATTATAACTAAATTAGATGAAAAAGAGTTAAATTCACTAGATGATAAGATAATTGCTTCTCTTGGCTTTGATTTTCTTGCTACAAACATACGCCAAATTATATCAAATGCTAATTTAAATATAGATAAAACAAATAAACTATAGCTTTGTTTAAAGTTATAGTTTATCTATTTTTTATATTTTATATTAATTCTATTACAGCCATTTCTGCTCCGTCACCTTTTCTTGCAACTAATTTTGTTATTCTTGTGTATCCACCTTGATCTCCTTCATACTTTGTTGCAATTTCATTAAATAATTTATCTG
>JAQUBQ010000074.1 GCA_028686615.1 Clostridia bacterium | reverse complement strand
TTGGAAGAGGAATCGTTGGATTTGTAGCAGCCGCTATAATAATTTACTCTACACAATATCTTGTAGATGGATATTATATAAGTGTTGTTAGTAGTTTAATTGCTGCTGCAATATATGGATTAATAGATTCAATGCTACCAAATAAAGCATAGAAATATATAAAACAAAAGAGATGAATCTTTCATCTCTTTTGTTATTACTTTGTTTAGTTATATGTTACTACAAGTGATGAAATTGTGCTTTCTTCACCTAAACCAATTAAGTATTTACAATAAACAGTTATTCCACTAGTAACATTAATAGTTCCTGTATAATTATTCCAAACTATACCATCTAAACTATACCTTTTTTCTAAAGCCTTTGATGGGTAGTCAATCGTTACATCCACAGTATTTACCACCATACCATTTACAAAATTAATCATTGGTGCTATTAATGGTCCCCTTTTATAATGAATGTTGTCTACAAATACTGCATCCTGTCCCTCACTATAACTTCTATCTTTAGCAAATTCAAATTTAATTTCATTATTTCCTACTAATAATGGTTTGTCTATATAAGATGCATTAAATCCCGAATCCTGATGTACAAGTGAATTATTTATATATACTTTAAATTTATCATAGTTTTCTTCGCTACTAACTTTATAATCACAATATAAATAATAATTAAATCCATCATCTGGCACTACCATATTAAAAGTTGTACTTGATACTTCATCATCATCAATATTTCTATTTCTATAAGCATATGAACCAGTTATATATGAGTTTTCTGTTCTTATCCAATCACCTGTATAATTGAATATATTAGCTAAAGTTTCAAATGTATCTATCTGAGATCCATACATATATTTAATTAATTGTGTTGCTATTAAACTATTATGACCATTATTTGTTATATATTTTGCATATACTGTTGCTCCCGTAGCAAAATTCAATGTTCCAGTATAATTACTCCAGTTTACCCCATCCGTACTATAAGATTTTGTTAATGCATTATCTGGATATTCTATATTTACATCTACAGTTCCATTAACATTATCTATTTGTTTTATAATTGGTGCAGCTGAAATTGCATATCTTACAACTAATGATTTAACAGGACTTATTTCATTTAGTGCTATTAAGTACCTACCATAAACTCTTGTATTATCTGAAACATTAATTACTCCTGTGTAATTATTCCAATTCGATCCATCTAAACTATATTGTTTTACCAAAGCTATATCCGGATAATCTATTGTTACATCTACTGTATTCATAGTTGGACCGTTAGTATATGTAATATTAGGAGCTATTAGAGTTGATCTTTTGTAGCATAAATTATCTATAATTACAGAGTCTCTTCCATAATCTACACTACTATCTTTGTCATATTCTAATTTTATTGTATTAGTACCTACTAATAATGGTTTTTGTACATATGATGTTCTTTTACCAGAAGTTTCAAATACCATTTCACCATTAATATATACATAAAGCATATCATAATCGCTTTCGCTTTCTATCGAGTAATCGAAGTATAAATTATATTTTAATCCATTATCTGGTACATCCATAGTAAATGTTGTACTTGAAATTTGATTACCATTTATATCTTTATTAGTGAATCCATAATTTCCAGTTATAGGATCTACTGATGTTCTAATCCAATCACCAACATAAGTATATATTGTACTTTCATCTTCGTATGTCTCAGCTATTGGGTTAAACATATATTTTACTTGCAATGAACTTACTAAACTTATATGTACATTATCCTTAATATATCTTCCATATATTGTAGTTATATTATTAATATTTATTGGTCCTGTATATTTATGCCATGTTGTTTGATCATAACTATATTCTAAAGGATAATCTCCAATGCAACTAAGTGTTACATTAACTGTATTATCCGGCATATCTGTTTGTGTTATTTTAGGTGCAGGCATTGATACATATTTTACTAGTTTAGAAGAAATAGGACTTTCTTCTTCTAATGCTATATAATATTTAGCATATACTGTAGTATCAGTTGGTACAGTTATTGTTCCTGTATAATCAAGCCAAGTATTTCCATCTAAACTATACTTTTTACTTATAGATTTATCTGAATGTTGAATACCTACATTTACTGTTTGCATTTCCGGACCATTTTCATATGTAATTACTGGAGCTCTTAATCCAGATTTTCTATATTGTATATTATCTATAAATACTGCATCTAAACCATAATCTACACTGCTATCTTTGAAATATTCAATTTTAATTATATTTGTACCATTTAATAATGCCTTCTCTACATAAGAGGTCTTCTTACCAGTAGTTTCATAGACTTGATTATCATTAATCAGTACTCTAAATCCGTCATAACCGCTTTCACTTTCCAAATAATAATCAAAATATAAGTTGTATTTTAATTTATCATCTGGTACATTTATATTAAATGTTGTACTTGAAGTCTGACTTCCACCTATATCGTTATTAGTATAACTATATTCTCCATCTATAGGATGCGCTGTACTTCTAAACCAAGCACCCGAATAATTATATAGTGTATTTTCTGTTTCATATGTTTCAATTTCAGAGAAAATATTATATTTTAGTACTAGTGAACCTATTTCACTAACATGACCTAATTCATTATAATATCTAGCTTGTACAGTACCTATTTTATCAAAGTTTAATACTCCATCAAATTTTATCCAATTTGTACCATCTAAACTGTATTCTTTTGCTTTTGCACCATAACAATCAATAGTTACATCAACTGTATTATTAACGCCATTTTGTTGTGACATTATTGGTGCTGTTGGTAATTTATATTGTACTAACATTGAACTAATAGGGCTTTCTTCACCTATTGCATATATATATTTACCATATACTGTGGTACCTGTTGGTACATTAAGTTCACCAGTATATTCTAACCATACTTCACCGTCAAAGCTATAACTTTTTAGAATTGCATTTATAGGATAACTAATTGTTACATCAACTGTATTTATGATATCACCATTTTCAAAAGAAATCTTAGGTGCCAATAAGGATGCTTTCTTAAATTGCAAATTATCAATAAATACTGAATCCAATCCTTTATCTACGCTACTGTCTTTAAAATATTCAATTTTAATTACATTTGTCCCATTTAATAGTGGCTTTTCGAGATAAGATGTTCTAGTACCAGTAGTTTCTAATACTTGACTATTATTAATTAATACTTTAAATCCGTCATAACCGCCTTCACTTTCTAAATAATAATCAAAGTATAGATTATATTTTAAACTATTATTGGGAACATCTATATAAAATGTAGTAGATGTTGTTTTTCCATGAGATATATCATTATTAGTGTAACTGTACTCACCTTCTATGGGATGTACCGTACTTCTAAACCAATCCCCCATATAACTATATAATGTATTCTCTGTTTCATATGTCTCTATTTCTGAATCAGTGTAATTAGCCACAATCAATGAAGCAATAGGACTTTCTTCACCAGACAAAACATAGTATTTAGCATAAATATTAGTACCAGAATCTACAGTCTCAGGCGTAATATAATCTTGCCATGTATTCCCGTCTAAACTATATTTTTTGCTGGTCGCTATCGTTGGATAAGTAATACTAAAATCTACTTTATCTGTTGTTAAGCTATTAACAAATGTTATACTTGGTGGTGGTAAAGATTCTACTGTGATACCAACATTATCTATAAAAACACCATCTTCACCATTACTAAATTTATTATCTTTAATATATTCGAATTTTATTATATTGTCTCCATCAATAATTGGAAGTTCAAAGTAACCTTCTCTTTCGCCAGATGTTTCTAAGACTTTTGTATCATTAATATATACTCTAAAAAAATCATACCCAAGTTCACTACTTAGAACATAATCAAAATACAAATTACTATTTTTACCTTCATTTCCTAAATTACTAACAGTAAATATTGTGCTAGATGTTTGTCCATCATCTATATTTGCATTTGTAAAACTATATACCCCTTTTGTAGGATTTGTTGTACTTCTAACCCAATCCCCAGTATATTCGTATATTGTTTCTTCAAACTCATATGTTTCAATACCTTCTTGTATTGGTTCTTCAGGTTCTACATTTAATGCTTGTAGACCTAATTCTAATACTATTTCCTTTTCTCTTTCAACATTTCCAACATATACAAGTTTTGCTCCAATTACATTAAACTTGTATGCATCTCTTTGAGTTATTTTAGGAATTATTAATTTTATTTCATTCGGTGTTGATGCATTTATTGTACTTAGATCAAAACCTCCTAAAGTTTCCATATATTTAGAAGAAGAATATGCATTAACACAGCTCATATAAGTCCTTACATTACTTCTAAACTGAGCTTCATATGCTTGTCCTATAGTATCATTTTGTGTAACAAGCAATACTACTACCGAAGTTAATATAAATATAACAACAATGGTTATTATTAACGTGAGTATAGATATACCCTTTTTATTTTCACTACTCTACTCCTTATTGTTAGATTTTTGTGATTATTTCATTGTCTATTATTTAATTATTTCATACGTTATTTCTTTAGCATTAGATACATCAGTAGGGAAACCTGCATTTATATAACCTGTTGCTCCTGCTTTTAGATTTCCAACAAGTGCAGTTATTTCTGTTAACTCATTAGAATTGTTATCAAAAAACTTAACTTTAAACTTTAAATTAGTTTTGTCGCCTCCATTATTAATAACTTTAGCTTCTAATGTAGATATTCCATTTTTTGTTGTTATTTCACTTTTTTCTATTGATAAATCTTCTACTACTTTAGTCTCATCAATCTTTTCACTTGTGTTTATTAAAGCACCTTCATCATTTGTCCAATAATTAGTCTCTTGCGCTACTTGTTTCTTTTTTTCCATTTCTTTATTTTTTGCAATATTTGAAGATACTGTAGCAAATATAACTACTACTGCTATTATAGCTATAACATAAAATACACTTTTCTTATTCATAATAAATTCCTCCTATAATTAAATATTAAAATCTTTTTTATTATATACTCTCCAAGCTATTAAAAGCGAAACAATTGTAACACCTGCTGTTATCGCTAAATATTTAGTTTCAAACTCACCAGTTCTAATAATTTTATCTGGTAAGAAATAATGTAATGGTGAAATATATACTAAGTTTTTCATTTCCTCTGTTATGTTGGAAAACATACCTAAAAGATATGTAAATATTACAAGTCCTGATGCAATACCCGATGCTGGTTTAGGTTTTCTCATAATTACAGCAATAAATATTCCTATTGACATGAATATTAACTGAATTAAAAACATTGCTGAATACATATTAAACACTTTATGTGCATCTATAAATTGATCTGTAATAGCTAATTTAAGTGATATATATGTAATAGCATATAAAAGTAAATTAAACATTA
>JAQUBQ010000073.1 GCA_028686615.1 Clostridia bacterium | reverse complement strand
AACGTTAGAAATGATTTAGAAGCATATTACATGCAAGTTTGCGATATAAATATTAGCAAATATTCTACAGGTACAGGTTGGGAACCAATAGGTACAAGTAATAACCCTTTTTATGGAGAATATAATGGATGTGGTTATGAAATACAGGGATTAAAGATTGATAACCCAACAGCCAATAATCAAGGGTTGTTTGGATATGTTACATATAAGGAAGATGACGACTATTATTATGAAAAAGTTGGAACTATAAAAAATGTGGTACTTAAAAACGCAAATGTAATCGGTAAAAATAATGTTGGAGCAATTATAGGTTGTAATTATGGAATAATAAGAAATTCAGGTAGTGAAGAAGGAAACATTGAAGGAACAAACTTTGTAGGTGGAGTAGCAGGGGAAATATTTAATTATGACTATTATTTTGAGATTGATAACTTATATTCTTCAGGTAAAGTTAAAGGTGTTAAATATGTAGGTGGAATAGCAGGAGAAGGGTCAGAATTTAGAAATCTAGTTACGACTGCTGATATAGAAGGAGTGGACTACGTAGGCGGCATAGCAGGGAGTGGTTATGATATATATGGAGGATTAGTTCTTTCTAAAGAAATTAAAGTTACGTCAGGAACTAGCAGTAATGTAGGAGCAATATCAGGAAGTAATTTATATAATCATGAAA
Organism: Clostridia bacterium; assembly: GCA_028686615.1. GTDB lineage: Bacteria > Bacillota > Clostridia > TANB77 > CAG-465 > CALXJE01. Next base: position 4,769 of record JAQUBQ010000073.1, on the reverse strand, counting down.
GTAGTAAAGTAATAAATACAGCAAAATATTATCCGGCGGGAGCTTCTCAAGGAACTACAGCTTTTCCAAAAACACAAGGTATTGTTATAAATGAAACTACAGCATATAGTAAAGAGACCTATGATTCATTAGGATGGGAATTAAATGATATCAATGCAACTACACATTTACCAGTTATTAGAAAAGTAATAAATCTTAAAATATTGTTCAATGAAGAAGGAACGAGTGAAGATCCTATTATAATAGATTCAGTAGAAAAGTTAAAATTAATAAGTAATGACATAATGGGATCACATTATAAACAAACAACAGATTTAGACTTAAAGTCTGAAAGTAATTGGCTTGCTATAGGAAGTAGAAGTCAACCATTTAAAGGATTATATGATGGAAACGGACACACAATAAATAATCTAACTATAAATAATCCAAATGCTAATTATCAAGGACTTTTTGGTGTAGTTAAAAAAGCTACTATAAAAAATATAGGTTTAAGTAATGTAAATATAAAAGCTAATAATTATATAGGAGGAATGGTAGGTTATGCTATGTCACAAACAAATATAGAAAATTCTTATGTAAGCGGTGATATAAAAGGTTCTTCTTATGTAGGAGGGATAATGGGGCAGGAATATGGTACGGATAAATATTCAGATACTATATCTAAAATAAAAAACTGTTATGTTATTGTTAATCTAACTGCGACTACAACCGGTACCTATCAAAGGTGTGGTGGTATAATAGGATTTGCCAGACTATCAGTAGAAAATTGCTATTCAATTGCTACAATAAATGCAACTAGAATGATTGGCTCTATAGCGGGTACTTCTACAGGGTATATAATTGATACAGTTGCAATAAACACATCAATAGCACTAGATGGAAGTAACGCTGCAAAAAAAACAAACAGTAGCATTATATCTACAGCACAAGCAAAATTACAATCAACATACACAAACAGAGGATGGGATTTTACAAATACTTGGAAAATGTCAACTTCAAGTGATTATCCAGTACTAAAATGGGAAAAAGAGTAAAACTCGAAATAGATATATAGTGAAGAAAATAATAAAATGATAATTAATAAAAACACATCCAAACATTAGATAAAAATATCTGATGCAAGGTTGTGTTTTTTATATTATAAGTGTTAGGATCTTTTTAAATTAGTTATTCTTGCATATGCACAATATATATAATATAATTATGTTAAAATTAAAGAGGTGCAAACAAATGAATATTATAAAAATAATAGAAAAGAAAAGAGATAAAAAAGAATTAGTAAAAGAAGAAATCGAATATTTTATAAAAGAATATACGGCAGGAAATATAGAAGATTATCAAGCATCATCATTATTAATGGCAATATACTTAAATGGTATGAATGATCGTGAGCTAAAGGATCTAACTTTAGCTATGGCAAATTCTTCAAAGGTATTAGATTTTGATGGTGTTTTTAAAAATGAATTTGTATTAGATAAGCATTCTACTGGTGGTGTTGGGGATAAAATAACAATGATAGCAGTTCCGATTGCAGCAGCACTTGGAGTTAAGGTGTTTAAAATGTCTGGTAGAGGACTACGGATATACAGGTGGAACAGCAGATAAATTAGCATCAATTGAAGGATATAACTTAGGACAAGGATTAGTGGATTCCCTTAGAATATTAAATAATGTGGGAGCATGCATGATAACACAAACAACAGATCTTGCAGCTGCAGATAAAAAGATATATGCACTTAGAGATGTAACGGGAACCGTTCCTTCTGTTTCTCTTATTGCTTCATCAATAATGAGTAAAAAGATTGCCTCGGGAGTAGATAAGATAGTGCTAGAAGTAATGTGTGGTTCAGGAGCATTTAGTAAAAATGAGAATTTTGCAAGGGAATTATCAGAAAAAATGTTAGCAATTGGAAAAGAAGCAGGCAAAGGTTGCGTTGCAATTATAACTAATATGGATCAACCTCTTGGAAGAAAAGTAGGAAATGCACTTGAAGTAGAAGAAGCAATGGAATTTTTATTAGCAGACAGAGAACTATTAAATAGTGGAACTTATGCAGACCTAAAAGAAATAACTTATGAACTAGTTGCCCATATGATTAGACTTGCAGGTAAAGGAAACGACACATATGAGAATAAAAAGAGAATAGAAGAAGTAATATTAAATGGAAAGGCATATTCTAAATTCTTAGAAATTGTAAAAGCGCAGGGAGGACATACAAGGGGAGTATATATGGAACATTTAGGAAAAAGTATTGATGTCCCAGTGCTAAAAAATAATGCGAAATACATGAAAGAAATCAAAGCAGATAAAGAAGGATATTTAAAATATGTAAATACAGAAGAAATAGGAAATGCATTAGTAGAGTTAGGTGGAGGAAGAAACAAAAAAGAAGATGAAATAGATTTATCAGTTGGGTTTATACTAAAAAAGAAAACTGGTGACAAAGTTAAGCAGGGTGAGACAATTATGCAAATGATATTTAACGATAAAGACAAAGTAGAAAAAACTACAAAATGTATATCTAAAGCTTTAAAAATTAATGCTGAAAAAGAATTAGAGAAACCACATGTAATTGATATTATTGAATAACTATAAAGGAGATAGATGTATTGTGATTATAAGAAAGATTATAGAGAAAAATCCAAAGGATATGTTAACATTAAAGAAAATGTTTTTTGAATATGAAATTAATAATTTTAACGAAAAGTTAAATCTAGATTGGCCTTTTATAAATGAAAGAATACAGAGGAAGTAAGTTAAGAATAGTGATATAAAGAAATTTAAAAAACATTGAAAGTTATAACATAGTTTTAAAGTGTTATTTTAAGGAGGACATATGAGAATAATTGCAGGTAGGTGGAAGTCCAAAGAATTGGTGTCGCCAAAAACAACTAAAATAAGACCAACACTTGATAGAATAAAAGAAGCCCTTTTTTCAATTATAATGCCATATATAGAAAATGCTGAAGTACTTGATCTTTTTGCTGGTACAGGAAATTTAGGAATAGAAGCACTTAGCAGAGGAGCAAGTTTTGTACATTTTAATGATATTGACCCCGAAGCAATTAAAACCATTTATACAAATGTACAATTGACTAATTATCAAAATTATGCTAAAATTACCAAGAAAGACTACGAAAAATGTTTGAAATCGTTAAAAAAAGAAAACAAAAGTTTTGACATTATTTTTGTAGATCCACCGTATAATAAAAATGAAATAGAAAAATGCCTAAAAAACATTGAAAATTATAAGGTGTTAAAAGCAGACGGGATAATAATACTTGAGACAGATAGGGACAAGTTTTTTGAAGAAACAATAGAAGGCTTAAAATTAGTAAACAAAAGAACTTATGGAAGAGTAATGCTTAGGTTATATAAAAGGGAGGAATAAATAATGGAAATATTTACATTATTAGAAAATCTAGAGGAAGTACTTACAGGAGGAGCAAAAGTGCCTTTTTCTTCAAAGGTTTTAGTTGATGCTGAAGAGTTAAGAGAAATAGTTGAAGACATTAGAGAAAAGTTACCTGATGAATTAAGACAAGCAAAATGGGTAAAAGAAGAAAGACAAAGAATATTACAAGATGCACAAAAAGAATCTGAAGAAATAATTAAAGAAGCTGAAACAAGATTAGTTTCTATGATAGATGACCATGAAATAACAAAACAAGCAATGTCTCAAAAAGAAGAGATTATTGAATCTGCAAATAAAGTTTCAAGAGAAATTAGTATGGGTACAAGAGAATATGCAGATGCACTACTAGAAAGATTAGAAGAGATATTAAAAGAAACTATGGATGTAATTCATCATAATAGAAAAGAACTTAAATAATACTATTAAGTAAAAGAGAGTTGATATAAAAGTGGGAAAAAGAAAAAGAAGAAAAACAAGTAAGACTAGAAAAAAACAAAAAACAATTAGTTTGGATTTTCTAGGCGGAATATTTATAGCAATAGGCGTAATATTGTTGGTGTTTTATTGGTTTGAAGACACCAGCGGTTTTGCGGCTATTTTTTCTGAAATTCTAGCTGGAATGTTTGGAATAGTAAAATATGCTATACCAACTGTTTTAATAATTACAGGAATAAAATGTATTGTCATTGAGGACAAGAATTTTTATCCCGCTAGTGAACTTGTTAAAGGAGTAATAACTGTATTTATGCTTTCAGGAGTTGTGTATAGTTTTGCACATACTAGAACATTATTTACAGAAGGCACTGCCTCATATTTTAAATGGATATGGGTTGGTGGAATTACTGGCGTAAATCTAGGAGGCATGATGGGAGGATTAATTGCATCATGCTTTGTTCCAATGATAGGAATAGTGGGAACAAGGGTACTTTTAATTGCAACAACATTTTTGCTAACCTTATCATTTTTAGGAATAACACTAAGGCAGTTTGCGTTTACCATATATAACATGATTGCTACAGTTATAGAGTGGATCGTAAATATAATTAAAGATGTCTTTGAAAAGGATGAAGAAGTTGAAAAGAAGAAAGAAGAAAAAAGAAAACTAAAGGAAGAAAAGCAGAGAGAAAAGAAACTAAATATACAAGGGAATGATAAATATGACTCTCATATAAAAGAAGGACTTACAGAACAATTAGAATTTGATTTGGGGAGACTTGATAAAGAAGAAATAGCAAAAGAACAGAGGGATGAATTTTTTAAAAAACAAAAAGAAATTAAAGAAGATACTTCAGTAAAAGAAGTATTACAACTAGACCATACAAAGCATGCAGAAGATGAAATGTATGAATTTCC
>JAQUBQ010000072.1 GCA_028686615.1 Clostridia bacterium | reverse complement strand
ATACTTAGAATTATAATTAAAGAAAGAATTTCAAAATATGTATTAAATGATAAGAACACATCTAAACATATAAGGGTAGACAAGTATGGTATAATATTAGAAGAGGTTCCTATAGAAAATATTTCTATAGATGAACTTACATTATTTGGTCTTATTTTAGAAAAAGAACTAAACTATGGTACTAAAATATTAGAAACAGAATATGTTAAAGTGCAACGCTTTGAACAGATTGAGAAAGTCTACAAAGAATCAAAAATAGAAGAGAAAATTACAAGTGTAAGATTTGAAAATTCTAAAGTAATTTTAACACTTGATTATAAAATAGAAGTTGTAGCAGAAGAACAAAAAGATTTAGATTACAAAATGAGGTTTTTAAAAGAAATATTAAAAGAAGTATCAGGTAGAAGTGGCAAGATTGATATAACAAAAGAAAAGCCAACGTTTGTTGAGAAAATCGGAAAATAAAGGAGAGTGATAAAATGTTAAATGATAAAAAAATTAGAAAAAAAATTAAAGAAATGACAAAAGATAAAAAACCTATTAAATTAAATAAAATAGAAAAGAAAGAAAAAGCAAAAGATTTTATACAAAAAAATGGGATATTGCAATATACATTATTAGGTCTTGCAGTATTTGCACTTGTATTTGTATTTGTTGCTCAACTTAATACAGTAAGTAACACAAAAACTATTGTACAAGGTAAAAGAGAAGCAGAACTTATAGATGACCTTACGGCACTTAAGATAGAATATGAAGAATTAAAAAAAGAAAACAAAAAGAATTTAGAAATAGTTGAAGAATATAAAACAAATGCTTCAAATAATAGTAGTTTAATTAATTCTATGAGTGAAGAAATAAATAAAATGGCAGCATTATCAGGACTTAAAGATATTAAAGGCGAAGGAATAGTAATAACACTAGATGATAGTGATATGGCAATTTCTGAAGCAATATCTACAGAATCAATGTTGGTTCATGATACTGATTTAAGAGCAATAGTTACAGAACTTAATTCAGCAGGTGCAGAAGCAATATCAATAAACGGACAAAGGATCTTATCAAGTACAGCTATAAGATGTGTTGGTCCAGTTATTCAGGTAAACGGGGTTAAAGTTGCCGCACCGTTTAATATTAAAGCAATAGGAAATGCTAAATATTTAGAAAGTTCTTTAAATATCAGGGGTGGTATAGTAGATGGATTTGAACTTTATGGAGTAAAAATAAATATTACAAGAGAAAAAAGTATCACTGTAAATAAATATGATGGAAAACTTGGGTTTTCTAAAGCAAAAATTGTAGAAGAATAGGGGGAGAGATAAATGATGGGAATAATCATAATACTTATGTTTGCAGGCTTTGGTCTAATCGCAGGAATGAATCTTATAGTACCATATGCAATATCAAAATATGTAGCAGTAGCAATTCTAGCATTTATTGACTCCATATTTGGTGGCATTGTTGCAAATATGAAAAAAAGCTTTGATTTAAGAGTGTTTTTAAGTGGTTTTTTTGGTAATGCATTAATAGCTATAGTCTTAGTATTTTTAGGAGAAAGGCTCAATGTGGATATATATCTTGCAGCTGTAATAGTCTTTAGTACTAGATTGTTTAGCAACTTCTCTATAATAAGAAGGATAGCATTAGACAAAACTGCAGAAAAAATAGTAAATTCTAGAAAAGCAAAGGAGGAAAAAGAGGAAACTAATGATGTTTAAATTTTAATAATTGATAAAATGTAAGTAGTAAATTGATAGGAGGAAAAAAATGAATAATAACGATAAAAAATATGGTGTTGTATTTGGGTTAATGATATTCTTATTTATAATTATAATTGCAATAATAGTTACATGGAGATTAGGTTATATACAATTTGGTAAGACTGAGAATAATGGAAATAACAATAATCAATATATAAATCAACCAAAAGAGAAAATTGAAGAACAGGTAAAAGTAGATGGAAGTACATTGTTATATGAATATGTAAATGTTGATAAAAATATGGGAAAGTGTGCTCAAGGTGATTGTAATTTATACATGAAAGTTAAACTTCCTAAAATAAGGTTAGAAACCAATACTGTAAAAAATTTAAATAATAGTATTGAAAAAATATATAAAGAGGCAGAAGATTACTATAATCAAGATTTTACTAAATATGAAAACACACAAAATGATAAATACATAAGTTATGATATAAAATATGAAGCAGGATACGTAAAAAAATTAGATTATATTTGGATGGATATAATAAAAGGTGTTATACATACACATGCTTCTGGAAGTTATGATTTTTATACAATAATATATGATGTTAAAAACGATAAAGAAGTGACGATAAGGGAATTACTAAATCAAATAAATATTTCTGAACAAAAAGTAACAGATTTAATGAAACAAACTGAGGATTATAAAAAAATATATAGTTCAAATCCAAATGTAATAGAGAAATTAGAGGATTCGATTAAAGATTTCAATGATGTTCATATAGAAAACATGACTGAAAATAGTATAACATTATATGTACCACTAAACTTAGAATTATGTTCAGTTACAATAAATTATTAATCTAGAAATATAATTTTAAATATCAAATGTGTTTGAAGTTATTTACAACTTAGTTTAAGTGTATGATTATAATATTTTGTAGACTATAATAAAACCTATATATATATTAGTTGTTATTATATTAATTATCACATTCTCTATAATAAAAGAAGATATAAATATACTTCTTTTGAAAATCAAACTTTAGAATAAATACTTAATAATATGGAACAAAAGTGTAAAAAGAATATTAAATATAAATAAAAAAAGGAACTAGAAAGATAATTTCTAGTTCCTTTTTTATATGTATTGTTTCATTTATTTTTCTACTAATTTAGATGTGCAATTAGGACATCTTGTAGCTTTTAATGAAATTTCTGTAATACAATGAGGGCAAGTTTTAGTTACTATTACGGGTTCTTCTTTTATAATCTTAGCTCTTTTGTTAAAAGTATATCTTAAAAATATGAATATTGTAAAAGCAATAATTAAAAAGTCTGTTATATTAGATAGAAAAATTCCGTAATTTACAGTAACAGCACCAGCTTCTTTTGCTTCAGCAATGCTAGAGAAGGTCCCTCCATCAAGAGCAAAAAACAGATCATTTAAATCCACTTTACCTGTAAGTTTACTCATAAAAGGTGTTATTATTTCAGAAACTAAAGAGTTGACTATTTTAGTAAAGGAAGTACCTATGATGACACCTGTCGCCATATCTATTATATTTCCTTTCATAGCAAAATTTTTAAAATCAGACATTACCTTTTTTACTTTTTTTACTTCTTTTCTATTTTCTATTTTTTTAGCTTGAGATTGTAATTTGTTTTTTGTGTTTTTAATAGTAGTATTTTTAAATATTTTTTCTTTGCTCATTTTTTTGCCTCCCTTATTTTAAAATACATTATATTACATGTTATCATAAAATACAACATAAAATAATAAAGCTGATTCGTCTTAAAACCACAATTATACAGTAAAAACAGAGTTAAACAAAAACAGTCTGTTTTTGAAATATATTTGTAATATGCTTGAAATATTTGATGTTTCAAGGTATAATTACCAATATATTGTAGGAGGAACATATGAAAAGTTTTTTAAGAATAATGATAATTTTTATGGGTATATTACTTGGAATGTTTTTAGGAGAATTAGCTACGCAAGTTTCATGGCTTGATTTTTTAGCATTTGGCACGGATATAGGTTTATCAAAACCAATAGAGCTGGACCTAGGGGTTTTAACACTAACATTTGCTTTTATGTTTAAGCTTAATATAGCGGGAATACTTGGATTCATCGCTTCAATATTTGTAATTAAGAAGGTTATATAATAGTTAAAAAGAAAATAAAAAGGTTAACAATAAAAGAGGTACCATATTCGGATAGACCATATGAAAAACTAGAGATGTTAGGAGCAGCTAAATTAACTGATTCGGAATTACTTGCAATTATAATTAAAACAGGAACAAAAGATAATAACTGTTTAGAGCTTGCTAAAAGTTTGCTTAGCCAAAACTATACTGGACTCTCTGGTTTTTCTTATTTGTCTAATGCATCTATTGAAGAACTTAAAAAAATAAAAGGAATAGGAAGAGTAAAAGCAATTCAGATAAAAGCAGTAATGGAAATATCTAAAAGAATTAATAAATGTTCACAAGAAGCAATAAGAAAAATAACATCCCCAATAGATATATATAATTTATTAAAAAACGAATTAGAAGACGAACAAGTAGAATTAATAAAAGTAGTAATATTAAATAAAAAAAACATAGTAAAATCAATGATTACAATTTCAAAAGGTGCTCAAGATAAAGCAGTAGTGGGAGTAAAAGAGTTACTAGTAGAACCATTAAAACAAATGGCGAGTAGCATAATTATAGTTCATAATCATCCTAGTGGAGATCCAACTCCTAGTAAACAAGATATAAACTTTACTAAGGTGATGTGTGAAAGATGCAGCATGTTTGATATAGAAGTATTAGATCATATAATAATTGGAAAAAATAAGTATGTGAGTATTAAAGAATTAGACAATAGTATTTTTCAAGAAAGGAGAAGAATATTATGAGTATATTAGCAAAAGATATAGGTGTAGACTTAGGAACATCAACAACAATGATATATGTAAAAGGGAGGGGTATTGTACTAAGAGAACCATCTGTAGTTGCAATAAATGGAATTACAAATGAAGTTCTAGCGGCAGGTTCTATTGCAAAAGAAATGCTTGGAAGAACACCTGATACAATACTTGCTTTAAAGCCTTTAAAAGGTGGAGTTATAGCTAATTTTTACGCGACTAAAATGATGCTTGAAAAATTTATTTCCAAAGTAACAGAAAAGAAATTATTTAATAAACCTAGGGTAGTAGTATGCGTTCCATCAGGGGTTACAGATGTAGAAGAAAGAGCAGTTGAAGAAGTTGTTTATTCTTCAGGAGCAAGGGAAGTTTATGTAATGGAAGATGCTATGGCAGCGGCAATAGGTGCAGGACTTAAAGTTGATAGTCCAGAAGGTACAATGATTGTAGATATTGGTGGTGGAACTACAGAAGTAGCAGTAATATCTTTAGGCGGAATTGTTAGCTCTACATCTATTAGAGTAGCAGGGGATGATATAGATAAGGATATAATAGAATATATAAAGAATAAACGAAATGTATTACTAGGTGGCACAGCTGCTGAAGAAATAAAAAACACAATTGGTGCGGCATACTCTTCTATGACAGAAGAAAAAATGCAAGTAAAGGGTAGGGAATTAACTACAGGGCTTCCAGAAACTATTACGGTATCAACTTCAGAAATACAAGTAGCTATGCAAAAAGTTATAGAAGAAATATTAAGAGCAATTAATGAAACATTAGAAAGAACGCCACCAGAAATAGCAGCTGATGTAATGGGAAATGGAATAGTTATTTCTGGAGGA
>JAQUBQ010000071.1 GCA_028686615.1 Clostridia bacterium | reverse complement strand
TAAAAGAATGGCAGATGTACTGATACCATTCTTGAACAATAATTAGTTCCAAATTCGGATAATATTGTGACATAAATGATATTTGAACAAAATACGCAATTGGTTGGGATTTTTGAAAATCCATACGTTGTGATACAAGGGTTAGATTTTTAACAAAGTATAAATTTAATGGTTTTAGGATAGATTTTACTTTAATGGTAATTTCTATCCTTTTTATAATGTTTTATAATATATAATAATTTACGGACTATCTACGAAATAAATTACGGATAAAGGAAGTGTAGAAAATGTTAAGTAAAAATTGTGTATAATATAAAATGGAGATAAGACATCAAGTACGAACCATCGTTCTTATCTCCATTACACCAAATTTACAAATGGTGTATGTTTATTATACATCTTCTTATCGTATATTGCAATATATTTGGAGGTGTATTTATGGATGAAAATTCAAAGATAAAAGAAGACTTATAAATAGCTAAACAAGATATAAATAAAATGAAAATAGATATAGAAAATCTAAAAAGACAAAAAGCTGACTATATAGATATGACTGATGTTGAGAAGGAACTTATAAAATTATCTTCTAAACTTGAAGAAGTTATTAATGACAGAAAAGAAGATAAGAAACAAAGAGAAGAAGATAAAGAAGTGATTAATAAAATGATGAAAGAAGTAAATGATATAAAAGAAATAATTAATAATACTAAAATTGACAATGCTGAGATTAAATCATATCAAACCTACACTATAGAAAAAGTTGATGATTTAAAATCGGAAATGAATGAAATTAAAAAATCTTTAAAGGAAATAATAAATAAAACTTCTTTTAACTTATTAGATTTTAATAAAAATATAGTAATGAAAATATTTGGAAGAAGTGTCTTAATAATTGTAGGCATTATTATAATTAGTTTACTTGTTTGGGCAACAACAGGAAATTTTATTTTTCCTACACTTGTAGAAAAATATTTTGGAGGCTAAAAATGTTATTTATTTTAAATACAATTGAAAATTATTTTATACTATGGTTTGTATTAATATGTTGTTGTATAAATCCTTTTAAAAACAAAATAAAATTTATATTGTTAATAATAATATCTACAGTATTTTCAATTGTAATTCAAGAAATAAAAATAATAGATAATATTGGATTAAATATGATTTTAAATATGGTTATTGGTACAATTTTGTATGTTTTTATTTTGAAAATATATTATGGTAAACAAATAAATATAGAACAATCTTTAAAATATATCATTATTTATTTTTGTTTTTTTACTATAGCTTTAGAATTATTATTATCAAAATTTTACCATCCATTTTTAAATGATTGTTTTATAAAAAATAATTTTTATAAATTATTTATATCTATACCTTTAAGGCTTTTGCAAGGATTTATTATTATGTTTATAAAATTTAAAAAGGGGGTATAAAAATGAGAATTTTTATTAATAAATTAAAGAATCAGATTAAAAATAACTTAAAAAATAGTTTAACAGCAAAATGGGTTTTTGTTTATCGACCTAGACAGCCTAAGTAATGTTTATTAAAAGAATATCCTATTGGTTATCTCAGAAGCTTTATAAAAAATACCACAATCATAAAAGATATTGGTATTATTATCGTACACAGTGTATAATTTTCCAATTTACAGAAATGTCTATTTTGTTAGGCATTTCTATTTTATTAAATATTGTATTAAAAACTTTATTAATAGTGTTAGGATTTGGATTAGTACGAAGTTTTAAAAGTAATAATCATTTAGATAATTATAAGAAGTGTATTTTGCTTTCTACATCAAGCATTATATTTTTAAGTTATATAAATACTATTCATAATGCGTTTTTTATTGGAATAATATGGGGATTAATTTTAAATTCAAAGTTAGGATATTTTATAGTTAAAGGATTTAATTGGATTTGGAGTAAAGGAAGTGAAAGTTATGAAATGGTTAAAAGATTTTTTTAGTGGAGATGAAAAAAGAGTTAGTAGTTTAATTATATTTGCAATTATTTTAACAGGAGTTGCAATATATTCAGTTATTAAATTTACTGATATACCTAATAATTTACAAACTGTTTTAATTTGGTTATATGGATTTATTGCTGGAGGAAGTAGCATATCTCTATTGCCTAGTTTAAAAGGCGGTAATAATAGTAATGACTCTAGTAATGGAGGTTCGATTTAATTATGTATACTATAAAACAAAAGATACCTTCTGATTTACCGAAAGAAGTATATAGGGCAGGTATAGGTAATTATGAAGGTGTTTGCGCACATGCAACAGCGGTTTATGAAGATAGTGATGAAGGTGAATCTAATTATTTTAAAAGAGATTGGAAGAAGATTTCTGCCTTTGTACATTATTTTGTAGATTATGATTCAATTACTCAAACTGCCGACATTAAATATAAAGCATGGGGAGCAGGTAAATATGGAAATCAAAGATATGTTCATGTGGAATTATGTCAAACCAAAGATAAAAATAAATTTTTAGAATCCTATAAAAGATATACTTGGTTAATGGCTAAAATACTTTTTGATAAAAAATTAGATGTGATATATGGTAAAACATTTGTAACACATGAATGGGTGACAAAGAATTTAGGTGGAACGTCACATACTGACCCAGTAGATTATTTGCAGTTCCATGGAGTTAGTATTGAACAATTAATTAATGATGTAAAAAATGAATATAGTAATATGGGAAAACAAGTTGTTCAGGAGGTAAAACCAATGACAGAAAAATCATGGGAACAAATAACTGGAGAAAAAGCTATAGATGAATTATTTAAAAAAGGCAAATTAAAGAATCCTGATAATTGGAAAGCAAAAGATTTAGTTAATGAAAATACATCTCTTTGGCTTTTCTTTGAAATGATAAATAGATTGAACAAATAATATAAAAATAACATAAGACTAGATTATTATTGCATAAGGGGTGATTTTTCATAAGTGACTTAATTGGTAAAGAAATACTAGTTCGTAGATTGAAGGAAGTAAGAGATATTATTAAGATTGAGCATTTTGAAAATTATATTATATCTTGGGGTGTAGTTAGACAAAAGACGTTTGAAGAAATAATTAGGATTATTGAGGATTTTAGAGATTTTGATAGTAATGATGATATGGAATAAGGTTAAGCAATAAAATATTGAATAAATTATTGGAGGGTTTATAATGGACTGGAGTATGATATATTTGTTTGGTTTTATTATCTTAGCATTAGTATTTGTTGTTGGAATAGTTTTTTTAATGAGGAAATATAACGTGAAACCAGAAGAAATTACAAACGGAATTGATATAACTAAAACAATAGCTTCAGTAATAAAAATAACTACAAAAGAACTTAATTTTGCTTCTGATGATACAATTAATCAAATAGCAGATTTGGTTATAGATTCACTAGAATATGTAAAGACACTTGCTAATGTGAATACTAAGGAAGAGAAAGTTGAAGCAGGAATTAAGTATGTTGAAGATTTATGTAACTCTTTTGAAATAGAGATGGATGAAGATAGATATTTTGTAGTGAGTATTTTAGTACAATTAGGAGTAAATTTATTAGAATCTTTGAATGGGAAGTAAATAATTAATAAGGATAATATAGTGATTTTTATCATTGTATTATCCTTATTTTTTACAATTTTTATATTAATATTTATGTATTTAAATGTATTTTATGCATTTTTATTATTATTTTAGACTTTAAAGACGTGTAAGATTTAAATATTGTCGTACTAAAATATGATTTTTATTGATAATATTAATTATTGTGTCGTACTAAATATTAATTATGTATAATTATTCATTAGTTGTATATTTAATTAAATTTGAAGAATAAACTTGATAACTTTTATCATGATATACAAAATCTATACTATTATCTTCTCTTATATAAATATAATTTAAGATACTATTGATAAATTCATTATTATTTTTAAATTCTATTTTTTTGTCTTCGCAATATCGTTTAATAAATTCTAAAAGTAATTCTTCTTGCACAACAAATCTTGCACATTTTCTATAATTTGCATAATTGCTACATATATAACAATTATGTTTTCGCTCTTTTTGAAATTTAAAATTTTGTCCACAGTGACATTTAATTTTTTTATAAAATAGTGATTTTTGACGTTGCAATTATTATCACTTCTCCTCTATTATATAATATTCTATAATACAAGAAAAGAGATAGTATAAACTATCTCTCCGATTAATAATTTAATGATAGAAAAAAGATATCAGCTAAGTAATGTAGTTGTTCCTCTATCGTATTAAAATGTCTTAAAACAGCTTTAATTTAAATTAATTTATTTAATTCTATAAATTTTCATATTAATCTTAACTCACTCCTTTATATTCTATTACTTCTTTAATAAATTTATCTATATCAAATTTATTTGTATCAATAAGGTAAGCTATCCACCAGTTTGTGAATACATATTGAATATTTGTGAATTTAGATACAATGACTACGCCGCCATTATTTGTAATATTTTTAAATAACACATCATCAATATTATATTTTTCTTTATCTTCTAAAGTTATTTCATTTTCATCATAAATTATAATCTTATCAATAATAGAATTTAAGCCTCTTTTAGTAAATCCTTTTTCAAGCATTTCATTAATAAGTTCATCAATTTTATTAACATTTGTTTCTGCATTTTCAAAATCTTTATATTCATCTTTAAGTTCTTTTAATTGTTTTTCAATAATAGATATATTGTCTTTCAATTCTTTTGATTTTTTCTTATACAAAAATTCAGGTATTTCATCTTCTAAGTGTTCGTTATATACTTTTTCATATTGACTTTTAAGTCTGTTTAGATTACTTTCTAACCTTTTTAGTGTGTTCTCATAATTTCTTTTTATTGAATTAATATCATTTAAATTCTTATAAAAATAATCTCGATAATCTTTTGAATTTAATAAATTAGTAAAATGATTTTTTAAAAAATCTTTAATTTCTTTTTCTTGTATTCTATGTGAAGAACAACCTTTTTTAGGATTATCTTCTTTTTGCCTCCCTTCTCTATGATATTTTGAACACATAAAACAATCTGGTTTATCTTTTAATTTAATAAAAAAAAGTGGAGAATCGCATTTGCCACAGTGTAATAGTCCTGCGAATACACAAGGAATTTTAGTTTTAGGAGCAAATGACTTTTTCTTTTCCATCATTTCTTTAACAGCATTAAATGTATTTATGTCAATTATTGCTTCATGAGTATTGGGTATTTTTATCCATTCTTCTTTTGGCTTTCTTCTTGTATTTTTCTTTTTAAAACTAACTTTTTCCGATATGCCAGAAATCATACATCCAGTATATGCTTCATTTATTAATATTCTACGCACATGCTGTCCAATCCATACTTCTGCAATAGGTTTATTGGGATTATTTCTATATTGCGAAGGAGTAGAAATATTATCATTATTAAGTATTGTTGCATTAGCTTTATATCCATATCCTTGT
>JAQUBQ010000070.1 GCA_028686615.1 Clostridia bacterium | reverse complement strand
AGGAATTGATCAACCCAACATTGATGAAATGGTTAAACGTTTACACCAGAATAAGGGGGAGTCTATCGGGAATTATTTAGGTTTGAACGCAAAAGATACACAGAAGATTTATAACTTAATGAAATAATAACTTTAAGCAGTGTATTAGATAAGTATAAATATATTTAGTATTAACTAAAGAAAAGTTGGTTTTGATTGCTATTGTTTTTTATAAAAAATGAAATGAAGTTATTAATTATAGAAGATGAACGTGAACTTTCAGATAGTATTGTAAGCTATTTAAATCATGAAGATTATCTTTGTGAACAAGCTTTTACATTTAATGAAGCAATAATGAAAGTCAATATTTATGAATATGATTGTATATTACTTGATCTTATGTTGCCAGGTGGAAATGGATTGGATATTCTACGTCATATTAAACAACAAGCTCCACAAACAGGTGTAATTATTGTTTCAGCTAAAGATTCTCTTAGTGATAAAGTGGAAGGGTTACGCATTGGAGCTGATGATTACCTTCCTAAACCATTTCATTTACCAGAGCTTAATATGCGTATTTTTGCCCTATTACGTTGTAAATGTTTTACAAGTAACAACACGATACAAATGGGAGTCTTGACTATAGATTTATTAGGTAAGAAAGTATTGGCGAATAATAAACCACTTAATCTAACCAAAAGTGAATATGAGTTATTATTATTCCTTATCAAAAACGAACATCGTGTGATGTCGAAGAGTGCACTTGCTGAACATCTTAGTGGTGATATGGCAGATATGTTGGATGACTTTAATTTTGTGTATGCTCATATTAAAAATCTTAAATCTAAATTAGCAGAATTAGGTGTAACAGATTGTATTAAAACTTATTATGGTGTTGGATATCAATGGGTAATAGAATTATGAGAACATTATTATCTAAAACACGAATAAAGTTCATTACATGTATGACTATCGTTTTTATGTTTTCAGTCCCCTTATTTTATTTAATTACCAAGAATTTTTATGCTGAAGATATGATGCACATTATTGAGTCTGTGGAACAAGGAAAGGGAATTCCAGCAATAGACTTGGAACAGGATATCATCGCAGGTATAATGATCCAGTTTTTACTTGTTTTTTTTGTTATCAGTCTCTCGTTCTATATTACTATTCGTTTTATTGCTCGTCATTTATGGCATCCTTTCGATGATACTTTACGTAAAACTGAATTGTTTAATATTATGCAAGGTAAGATTCCTAATTTTATTGAAACAGATATTTATGAGTTTAAACGTTTAAATAATTCGTTAATAAAATTAATGGAAAAAGATAGTAAAACGTTTCGTATACAAAAAGAATTTTCAGAAAATGCTTCGCACGAATTACAAACACCACTAGCTTTGATGCGTAGTAAACTTGATTTACTGATACAAGAAAAAATGAATGAAAAACAAATGCTTCTTGTAGATGACTTATATAAATTAACTATGCGTATGAGTCATTTAAATCGCAATTTACTTTTGCTGGCAAAAATTGACAATGAACAATATGCTGATCAAGAAGAAGTGGATATTATGGTTCTTCTTTCTAATTTACTTTTAATGTATAATGTATTTCATGAGCATAACATTCAAGTAAAAAACAAACAAACTTTTTCTACTAATACATTACGAGCTAATCCTTTTTTATTAGAATGTTTATTGAAAAATCTCGTTATTAATGCTATTCGTTATTCTCCTTCCGATGGAAGAATACAAATTTTAGTACAAAATCACCAATTATTAATTAGTAATTTTTCTATAGATAATAAACCTCTTGATGCTAATAAAGTATTTCATCGCTTTTCTAGTGATACCATCCAAAAAAAAGGAAATGGATTAGGTTTAGCTATTGTAAAATCCATTTGTGATTTGCACAGATGGACAGTACAATATAAATTCAAAGATGGAAAACATAACTTCATAGTAATATTTTGAACTGTTTTTATATAATTTATTTTATGGACATAATTACTACGGCAAATCGCCCAATAGTATGTGTTTCTTTCCCAGGAAAATGATGTAAATCACTTTTGCGTGTTAATAATAAAAAAGGTTTATTTATATTGAGTAATGGTTCTTCATTATTTTTAATAATATGTATTGGGTGTTGTAGATAGACGTCCATATTTTCTGAACGGGAAATATGCCATGTGTAAAAATTTGTAATACAATGTATAGATGATAATTCTAAGGCTTTTTTACAAAGTGTGCCATATCCTATTTCAAGATTAAGTTTTGGTAAAGTCCATCCAGCAATAAAAATAGTAAGGAGTATTCCAATCCCCATTTGACGTATAACTTTAAAAATATTTATTTCTTTTTTTTTCTTATATAATAAGTATTGAGAATAAATTCCGTTTAGAGTTAAGATTATAGAAGCAATATAAAATATGTTTTCGTTTAAATAAGACAGTTTTGGGTTTGATGAAATAATAAGTAAAACAGGAAAAGCCACAGTAAACAATATTGCTGAAATTATTAAAGTTATACGTATCCAAGAGTTATTATAAAAGTGGGAGAGAAACATAGTTGCGAAATAAATTAAAAATGGAATAATAGGTAACAAATAAATATGTAATTTGGAACTTATACAGGATAATAATAGAAATATTGTAATAATTATACAGAGAAAAAAATGTTGTAAATCATTATGAATGAGTTTTTCTCGCAATAGAGTTGCAAGTATACTTAATATGAGAAGTGACCATGGAGCAATACTATACCATATACTGATGGTATAATAATAAAATGGTTCACTATGGTGAAATGAATTCACTGCACGATCTATTGTTTGATGTATAAGTAAGTTATAAAGATATTCTACACCACCTTCTATATATACTGCACTGAACCAAAGTAAAAAACATATAGATAATATACTCCATGTGTACCATCCCCAATAACGAAAAAAATGCTTAATACTTCCAGAAATGAAAAGAAATAAAGTTGTAGAAAAAAAGGGAATAAGTAACCCTAATGGGCCTTTAGTGAAAACGGATAAAAAGATAAATAATGGGAATAGCCATTTATTCCATTTAATATTTCCTGTTTTTTTCCATATCATCCAGAATCTATGTAAGGAAAGAATTATAAAAAAACACATCAATATATCCATACGTAACGTGACGGCTGCTCCAATAAATAATACAGATGTTAATAACATTAGTTCTGCTAATAAGTGACTTCTATCATTTATATAATACAAAGTCCATTGATCCATAATTTGAACAATGCCTAGTGCAGGAAGTAATGAAAATAATGAAAGTAACCATATATGATGATCTCCAGTAATCCATTTACACAGCATTATTATCCAAAAATAGAGTGGTGGTTTATCGGCATATGGTATGCCATGGTTGGTAAAGGCAAAGAAAACAGGGGTGCGTAGAGCTTCATCGGCAATACTTAAGTAACGAAGTTCATTTCCTGGTGTAAAATCACGAAATAAAAGTATGGGGGTTAGTGCTATACATACACTTATATAAAGTAAAAATTTTTCTTGTTTCTTTCTCATGGTTCTTTTTTTATATTTATGAATCATTTGAAAGATAATTCGAAATTTTGTAGATATTTTGAATGTATTTATTTATGGTGGCTATAGCTAAATATTGGGATTTCAATTTGTTAATATTTCTATATTTTAATTTGAGAGCTTAAAATTCAAAATATATGCAAAATTGTCTTCTATTTTTGTTTGTATAAATCAGCAAAATGCAAAGACATGATAAATCTTTTTTTGCAAGCTATGTCACAGTTAACAATAATAGATGAAAAACTATTATTATTACTTAATGGTTTGCATACTCCTTTTCTTGATCAATTGATGTGGGCAGTTAGTGAAAAATGGGTTTGGGTGCCTCTATATTTATTATTGACTTTCTTTTTATTTTACTGTAATACATGGAAATATGGTATACTTTATTTAATTTTTATAATTCTTACTATTGTAATAACTGATCAGACTTGTGCATCATTAATACGTCCTATTGTGGAAAGACTTCGTCCATCGAACCTTGATAATCCAGTTTCAATGTTTATACATGTAGTAAATGATTATCGTGGTGGAAGATATGGTTTTCCATCTTGCCATGCAGCAAATTCTTTTGCTCTTGCTATCTTAATATCTCTTTATTTTTATAGAAAAAAAACCACAATATTAATGTTATCTTGGGCTATACTTATAAGTTATTCACGTATTTATCTTGGTGTACACTATCCCAGTGATGTGTTAGGAGGAATGATTATAGGTGGTTTATATAGTGTTTTATTCTTTTATATATCAAAATTGATTTGTTTTGTTTCAAAAGATAGGATGGAAATTAAAGAATAATATAAAAAGTGAATTTGTGCTATTTTTATAAATGTTGTGTTTTTTTTATTTAGGAGCATTGGAGTATTTGTGGGTTGTAGCCCATAATTCGTTTAGAATAAACATTTGTAATTAAGTTTAGATAAGCATTAACTCTACTACCAATGTAGATAATATCAGCTACTCATGCCTGTTAAAGATGAACTAAATCCATACTAGTATTAGATTTTATATTTTCTAAAGCGATGATGTAAATTAGTAGTTATATGAGAACTCCTTGTGGGTTTAATCAACAGTTGATTAACTCTTAAAACAACAAAAACTTATCACGTCCAACACCTATTGAATGCAAAATATCCTTGAGCAGATGATAAGGTTTATGGGTCCTATTCGTGGCATTAAATGTCTAATAGTATCAACTAAAGCTAAAGTTTTATAACATTGAGCCTAATTCTTATCAATTTTCTATAAGTTCTGATAATATTTCTGTCTACTTATCCCTACCAATTGGAAAAGGTATTTTATTACTTTTTTTCTCTTTTTATCACACTCGTGGATTGTTCGGAAATGGAGTTTTTCGTATAGGGATTATATACTCTCGTTCTGCTATATCAATTAAGCGATCTCTAGAATAGTAGCTTTATCCTCTGATTCCATTCTAAAAAATTGTTTTGATGTTCCATTAAGCATAACTTCTGTTCTAGTTCATGAATTCATTAGTTTAGGTATTTTCATAAAAGATGTTGTTTTTAGACTATAATGTTTAAATCTTTCATATTGATTGTACCAACGGTTAATTGTAGCATGACCTTGAATGCCATACTTATGCATCGTATCTGTTTGGATAATAAAATCACTCTCTATTTCCTTTTATTACAGCTAACTTAAAGGATAAACTGAAGTCCTTTTGAGTACGTTTAATATACTGATTTTTTAATTTTTCCATAACATTACTTATTTTAGTGTAAGGCTATTTTAGGACGAGACAATAGTAAAAGAAAAGAGGATATGCCTTTTGACACATCCTCTTTTTATTTTCTATTTGATTTCGATATTTTCTTTCATATCAATTTCTTCACCTTTAGCATCATAAAAAAGATACTGGAGAAAAGCCAGTTTCTGATTAGGTATTATTTTCATCCCAAAACCATATTGCATTT
>JAQUBQ010000010.1:17473-23130 GCA_028686615.1 Clostridia bacterium | reverse complement strand
CATAATAGATTAAGTTTTTCAGCATTATATGAAATGGTAAAACAAGAATATCCAAATAGAAGAGTAATATCAGTAGGAGGGGCACCTGGTGGTAAAGCATATGCAAGGAGAAAAGATTTTGGTGAAATTATAGGGGAGAATTCTGATTATATCTACCTAACTGCAGATGATCCTCAATACGAAAAGGTAAGGGATATTTGCCTTGATATTGCAACGTTTATAAACGACAAAAACAAATATGAAATAATTGAAGACCGAAAAGAAGCTATAGAAAAAGCTTTATCTAATGCTAAAAAAGGGGATGTAATCGTACTTCTTGCAAAAGGAGAAGAAGTATATCAAAAGATTAAAGGCGAATTTATACCTTATGAATCTGATTTGATTCTTGCTAAAGAGTGGTCAAGTAAGAATTAAGTATAGCTTGTCGAAAAGATAAAAGAAAGATCGAGATATTTCTAATAAAAGAATATAAGTTGATGATTTAAAAAATAAAGAATATATTAGTCTAAGCATAGAGCTTAGGCTTTTGTATTTTTAAGGAGGTAAGAAATGTTAATACCATTAAAGGGAAAGATTATTGCTAACTTAACAGAAGAAAAAAAAGAAACTAAATCAGGACTAGTTTTAAATAATCAGAGTGATGTTAATACCAAACAAGTAATAATATATTCTGTAAGTCAAGATTTAAACAAAGGACTTCGAAAGGGGGATAAAGCAATTATATCTAATTTTTCAGGTGTAGAGTTTAAATATGAAAATACTACATACATTGTATTAGAAGAAAAAGAAATATTAGCAATTATTAAGGAGGTATAGAACAAATGTCAAAAGAATTTTTGTTTTCAGAAGAAGCAAAAGATGCATTGGAAAGAGGAGTAGAAATGCTAATGAATGCTACCAAAATTACACTTGGTCCTAAAGGGAGGAATGTTGTAATTGAAAGAGATTATGCATCTCCACTTATAACAAATGATGGAGTTACAATAGCAAAAGAAGTAGATGTTGAAAATGCATTTGAAAATATAGGAGTAGAACTAGTTAAAGAGGTCGCAGTGAAAACTAATGATATGGCTGGAGACGGGACCACAACAGCTATAGTATTAGCAGGAACAATGATAAAAGAAGGATTAAAACAAGTAAGAAATGGTGCAAATCCTGTAATGCTGAAAAGAGGTATGGATAAGGCTACTAAAATAGCTTTAGAAGAGGCGGAAAAATGTTCGACAGATATAAAAGGAAAGGAAGATATAGTAAGAGTTGGTGCAGTGTCTGCAGGAGAACAGGAAATAGGTGAAATTATAGCAAATGCAATGGAAAAAGTAACTGCTGATGGAGTTATTACAGTAGAAGAATCAAGAACTATGAATACTGAATTAGAAATAGTAGAAGGAATGAAGCTAGATAGGGGATATCTTTCTGCATATATGGTAAGTGATACAGAAAAGATGGAAATTGATCTAGATGACCCATATATATTAATTACAGATAAGAAGATATCTTCAATACAAGAAATAGTACCAATTTTAGAGCAAGTAGTAGAACAAAGTAAAAAGTTATTAATAATAGCAGATGATGTAGAAGGAGAGGCCCTATCTACTTTGATTATAAATAAAATCAGAGGAGTGCTTACTTCTGTAGCTATAAAGGCACCATCTTTTGGAGATAAAAGGAAAGATATGTTAGAAGATATAGCATGTCTTACAGGAGGAAATGTTATATCTGAAGAAATAGGCAAAAGTCTTAAAGACGTGGAAATAAATGATTTAGGAAATGCCAGAAGGGTAAAAATAAGTAAAGATTCAACTGTTATTGTAGATGGGGCTGGGGCTAAGTCACAGATTGAAGCTAGGATAAAAAACATACGTAAAAGAATAGAAGATGAGGAAGAAGAGTATGAGATTGAAAAGTTAAGAGAAAGGTTATCTAAACTTCTTGGAGGTGTTGCAGTAATTAAAGTTGGATGTCCAACAGAAACAGAAATGAGAGAAAAAAAACTACGTATTGAGGATGCTCTTGCAGCTACAGAGGCTGCTACGAAGGAAGGGATAGTAGCAGGAGGAGGAATTACATACTTAAATATAATAAAAAATATAGAAAAAAAATGTGAAGACTTGAAAGGGGATGAAAAAATTGGTGCAATGATAGTGATGAGTTCTCTGAATTCACCGGCAAAACAAATTTTAGAAAATGCAGGAGTTCAATCAGCAGTTATATTAGATAAAATTAAAAATCTAAAAGATGGAGAAGGATATGATGTCTTAAGTGAAAAATTTGTAGATATGAAAAATGCGGGCATACTTGATCCAACTATGGTTACTAAATGTGCATTACAAAATGCAGCATCAATTGCATCAATGATATTGACAACAGAAGTAATGGTTGTTAATACAAAAAATGAAAATCAAAACAGTGACTTTAATATGCCAAGACCTGTATAAGAAAAAATTGTTAAAGCTTTTAAAAAAAGAGGAAATAAGAAATTATTTTCTCTTTTGTTATATTATTTTACATTTCAACGCAGAATATTACAAATAGATTACAATAAGATGTTTTTTAAATTGCAAAGATAATTCAACGTTGATTTTAATGAAACCATATGATAAACTTACAATATCTGAAAAGAAGCTTTAATACAATAATTAATATATTATTTGTATATTAGTAAATGACTTAAACTTGGCAATATTAAGGAGAAAATATGGAAAGGTGTTTAGGAATATATGTAGGTGATAAAGTTGTAAAATATATTAAATTACATATTGATAAAAACAAAAACATAGACATAGAAGCTGTTGGAAGTAAATATATTCTAGGTGGCGCAAAAGAAGTAATTGACGAGATAGTACTTGAAACTAATAGCCAGAATGTACCAATAGCTATTAACGTGACAAAAGAAAACCATAAAAGTATACCTGTAATAAAAACATTGTCTAAAAGTAATAAAGCTAGTATGATTGATATTGAAATTGAAGATATAGCAAATAAACAAGGTTTAAACAAAAACATGTTAATGTATACTTTTGATATACTTGATTCCTTAAAAAATAGCGAAAATGAACAAGTTAATATTTTATATGTAAATAAAAGTGATGTTGAACAATATTCTAAAATAGAGAGTTTAAAAATCCAAGGGGTTTATCCACTTTCTAGTGTTGTTTCTGGACTTGTTCCAAAAGAAGAAAAGAACTATGCAGTAATTAATATAGAAGAAGAAACAACATTAAACATTGTTTTAGAAGGTAAACAAGTAGCAACAATCCCGATTGAAGAAGGAATGAAAAGGATAGTAGAGGATATAGCTGATTACGTGGGTTCATATGCTAAAGCTTATGAAACATGTAAAACAATAAATGTATATACACAAGAAACAAATTTAAACAATCCAGAAATTGAAAAACTGATAGAACCTGTGCTTCAAAAGATATTACATCACATAGAAACCGCTCTAAGACCATATCGTGGTAAATTCCAAAAAATGTTTATTAGTGGAATGGCAGTTTTATTTACTAATATAGATATTTTATTTGAACAATACTTTGGTATGACAGCACAAATCTTAAAACCATACTTTACAAAAGGTGGAGTAGGAATAAGAAACGTTGCAGAAGTAATTGAATCGAATTCAGCAGCAGCACTTGCAAATGCCATGCTTTTACAAGAATATGAAAAATACAATTTTTCAAATCAACTAGAAAAAAAAGCTGGTAAAAAAGGATTTAATAAAAAAGCATTAAAAAAAATAGGAGTTCAAATGCCAACTTTCTCATATGAGAATCTAAATTCGCTAACAGAAAAGGTTGTTTTGGCGAATTTGATAGGTGGCACACTAATTGTAGGATATTTAATATTTGGAATTACATATACAAAACAAATAAAAAAAATTGAGAAAGATATAGATAATAGTATTTCTCAAATAAATGAACAGTCGGCTTTAATAAAAAAAGACACTGAATTTATAACAAGAAATAAAGAAAAATATAAAGAAGTAAACGACATGGTTGTTAATATCGTAGATAAAATACAAGCAAATGATATTGGTAACTATAGAACATATAATGTTGCAAATTTTATGCAACAAATAATGAAGTTTATACCAAAAGATGTACAACTTATATCAATATCATCTAATGATAATAAACATCTAGAAATTGTAGCGAAATCTAATTCATATGCAGCACTTGGATATTTTGTATCACAACTTAAGTTAGAAGGCATAATAAATGGAGTTAAAATAGAAAAGGTAACACATGGAGAAGAAATCGAAGTAAGTATAGGTGGTGATTTGCCATAATGGATAAGAGAATAATAAAATTAATTGTTTGTTTGGTAAGTCTAGTAGTAATAATTGGAATATTATTATATATTTTAGTTACCGGATTTAAGATAGGTAACATTGAAGTGATTTCTGTAATGGGGATTGCTGAAAAAAAAGAAAGTATTGAGAATAAAAAGAATGAGTTAGTTACATCAGAGACTCAAAACAACACAAACAAACAAACATTAGAAGCAACTAAAAAAGAATTTGCAGTTCAACAAGAAAGATATGAACTTATAAGTGATGAAACAATTAACGCAATTAAAGAAGCAACGAAAGAAGAAGAATATTTCATAGAATATGTTTGGATTGTTTTAGGCAATTATGCTAAAATAAACAAACTAGAACTTATGGTAGTAGAACCAAATGGCACAATAGCAGGAGCGACAAATGATAATTATGCATCACCACAGGGAGTTAATCCTAACACAAATGCTGGAGCAGAGACTCCACCAGTTCAAGAAGGAAATGCAAATAAAGCAGATAATGAAAATAAATCAGACAATATAAATTCACAAAATCCACGACCACAATCAGGTCAAGAGGGAAGTGATGAAAATAATGCACCAGGGGGAATTTCATCGGGAATGACTTCTGATCCAACAGCACTTACGGTTAAATTAAAAGGAAGTTATATTAATTTAGCAGACTTTGTGTTTGAAGTGGAAAATGATAAATCTTTACGTTTTAGATTAGACAACATTAGTATGAAATCAGCAGGAGGAACAGAAGTAGAGACAACATTTAATGTGAAAGAATTTAAAGTATTAAAGGAACTTAAAAATTCTATTAATGATTAAGAGAGGTGAAAGAGTATATGAGCAAAAGTACATGGATATATTTTATTATATCATTTGTAGTAATTATTGCATTAGTTTTAGTAGCACTTTTGATATTTGTGCCACAAAATGCACCAAAATCATTAGAAGTATTAAAAGAATATGAAGAAATTTCAGAATCTGATTTTTCATATACTCATACAAAAGATGTCCCTCAAGAAAATTTAAAAGAAACATACGGAATCACGTCTGAAGACATAAAAGAAGGGAAATCAGCTAAAATGTATAAACAAGGCAACACAGATCCTTTTACTAGTGAAACTTCGGAAGCTAGTACCAATCCTAATCCGGGAACAGGTACTGAAGGTAATTCTGGGGCAGATAAAGGTGGAGAAGTCAATAAAAAAAGCGACGATAAAGACAAAACAAATCTACCGAATTCTGCAGAAGATAAATAAGGTTTAAGCACTACTTATTTACCTTGTAGTGTTTAGATATATATATGTATAGGAGGAATTTTTTATGAAAAAAGGTATTTCGTTAATCGTATTAGTAATCACAAT
>JAQUBQ010000010.1:0-17373 GCA_028686615.1 Clostridia bacterium | reverse complement strand
AATAAAAATTAAAAAATTAAACTAATACGAAAGATTAATCGTACAAAGGACATATGCATAATGATAATGTATATGTCCTTAGTACTAAAATCTTAATTTATTATGTTATTTTAAAATTGAGAATATAGAGATTGCTATGTATTTTGAATTCTGAAATAATACAAGGGGGAAAAATGGAAACGGTAGAATATTTAAACATTTTATACATGATATGCTTCTTTATAATTGGAACATTGTTTGGAAGCTTCTTTTCACTTGCTATTTATCGTTTACCACGTAAACAAGATATTTTAATTAAACGTTCATATTGTACAAGTTGTAAACATGAACTTGGTTTTTTTGATTTGATACCAGTTTTAAGCTATATTATTAGAGGAGCAAAATGTAAATATTGTAAAGAGAAGATAAGTATAAGATATTTTTTGCTAGAAATAGCAAATGGTTTGTTTTTTCTGACAACATACTTGTTTTTAGGAATTTCATGGATAATGTTGATAACTTTGTTAATATATATCGCTTTAGTACTTATAATTGGTTCAGCTATAATGAAATCAAAAATGACTGAAGTAGAAAAAAAAACTATGAATTCTAAAAAAGGAGTTTTTAATATAGAATTATTAGCAGCTGTTTTTGCTTTTATAATATATTATATTGCAACAATTTATACTACGAGAAACTATGAAGATGATATGTTATCTGCAAAACTTCGTTCAGATGCAATGAATGTAGCAATTAATGTATTAGAAGAAAACAAAATAAAGAATTTTGAAGATATAAATACTATAATAAATGAGAAAAAAACAATAGAAGATTACACTTACACATATAATCTTGAAGTTATAGAATATCTAGATTCATCAGACAATATAATACTTCAAAATGCTAAAAAAATGAAAGTAGTTGTAAATTATAATCTTAATAATATAGAACAAGAACTAGAATTTGAAACGGCGGTATTTGAGGAGTAATAGTATGATTAATAAAAAAAGAGGACTTACCCTATTATCTATAGTTATTTATGTTACTTTGTTTTTTGCATTCTCTAGTATTACTATAATGATATCATCTAGAACAAATAAGAATTTATTTGAAGACAGGGGAAATGCAATAAATATATCTAACATAAATAAACTAGAATACAACTTGTTAGAGAGTTCAAATAAAAGCAACAATGTTTTAATTCAAAAGACTCCAATTGAAGAAAAGATTATTTTCTCTAATAATGATGAGTATAGATATAACAAAGAAGATAGAATAATATATAAAAACAATGGAAAACTGATTAAAAATGTTACAAATTTTGAAGTAAATGGGACTGCAGGATATATTGATATTAATTTAAAATTTAATAAATATACAAATATAACAGAAAGAAATATTAAAATTGGAATAAAAACATCTTAATATAGGAGGAGCTAATTATGGAAGAAAAGAAAAGCAAAAAGTTTGGCTCAGGTACTTTAGTTGTTATTCTCTCTGCAATAGTTTTTCTTACTTATGCAGTATCTACTAATTCGGATATAAGACACATGAAATATATGCAGGAAAATTATGAAGAAAATATAAGAAAAACATACAAAGAAAAAATAGAAAAAGTGTTAAATAAGCAGGATAGATACATTGCTGAAAGAAAAAATGTGCATAATATGACAAGAACAAGTGATGATTATGAAATACCAGTACCAAGGGGTTTTGTATTATCAAACGTAGCAACTGAAAACACATATGAAGGGGGAGCAGTAATTTATGAAGGAGAAGAAGCTGTTACAGATTCAAATGTGGATACTGCTCAAAAAACAAGAAACCAATTTGTATGGGTGCCAGTAGAAGATATAAATAAATTTTATACAACAACAACCTATACTGGAACGATCACACCAACAAATTATATAGAACCTTATAAAGTTTCAGAAGATCCAACAGGAGAAGTATTAGAATATAACAATTTAAGAAGAAGTGTAAATAAGTATAAAGGTTTTTACATAGGAAGATATGAAGCAGGAGATGCAACAACAACAACTACAAGAACTTCCTCTTCAAATTCTATAAATGCAAAAGTAGTTTCTCAAAAAGACAAGTTTGTATTTAATTATATAAAATGGGGAACATCAAGAACAAATGTTATAAGCTTAGATACAGCAGTAGCAAAAGCAAGATCGCTATATCAAAATCATCCAGATATTGTAAGTCATCTGACATATGGAGTACAGTGGGATACAACACTTACATGGTTACATACTAAATCAGGAATAAATGTAACAGATAGTAGAGGATGGGGAAATCATTCTAATTCAACTGGGGCTGCAGGAACTGGGGCAGGTGTAGCTAGAAAAACAGGATATAGTGAAGCGTGGAAAGCTCATAATATATATGATTTAGCAGGAAATTATGCGGAATGGACTATGGAGTATTCTTCTTCTTATGGAATTAATAGAGGTGGAAGACATTCTTTAGGTGGAGAAACAACAAGTG
Organism: Clostridia bacterium; assembly: GCA_028686615.1. GTDB lineage: Bacteria > Bacillota > Clostridia > TANB77 > CAG-465 > CALXJE01. The sequence continues at coordinate 14,901 of JAQUBQ010000010.1, read as the reverse complement.
TAAGTCACCGTCCTACAGCATCAATTAATGGGTCATTTGTAGGAATTGCATTTAGAATATCTATATATTTAAAATAATTTACAAAGAAGCAATGGGAGGAAAAAATGTTTGAAAATATTAAAAGCAGAAAAGCACCAATAGGTGTAGAATTAGTTAAGAAAGGATTAATAACAGAAGAACAACTACAAGAAGCATTAACTTATCAAAAAAGACATCCGGAGTTTAAAATAGGTGAAGTAGTAGACATATTAAATATGTGCGATAAGAAAAAGTTAATATCTGCAATTGCAGAACAAATAAAACAAAAAACAGTTGATTTAAGTAAGGGCATATCTATAAACTATGCAGAATTTCTTCCAAGGGATGTTGTTATAAATAATAAGGCAATACCTTTTGAAATAGATGGAACAACAGTTAAAGTCGCATTTTCTGATCCATTAGATATAAAAGCAGTTAACGAGGTAAAATTATTACTTGTTAATAAGGGATTCCAAATGGAACAATATTTTACTTTATACACAATGATAATGGAGCAAATTAGAGAAGTAAAAAACGTTCAAGATAAATTTGTAGATACTTCAGAAAAAGATACAACAATCCTAGTTGATAATATAATACATACAGCTATCAAGCAAAGAGCAAGTGATATACATATTGAACCTCTTGAAAAAAATGTTCGTATTAGATATAGAATAGATGGTGAACTTGTTGAAGTATCAGAATTACCAAAATCAAGGCAAGGAATAATTACAGGAAGAATTAAATCAATATCCAATATGCACCAAGAAATAACCACTGACCAAGATGGTAGAATAAACTCATACGAGGATTACAGTATTCGTGTCTCTACTCAAAAGAACATACATGGTGAAAAGTTTGTTTTAAGACTTTTAAAGAAAGAATCAAAAGTACGTGGCTTAAAAGAATTAGGTTATCCTACAGATGATGAAACTATAAAAACCGCTTTTAACAAACAAAATGGTATAATATTGTTATGTGCACCAACAGGTGAAGGTAAGACTACTTCTCTGTATAGCATTTTGGATTATTTAAACAAACCAGAAATTAATGTTGTTACAATAGAAGACCCTGTAGAAATTCGTATGGAAGGTGTAAACCAAGTTGAAATAGGGCATGATACGTCTTTTGCAGGAGCATTAAGAACGGTATTAAGACAAGATCCAAACATTATACTAGTAGGTGAGATAAGAGACAAGGAAACAGCACAAACTGCTATAGAATCAGGACAAACAGGACATTTGGTACTTAGCACTATACATACAACGAATTCAATAGAGGCTATAACAAGAATAAGAAAAATGGGGATATCGGATTATGATATATCATCCACATTTGCAACAGTTATTTCTCAAAGGTTAATCAGAAGATTATGTGAAAAATGTAAAAAACCTCATGTTATTACAGAAGAAGATAAGATTTTTATTGATAAAGTAGAAAAATTAAATAAAGTTAAGTTTGATTTAGAAAATGCAACTGTTTTCCAGGCAACTGGATGTGAACATTGTACAGATTTAGGCTATTATGAAAGAGTAGGAGTATTTGAAAATTTATTTATAAATGATAATTTAAAAGAATTAATTGCTTCTGGCAGATCCGTAATTGACTTAAAGAGATATGCAATGGAAACAACTGAATATAAACCATTAGTAGTAGATGCAGTAAATAAATATTTAAAGGGAATTACAACAATAAAGGAAATTGAAAAGAGAATTAATATATAAAGGGGTATTATGGAAAAGTTTTTAAAAATATTGGATAAAGCAATAGAAATAGGGGCATCAGACATACATCTGTTAGAAGGAAGATCGCCAGTATATAGATTACAAAAAGATTTAATAACTAAAGAGGAATTAGAAGTTTTAACTAAATATGACCTTGAAAGACTTATGGAACATTTAGTAAATGATAGTCTTGAGTTAGTTGAAATTTTTGAAGCAACAAAAAGACTAGATATTTCTTATGAATATAAAGGAAAAAGGTTTCGCATAAATTCAAGCATGAGTATGGATACACCGACTTTTTCGATAAGGGTTATTAAAAATGAAAGAATAAATTTAGAAAAACATAATTTAACAGATATAATAAAGGTTATTGGTCAGTTTAATAGTGGTCTAATACTTATAACTGGTAAAGTAAACTCAGGAAAAACAACAACTCTAAATGCTTTAGTTCAAACAATAAATAGAAAAGAAAATAAAAAGATAGTTATGCTTGAAGAACCTGTTGAATATACTCATGAATCAGTCAGGTCTATTATAATTCAAAAAGAAGTAGGAAAAGCAGGAGATATTCCAAGCTATTATGATGGAGTTATAAACTTGTTAAGAGAAGATTCTGATATTGCAATTATAGGAGAGATTAGAGATAGATCTACAATGGATGCAGTACTTGATTTGGCAGAATCCGGAACTCTAGTTATAGGTACTCTTCATACAAGATCTTGTGGTGAAACATTAGATAGAATACTAGGGTTTTATGAACCTTCAGAACAAAAGTCAATAAAATATATTCTTTCAAGTGTTATTAAAACTATAATTTCTCAAAAATTAGTTAAGGACAAAAATGATGAATTATTAATGATTCCAGAAATAATGGTTACTAACAAAACCTTAGCAGCATTAATAAGACAAGAAACATTTAGTATATCAGAAATACAAGATGCTATTAACCTTAGAAATGCACAAGGAACTATTAGTTTTGAAAGATCATTCGTACAAGCATATAAAAATGGTCAAATTACTATTGATAAAATAAGAGAAGCTGTTGAAGATGATCAATATGATTATATATTGAAATTAATAGGGGGAGATATATAGTGCCAGATTACAAGTATAAAGCAGTGCTAAAAAATGGAAAGATTATACGAAACATTATAAGCGCTAAAAACAGATCGGAAGTAATACAAAAAATAAAAGCCACTAAAATGATGCCTATTTCTGTTACAGCAAAAAAAATAACTCAACCTAAAAAAAGTAAGAAAAAAGTAAATTATGATAAACTTGCTAAAATAGGAATTTCTAAAAATGAAAGAGGTAAAAAGAATAAGCTTAATATCCCCGATGTCAAAGGTTCTAAAGTTACATCTTTATTAACAGCAGAAGTTGGTCTACCAGGCATTATAAAACCAAAGGATGTATTAACATTTACTAATAATTTGTATATATTAAAAAAAGCTAAATTCAATAATATAACGGCTTTAGAATCTGTATATAACAGTTCAGAAAATAAAAAGTTAAGAGAAATAATAGAAGAAATGATTATAGGAGTGGACTCGGGAGAAACTATTAATAATGTAATGTCCAGATATCCTAAAGTTTTCCCGCCACTTTATACAAACTTTGTAAGGGTTGGTGAAGAATCAGGCTCCTTAGATGTTGCATTAGAATATGGTAGAGATTACATGGAAAGCAATATAAAACTTAGAAAAACTTTAAGAGGAATATTAATTCCTAAAATATTACAGTTTGTACTTATAATGGTAGTTATGATGGTAACATTACTTTTTGGAGCACCAATGATAGAAAATGTTTATGAAATGTTTGACTCAGACAAAGAACTACCAAAGCTTACACAAGTAGCAATAGAGATGTCAAAGTGGATAATATCAAATTGGTACATAGTTTTAGCAATTATAGCATTAATGTATGTATTGTTTAGAGTTTTAATATCTTCGCCAAGAGGAAGATATAGATGGGATAAATTTAAAGTTAAATTTCCTGTGTTTGGTAAATTAAATTTAAATATTGTTACAAGTAAATTTTTCCAGGCAATGCTACTGAATATCAAAAATGGAATGCGTATTCAGGAGAGTTTAGAAGTATCTAAACATGTTACAACAAATTATTATATATTAGCATTAATAGAAACAGGAAAAAACAACCTATTATCTGGAGGATCTTGGATAGAACCATTTGCAATAGAAGGGGCTTTCTCTCCAATGATTATAGAAATGCTTGAAATAGGAATGCAAACAGACTTAACAGAAATGATGGTTAAGATAGAAGAATACTTAGGACAAGAGATAAATGAATCTATAGCAAGAACAATAAAGTTATTACCGGAAATAATGTATATTTTTATAGGAATAGTATTAGTATTCTTTGTAATTACTGTTATGACACCTCTAATAGATGTGTATATGGGTGGATTCTTATTTGATTCAATTTAATGGTTAAATAAAGGAGGATATTATGAATAATAAAGAGTATAGTTTTTTACGTTTAAAATTATCAGAATTAGTGAATAATAATATAATTTCTACAGAACAGTATATAGAAGCAGACAAGCATTTTCAGACCAACAAAAAGGATAAAGCGTCATTAGTTACGATATTTACAGCAATAGGAATACTATTAATAGCTCTAAGTATAATAACTATATTTGCATTTAATTGGGATACAATACCTAAGGGAATAAAAGTATTAATATCATTTATCCCATTAATAATTACTAGTATTATGATGTATAAGTGTATAGCAACAAAGGAATATAAAATCTCATTATACACAAGTATATTTGCACCACTATCAATAATTGCAACGAATTCATTAATCACACAGATATTTCATATACAAATGGAAATATTTGAAATATTTTTTATATCAATGCTAATGTTTTTACCTATAATGTTAACACTTAGAAATAGCATATCTTTATTTATATATGGATTTTGTACAATAATTTATGCAATGAATATTAATAGTTATTTAGGAGAGAGTATAACTTTATTTAGAACAATATTATTAGCATTACCTTTGTTTATATATAATTTTATTAACTATATTGAGAATAAAGATTGTAGCAAAAATGTATTAATGTGGTTTTTCAATATAATAATATTAACCCTAATATTATTCTTAAAAGAAGTTTTAAGAATAGATGCGATAATTATATATGCATATTTATTACATTTAATTACAATAAAGTTATTTGAAAAGGAAAATGTTATTAGCAGTCTATTAAGATTAATTTTTATAGTATACTTATTAATTTCATGTATATCATCGGATGTGTTAGGGTATGTAGAATATATGCAGTTTGATGTAGATACTTTAATATTATCATTAATAGCAGGAGTATTTATATATTTATCTAAAGTATATAAAGATATAAAAGAAATATTTATATTTATATTTGTATTTCTCGTACAATATACAAAAATGGATGCAACGTTACTATTTATATTAATTAACATATTAACAATTGCATATGGAGTATACAAGATTATTGATGGCAATTATAAGAATGTATATGGACAGGCTATGCAAGGAATAGCAATAATTCTTATTTTAATAATGATAAGATTTATGAATTCAGATTTAGGCTTTTTAACAAAGAGTGTAATGTTTTTAATTACTGGTTCTAGTTTTATCATAAGTGCTAATGTTATAAAAAGAAGACTAGGAGGTAATACTAATGGATAGATTAACTAAAAAACAAGTATTTGTTTATATAACAGTGGTTCTAGTATTATTTTGCATACCTATATATATAATTATAACTAATACACAAACATTAAAACATGGAGAAGAGTTTTTATTCAAAGTTGAGGCGTATGATCCTTATGATATGTTTAGAGGTAATTATTTAGAGATAAGGTTTGAAGAGAATGAAGTTTATTCATATAACTCTGATAGATTGAATAATGAAATTAATTCTAGCTATTATGTAAGAATAGGAAAAAGGTCAGATGGATATGCATATTTCCAATCAATAAGCGATACAAAACCAACAGATACCAGTTCATACTATAAAACAAAAGCATATAGTTCATTTGACAATACTTATACTATAGAAACACCAACTAGGTATTACATGAACGAGAAGAAATCATTAAGAGCTGAAGCTATATATCAAGAAAACATTGAAAATTCGTATGTTAAAGTTAGGGTAAAAGACGGAAAGATGCTTATTTTAGGTATATATGTAAACGGGATGTTAATTGATACAATAGAACAATAAAAAGTAATAACAAGAGTATTTAAAAATAAAGATAGGATATAAAATATAATATAGACTTAAATACAATTAGTAAATGATAACTTAAGGACTATTTATATGTTGATATCTAACTAAGTTTTGTGATATAATGCGCATAGTGTAAATATAATATACTATGTGCATTTTGCTAAGATATTAAGATGGAGAATAAATATATGTTGAATTTATCAGGTATTGAAAATATAATAGAAAAAGAAAAGATTAAATATAATGAGCCTATGAGCAGACACACAACATTTAAAATAGGTGGACCTGCAGATGTTTTAGTTATTCCTGAAACAATGTCAGATATAGTTGCAACACTGAAATTTGCAAAGGAGCAAAACATTCCAATTACAGTTATAGGAAATGGAAGCAAAATTCTTGTAAGAGATAAAGGAATAAGAGGAATAGTTATAAAAATTGGAAGCAAGTATAGTGAATATAAAATTGACGGAGAAAAAATAACAACATGTTCTCGGAATGTCTATGCCAAGGCTTGCTAGATTAGTTCAAAAAGAAGCATTATCAGGACTTGAATTTGCATGTGGAATACCAGGCTCTATTGGTGGTGGCATTCGCATGAATGCAGGAGCATATGATGGTGAAATTTCTGATGTATTAGTTTCATCAACATATATTGATGAAAAGTTAAACATACGTATGTTAAATAAAGATAGTCATAATTTTTCATACAGATACAGTTATTTTAAAGATAATCCATCTTGTATTATTATTGGAGCTGAATTTAAGCTTAAAAAGTCTGACGAAAGAGATATAAAAGAAAAAATGGATAAATATTCTTTTTCTAGAAAAGAAAAACAACCTTTAGAATATCCAAATGCAGGTAGTACATTTAAAAGACCAGAAGGACATTTTGTTGGTTCAATGATACAGGAATTAGGACTTAAAGGATATAGAATAGGAAATGTAGAAGTTTCTGAAAAGCACGCAGGATTTATAGTAAACAAGGGTGATGCAAAAGCTCAGGATGCTATAAAACTTATAGAACATTTAAGAGAAAAGGTATTTGAAAAGTATAAAGTAACATTAGAAAATGAAATAGAAATAATAGGTGAAGAATAAAGATTATAAAGGGACAAGAAAAGGGGAAAAAAATGAGAGTAATATTAGAATGGTTAAGACCAGGAGTAAAAGTTAAAAGATACATACTATTACAACTTATATCAATAGGAGGATTAGTATATGCAATTACTACTTTGATATTTAGAGAAAACATGTCATTTAGAACACTAATTGCATATATTGCTTTAATAACAATATCACTATTTGGAACAATTTATTCATTTATTTTAGCACAAAGGAGTGTTCTTACAGCAACACTTAAAGGACTAGCATATAAAGGTAAAAATGTTAATATAAGAAGGTTAATATATACAGAAAGTGTATTAAAAAAAGGACCTAAAGTAGTAATTATAGGAGGAGGCAAAGGACTTTCTAATATATTAAGTGGAATTAAGGAATATACTTCAAATATCACATCAATTGTATCAACATTTGATGATGGAGGAAGTACAGGAAGATTAATGGAACAAATGGATATACTTCCACCAGGAGATATTCGTAAATCTATTATAGCCCTTTCAGAATCAGAACCAATAATGGAGAAGTTACTTACTTATCGTTTTTCTAATGGTAAAGTGGACAATCATTCAATTGGAAATTTAATACTTGCAGCTTTAACTGAAATTATGGGAAGCTTTCCGGTAGCTATCGAAAAAATGTCAAAAATATTTAATGTGAGAGGAAGGATACTTCCAGTTACAATAGGAAAAGCAAAATTATGTGCAGGACTAGAAAATGGAGATATTGTTGTTGGTGAAGCTAATATTAAACCAAGAGTATTAGAAACTAAAAGCAAGATAAAACAAATATTTTTAAAAGATGCAGAAGTAAACACAGCAGATGGAGTTATCGATAGCATTAGAGAAGCAGATGTAATAGTTATAGGGCCAGGAAGTCTATATACAAGTGTAGCATGTAACTTTCTAGTAAACGATTTAGGGAAAGCTGTTATTGCAGCAAAAGCAAAAAAAATATTTATTTCTAATATTATGAATGAACCAGGAGAAACAATAGGTTATACTCTTGCAAAACATATTAATGAAATAGAAAGATATATTGGAAAACATATATTAGACTATTGTATTTGTAATAATGGCGAGATTACAAAAGATATGATAAAAGATTTCAATCAAGGACAGTCAACCCCTGTTAATATAGATTTAGATAACATTCAAAACAGAGCAATATCTATTATTCAAGAAGATTTAGTTATTACTGCTCCGAATTCTATTATGCATGATAATCATAGGGTAGCTGAAATCATAATTGAAATTGCAAAAACGAAAAAGACAGGAAAATTAAATTTACTTAGAATAAAGAAAAAACATAAATTAGCATTTGAAAGACTTGACTCTAAAGATAAAAAACAACAGAAAAATAGCAATAATAAAGAAAAAAAGAAAAAGGAATCTATAGCAAAAGAAAAAGAGACTTTAAAAAAACAAAAAGAAGTAGTAAAAAAGGTTAGTGCAAAAAGCAATAACTTATCAGGTAAAGCTACAAAAAAACCTAAAAGTAAAAGTGCTATTAAAACTAATGTTAAGAATAAGAAAAATTAACCAAAAGAGGTAAAACGAATGAAAATATATAGAAAAGAAATTCAACAAATAGATACAGGAAAAAAGATGGAATATGTCATGTCAAATGGTACTGGCGTATACATGTCAGGAACCGTGATAGGGGAAAACACCGCTCCTTACCACGGTTTATTTATAAAACAAAAGGAACAAGCAGAAGAAATATTTTTGTCTAAAGTTATAGAAGAAATAACAATTGGAAGTAATCAATACCATATATATGATATTGAAACTAGTGAAAAGAAATATAATGGAGCAGAATATTTAGAAACTTTTGAAAGGTATCCATATCCAAAAGCAGAATATATAATAGAAGATGTAAAGATTACAAAAAGTTATATATTTTCAACTAGAGAAAGAGTATTATGCATCAGTTATAAAATAGAGAATAAATCTAAGAATATGGTAAATATAAAAATTTTACCTTGCATTACTAAAAGAGAACCATTTACAACTAAAAGAGAAAGCATGCTGAAATTAAATTCTATTGAGGCATATGATGGTTGTAAAATAACAATGAGTATAAAGGATAATGAAAATTTATATATAAAGAGTAATAATTTAAAATATAAAAATAAAGCAAGTTATATTAATGGGATAAACTACAATCATGCTATATCAGATGAAGAAGTAAAAACATATATTGAAGATGTATTTGTACCAGGAGAATTTTCTTGTAAGGTAAAAGCTAATACAAATAAAAACATAGAACTATATGTATCTCTTGATGATATATATTTAGCAGACGAAAAATATGAATTAGAATTCCTACAAAATGAATGGGAACAAAAAAACAAACTAGCAACAGTAGGAATCGATGGGAATTATCATGAATTAAAAGCTTTAGCAATTTCAGCAAAAGAGTTAAGTTATATTGATAATGAAAATAAAAAGATAGTATTGCTAAAAAGCTTACCTAATATTCAAAAAAGAGCTGTTTATTTAAAGCAGTTGATATTATCAATTGAAGGAAATTATTTAATTTTAAATAAATATAAAGAAGCATATAGAATATTAAATAGCATTAAATATACAATTGAAAAATATATAGAAGAATTATCTCCTATGGATTATTATGAAGTAATACTTATGTATATATATTCTTTAATGAGATATTTATCGGTTGTAAAGTGTAAAAAAAATGAAAAAGAAGAGATAGTTAAATATATCACAGAAAATGTTGAAAAGTTGCTAGAAGACAAAGAACTATTAGATGATAAAAAGCTTATAAGCATAGATAATAAGAAATATCTTAGATTAAATTCTTATTGGTATAATGCTTTAAAGATATATGTGGATTTAGGAGAATTTACGGATAGTAAAGTTAAAGAAATATATAGCCTAGCAGAAGCCATAAGAGAAGAGATAATAAACAAGTTCTGGGATGAAGAAAAAAAAGTTCTTAAATGTGAAATTTCTGAACCTTCATACGCAACAGCAGATATGCTTTATGCTATAAATTTAACATATCCAGTGGTATATGATGGAATAGCTTTAAAAATCTTAGATACATGCTTTAAAGAACTTTACACGCCATATGGCATTAGGCTTGGAGAAAAAACCAGTCGTGCTTATGATGGATATGTATACCCACATCTTACAACACTTTTTATAAGTAGTAATCTAAGGCAAAATGGTGTAACAAGAGCAACTCAGAAAATAACATATAACTTGGTTAAAGAACTGTTAGCAGAGATTAGTAAACAAGCAATTGGTACTGTTAAGTATAAATATAGTGAGAAGACAAAAAATGCTTATGGTCTACCAATTAATACGCTAACAAATGCAGAATTAATACGATTATACAATATGTTAACATAGATTAGAAAGAGGAAAAAATATGATAGTACTTGGCATTGATCCAGGATTTGCAAGATTAGGATATGGAATTATAGACTACTCTTCATGCAAGTATAAAGTTATAGAGTATGGAACAATTACTACTAAAGCGGGAGATCTACTTCATGATAGATTAAAAAAAATAAGTTATGATTTGAAAGAAGTAATTTCAAGATATAAGATTGATTCAGTTGCTATAGAAGAACTATTTTTTAATACTAATACAAAAACTGCCATACATGTAGCGGAGGCAAGAGGAGTGATATTACTTACGCTTGCAGAAGCAAACATTGATATATATGAGTATACACCATTACAAGCAAAACAAGCAGTAGTGGGTTATGGAAGAGCTGATAAAAAGCAAATGCAAGATATGGTTAAAAGATTTCTAAAATTAGAAAAGATGCCAAAATTAGATGATACTACAGATGCGTTAGGACTTGCTATTTGTCATATTCATAGTCATAAGTTTACTGAAAAATGTAAAAAAACAAAAACTCAAGAAATGATTGAGAGACTGGCTAGAGAGAATAAAAAATGTAAAATTAAATAGTAACAATAAATTTTAGTAGGACATATAATACACTAATTACACTAAATGTGGGGGGAGGTGTGTATTATATGTCTTTAGGCATTGCGCTAAGTGGTGGTGGTGCAAAGGGCGCTGCACATATTGGCGTATTGGAAGCATTAAAAGATCATGGTATAAAAATAGATTACATCTCTGGGACTAGTAGCGGTAGTATAATCGCTGCTTTTTATGCAGCAGGATATAGCTCTAATGAAATATTAAGATTACTAGTAAGTAACACTAAAAATAATAAATTACTTGATTATGATAAGACCATGGTATTTAAGCTAATGAAGCTTTTAATTTCTAGAAAACTGACCATTGATGGATTTATAAAAGGAGACAAAATAGAAAACTTGATTCGCAGATATATGAAGGAAAAGAATATATTTAATATATCAGATATTAAAATGCCTCTTGCAATTCCCATTGTTAACTTAAAAACAGGGGAGATAGTATATTATAGCAATAAAGAAGTAACAAACAAAGAAGAAAAATTATTGATAAATGATAAAGAGGCTGAGGAAAGCGAATATATTACAAAAGATTCATATGAAAAGGCGAAAGTGTATGATGATTATCCGGAATATAGAAATGCAGGAGATATAGCTGATATTATTAGGGCAAGTATTAGTTTTCCAGGTGTGTTTAAACCTAAAAACATAGAAGGAAACATATATATTGACGGAGGAGTTAGAGTAAATACACCCGTTAAGATATTAAAGGAAATGGGAGCAAAAAAGGTTATTGCAATTTCATTTGATTGTAATAGACTAGATAATAAAAATCTAAAAAATATAATTGGAATTACTAATCAAGCAATAGATATATTAATACATGAAGCTGATGAAGATGAACAAAAATTAGCAGATATTAATATCAGAATATGCACAAAAGGAGTTAGTTTATTAGATTTTAATAAGTCTATACAATTAACTAGAAAAGGATATTATGTCATAAATAATAATATAAAGTATATAAAAGATAAAATTGGAATAAATTAAAAAAACATTCAAATAATAGTTGTATTAAATCATACATATGTTATAATTAATACCAGGTAATAATTATGTAAGGAGGTATAAATTTATATGCCAGTTATGAATTATGCAAAATTGCATGAAATAAGATTAGGAATAAAACCGATAGGTAAATCAAAAGTTGCAGCAGAAAGAGATACGGCCTTTTTCATTGCAATTGAAGACTTAATAGAACACCCTGCAGTTCTTTCCTCTAATTTAATTATGCATCATGGATGGACATCATGTTACAAACATATGTATAATGTAGCATATTACAGTTACAAAATGTGTAAATTTTTAAAACTTGATTGGAGAGCTGCTGCCAGGGGAGCAATGTTACATGATTTATATTTATATAACTGGCATAAAGAAATTGGATATTTCAGAGAACTTATAAAAGGACATCATTGGAAACATCCAAAGATAGCCTTAGAAAATGCAAATAGGCATTTTGATTTAACTGAAAAAGAGAAGGATATTATATTAAATCATATGTGGCCTATTACAGTTAAAGTGCCTAAATATAAAGAAACATACATTGTGAGTTTTGCAGACGATATATGTTGTTTTATGGAGTTATTTCAATCAATTTATATGAAATTAAAAAGAAAATTTAAAAGAAAATCAACAAAGAAAGAAGAAGTATAGAAAAAAACTATACTTCTTCTGATACTAATATTTTAAAAATGTAATAATTGCAATAGATTATTGAAAAATTATATATAATAACATATAATGTTATTATATATAATAGGAGGGAGAAACATATGAAAAACAAATATCGGAATTAGTTTAATAGTATTAGTTATAACTATAATAATTATGATTGTTTTAGCTTCAGCAATTATTCTAAGTCTTAATAATAGTAATATTATAGGAAAAGCAAAAGAAGGAACATTTAAAAATGATATGGCTAATATAAAAGAATTGTATAACCATAAAATTTTAGAAAAGTTTGTACAAGGAAATACTGAAGATTTAACAGAGCAAGAAAAAGACGAAATTCTTGGAAAATACAAAGGTAAGCTACAGATTGTAAAAGGTACACTTGTTGGTACTAAAAATACAACAGATGAAGAAAAAGATATATTAAACGAACAAAGAATACCAGATGCAACAAACTTTGATTTTGTAAAAGGAGTGAATAAACCAATAATACCAAAAGGTACTAATATAAATGCTACAAATTCAGCTGGAGAATTAGTAGGAAATCCTGATAGTACGGACTGGTATTCTTATGCAGCTTCACTTACTAATAATACAAATAAAAACTGGGCAAACATGAAAACTGCAGATGGAAGCCAATGGGTTTGGATACCAAGGTATGCATATAAAATAACTAGCGGATATAAAGGTGAAGGACTAACCCAAGAAACAACTGAGTATTATGGAACAATAGATGTAAAGTTTTTAATAGGAGATGGTGATGTAGCTAGTGATGGAACAAAATGTGTTAGATCCAACACGGCAAATAAAGATTATGTAGTTCATCCTGCTTTTACATTTGGAGATGTTGAACTAGAAGGAATATGGATAGCAAAATATAAAGCACGTAGTAGTATTGCACCTACAGATGTAAATGACATGAATCCAGAAATAATAATTAATAATACGGGTTCAGGGTGGACGAAACTTAATTTATCTAATAAATTTAAAAAATGTCGTGAGATGGAAACAAAGGCTATTTATGGATGGGATAAGCCATCTACAGGAATAAATGAAGATGGAACAGATACAATTAAAAATGGGATAGACACTCATATGATGAAGAATACTGAATGGGGAGCAATGGCATATTTTGCCTTAAGTCAATATGGCTTGAAACATAATAATGTTTCAGGTACAAATAATAGGTATAAAAATGAATTAACATATGGTGGCTATACAACTTCTGGTACGAATTATGGGATATATGAAACTACTTCAATTCATGAGGAAGTAGTAGCAACCGTATATAAAAATTCTACAACAGGAGATATATATGGGCCAGAATCTGAATCTGCAATAATAAAAAAGGCAAATCCTAGATATATTGACACATATTTAACAACAGATCCATTAAATAGAAATGAATATTTTAGAACTTTTCACCAATATTATGGAGATGCTATGTCTGAAGTATCAATTGAAAGATTAAGCGGTACTTATACAAGTGTTGAGAAATGGTATAAAGATGCATACTTTACTCCTAGTGGTGAAGGATTTGCAATATCTAGAGGTGGGCATAGTAACGGAGTTTCAAATTCAAGTAGTCCAGGGGGAAGTGGAAATTCACTTTCAATTTATTTGCAAGGAGTTTTATCTAGTACATATCAATATCCTAATGGAGCAAGATCTCATACATTTAGACCGGTACTAGCAGTACATAGATCGTTATAAAAAAACCAAGTGTAATATAGAGAAAAAACCAGTTCTGTGATATAATTAGAAATGGGAGGAATTCAAATGTTTTTTAAAAGGATCAAGGAGAGTTTTGGTAATAAAATAAGCAGCATATTCGGTTCTAATAAAGAATTAGAAGAAATATTAGAAGAAATAGAGGAAACTTTAGTTTGTTCTGATATTGGAATAGAAACTGCAATGGAGATATGTGATAATCTTAGAAAAAAAAGTAAATCTGAAAACAAAAAAGATGGGGAAGCTTTAAAAAACATGTTAAAAGAAGAGCTAATACAAATGGTAAAAAAACCAGAAGTAGGAGAAAAAAACATAGAATTTGATAAAAAATGTATTTTAGTAGTAGGAGTAAATGGAGTAGGAAAAACAACTTCTATTGCTAAGCTAACAGGTATGTATAAAAAAGAGG
>JAQUBQ010000069.1 GCA_028686615.1 Clostridia bacterium | reverse complement strand
AGAGCAGAAGAGCTTAAAGAAGAGTTTATGAGTTTGTTATAATAAAAAACTTATTGATTATAGTTTATGGAGGAAAAATGAAACTTATAGAGAAAATTAAAGAAATATATAGGTATAGACATATGCTCTATACTTTAGTTAAACAAGACATAAGAGGTAGATATAAAGGATCATTCCTTGGATTTTTATGGACATTGTTAAACCCGCTATTATTACTATTGGTGTATTCAGTTGTATTCCAATTAGTTTTTAAAATAGATATACCTAATTATCCAATATATCTATTTGTGGCACTTATGCCATGGAATTATTTTGCCAATACAATAGCAATGGGAACTGCATGTGTTGCTAATGGTGGTGGAATATTAAAAAAAGTATATTTTCCAAGAGAGGTATTACCACTTGCAACTGTAATAAGTAATACAATAAATTACTTTTTCAGTGCAATAATAATATTTATAGCATTGTTATTTAGTGAGATTGGTATATCTGTATATGCATTGTGGTTACCACTTATAGTATTTATTCAGTTCGTTTTTTCATTAGGATGTGTATTTATATTATCTGCTATAAATGTATATGTAAGAGATGTACAGTATATAATGAATCCTATTATGATGGTTTGGATGTATGCGACACCTATATTATATAAATCAGATATGGTTCCAGAAAGATATAGGAGTTTGTATAACTTAAATCCAATGGTTCATATAATCGATGGATATAGAAGTATACTATATGATAAAGTAATGCCAAATTTAACATCATTATTATACATATTTGTTGGTTCAATGGTATTTTTGTGGTTGGCATATTTAATATTTGCAAAACTGCAAAGAAGATTTGCTGAAGAGGTGTAAAACATGAGTAAGAAACAAATTGATGCTGATGCGGTAATAAAAGTAGATAATGTAACAAAAGAATTTACTTATTATGAAGATAAAGCATATTTTTTAAAAGAAAGATTAGCTAATTTAAAAAGAACTAAAAAAAGAAAACATACTGTATTAAAGAGTATATCATTCGATATTAAAAGAGGAGAAACAGTTGCTCTTATTGGAGTAAATGGCTCTGGTAAATCTACATTACTAAAATTATTATCTAAGATAATATATCCTGAAAGTGGAACAATAGATATAAAAGGGAAAGTTTCCAGTTTATTAGAACTAGGTGCAGGTTTTAATACAGATTTTACAGGAAGAGAAAATATATATTTTAATGCATCTATTTATGGATTAGGAAAAAAAGATGTAGATAAAGTTATAGACAAAATAATAGAGTTTTCAGAACTTGGTGATTTTATAGATTCTCCAGTAAGAACATATTCTTCTGGTATGTATATGAGACTTGCGTTTTCTATAGCAGTAAATGTTGAAGCAGATATATTATTAATTGATGAAATACTAGCTGTTGGAGACGCACATTTCCAAAATAAATGTTTAGCTAAAATGAAAGAATTACAAAATAAAGATGTTACTATGGTATTTGTATCTCATAGTATGCCTCAAGTTAAAGACTTTTGTTCAAGAGCAATTTGGTTATATAATGGAGAAATAAGATTAGATGGCGACACTGAAACTGTAGCTACTAAGTATTTAGAGGTACAAGGATAAAAAATATAAGTCAAGGAGAGATTAATGAGTAAAATAATACACTACTGTTGGTTTGGCCCCAAGCCATTACCTTCGCTTGCTAAGAAATGTATAAAAAGTTGGAAAAAACATTTGCCTGATTTTGAAATCAAACTTTGGAATGAGAGTAATTTTGATATAAATGAATGCCTATTTATTAAACAAGCATATGAACAAGGTAAATGGCCCTTTGTTAGCGATTATGTAAGAACAAAAGTACTATACGAATATGGAGGTTTGTACTTAGATACTGACATGGAAATAACAAAACACATAGATCATTTACTAAAGAATGATTTATTTATAGGTAGAGAAGATAGTGGTTTTATTGCTGCTGGTGTGCTTTGGGTAAAAGATAAAGAAAATAAATATATAAAAGATATTTTAGAATTCTATCAATCACAAGATAGGTTTGATGGTGAAAATCTATTTAAAATTGCAATACCTAAAGTAATAACTTCATGTTGGGACAAGTATCCGGTAGTAAGGAAAGAAAATTATGATTTAATTGACGAAAATGTATATGTATATGATAAAGATTTTTTTTACCCTATAAACTATGATTATTCTAATAAGGATTTCACAAAAAACACTTGTATGATCCATTATTATAAAGCAGATTGGGTATCTAGAAGTGAAAAAATTACTATAACAATATATAGACTTTTTGGAAAAAATATAGGAAGAAAAATTATTAAATCTTTTACTTTTCCAAAAAAAGTAGTTGGCAAAATATATAGGGTATTTAAAAATATTATAAATAATAATGTATATAGAATTAAGAGAATATTAGATATATTTTTAAACAAAAACAAAAGAATAAAATTAACAAGAGAAAATCTTGGTAACTTTGTAAATCAGAAGTATATAGTAATACATAATCCAGATTGGCTTGGGATTTCTAATTCTACTAAAGATTTATTTAAAAATTGTTTGCCAATTAGAGATATATTTAATTCTGATGAAATATATAAGATTTCAAAAGTAATATGCGATTCAAATATTAAAACTGTATTATTTTCTGGCTTAGCCAAAGGATATTCAGATATGATAGAAACTATTAAAGTAATTGATAGAGACATAAATATAAAAGTTTTATGGCATGGTTCAAATGCTTTATTGGTTGAAAACACAGACTTTAATGAGTTTAATAGATTGTTAGAATTATATGATAGCAAATACGTAGATGAAATAGTATTTTTCAAAAAAAGTATGTATGATTTTTTTAAAGAGAAAAAATATAATGTATCTTTTTTAACAAATAGTGTAGATATTGATATTAGTAAATTAGAAATTAACAAAAAAACTGGAGATAACTTACAATTTGGTCTATATTCATCTTTAGATAGATGGGTTAAAAACACATATAATCAGATAAGTGCAGCAAGTTTATTTGAAGATGCTAAAATTGATATAACACCAATGAGTGAAAAGGCAGAAATATTAGCAAACAAGTTAGGATTAGATACTAGACTATCTGTTAAAACAAATGTACCTAGAGATGTATTATTAGCTAAGATGGGATCTAATGATTTGAATCTATATGTTACATTTACAGAATGTTCTCCAATGATACCGCTAGAAAGTTTAGAATTAGGTGTTCCATGTATTACAGGAGATAATCATCATTATTTTGAAAACACAGAACTAGAAAAATATTTAGTAGTAAATAAAGAAGATAACATAATAGAAATATATAATAAGATGAGATTATGTTTAGAAAATAAGGACAAGATTATAGAATTATATAAAGAATGGAAAAAAGATAATAAAAGTAAAGCGGAAGAATATATTAATAAGTTAATAAACTAAAGGAGAAAACTTATGGATGAAATGAGTAAATTAAAAGATGAAGTAAGAAGTTTAAAGGTTTTGAATGAGATATATGCTAGAGAAAACGAACGACTAAAGCATGAATATAGAATGTTATATGATTCAAAAAATAGGTCTGTTTCATATAAAGTAGCTAAAAAAATATATAACCTTTTAAGAAGAATTAAGAGAAGACTATTTTATAAAAAGGGATGATTGTATGGGAAATTTAAATTTAGTTAATGGTATAAATAGTGCAACATATGGTACTTCAGATTTACATATGTTATTATATAAAGATGATAATATTGGCTATAATGCTGAAAACCTTACAATAGTTGTTCTTTCTTGTAATAGGGTTGATGCTACAATAAAAATGTTGAAAACACTAGAAGATATTTGTAAAAATTTTAAAGGAAAGGTTCTAATTGCTGATAATGGTTCTACTAAAGACACTATTGACAAATTAAATGAAACAATTAGTAAAACTACTTTGAATTGCAAATTAATACAATTTGGAGAAAATTTAGGTGTAGCTAATGGCAGAAATAAGGCAGTAGAATATGTAGACACAGAATGGCTGATGTTTTTAGATAATGATATATACTTTATAAAAGATATATTTCCTAATATTAGAAGATCAATTGCAAAATTAGGATCTAAATTTTTAAATCTTGGACTTATATCTGCAGATAAAAAAACACTTTTTTCAATGGGAGGTCATATTTATTTAACACCACTAGAAGATGGAATTCATATAGGTTGTGGTTCAACTTATAATCAAGATAAAATAAAAAATATGGTTATTAATAATGAAACACTTGCAACTTTTTTGTTTGGTGGATGTTCAGTTTTAAATAAAGAGATTTTTTTAAAACTTGGAGGTTTTGATAAAAATATGTTTGTGGGATTTGAAGACATAGATTTTTCAATAGCGATATTTAATGAAGGTTATAAGATTGGATGTTGTAACGAATTAGGATTAATTCATGATCATGTAAAATCCGAAAATGAAGATGATATAGAATATGAAAAACAACGTTTTTCTAACAAGAGATTATACGAATCTGCTAAATATTTTGAGAGTAAACATAATTTTAAAGTTTGGAGTATAGAAACTGAAAATTGGTTGAAAGAACGAGAAAGAGAATTAGGAATAGAAAACAGTGAACATAAAGTCATAACTATTAAAAAGAAAAAAATAGCCCTTATTGTCGATGTAAAGAATTGGGCTTTTGATAATATTGCTAAAAATATAGTTAAGAATTTAAGTGATAAATTTGATTTTAAAATTGTTTATATGAGTGAACTTGCGGATAATATAGTACACGCAATGTATGCATGTATGGATTGTGATTTAGTTCACTTCTTTTGGAGAGGACATATTAACTTTATAAATGGAGAATTTGCAAAATATTACCTTGGATATTATGGACAAGGTTATGAAAAATTTAAAGAAGAGATTATAGATAAATTATATATAACAACATCAGTATATGATCACAAATATTTAGACGATGAGTTTACTCTTACAAAAAATATAATGGATTTTGTTAAAAACTATACTGTATCATCTAAAAAATTATTAGATATTTATAATAATCTGAATATCAAAAAACCTTATATGGAAATAACTGATGGAGTTGACTTAGACGTTTTTTATCCAATTAATATAGATAGATTTACAAATATTAAAAATAGAACAATTAATTTCGGTTGGGTTGGAAATAGTAATTGGGGTAAAGATAAATCAGATCATAAAGGTGTTAATACTATTTTAAAACCTGCAATAAAACAATTAAAAGAAGAAGGATATAACATAGAAATAAATTTTGCAGATAAGCAAAATAAACACATACCAATAAATGAAATGGTTAATTATTATTCAAAAATAGATGTATACGTATGTACTTCATTAAATGAAGGAACTCCAAATCCTGTATTAGAGGCAATGGCTTGTGGAGTACCGATAATATCTACTGATGTTGGTATAGTAAGAGAAGTTTTAGGTACTAAACAGCAAGATTATATTATGGAAGAAAGAAGTATTGAATCATTAAAGAATAAAATAAAGTTGTTTATAGAAAATATTGACC
>JAQUBQ010000068.1 GCA_028686615.1 Clostridia bacterium | reverse complement strand
ATCCCGGGAAGCAATAATTTCACATTAGGATTAGTCTTCACAAGTTCTGCCACACATTCAATTAGCATTCCTTGATTCTTCCTATAACTCAATTCTGCTGGATATATCATGACAAAGTCATTTTTACTCAAACCAAGTTCTTTTCTTAAATCTTCCTTTTCTTGATCAGTCATCTCAAAGTTAAATTTACTTTCGTCAACACCTATTCCATTAACAAACTCAATCCTTTTTGCCTTAAATTTATTTTTTGCTATACTATAATCCTCTTTATTTATTGTTATTAATGTATCAGTATATTTTGAAAGCCATTTTTCCACAGGATAATACATTAACCAGTTTTTTATTGGTGCTCCTTTGTAAAAATGAAACCCATGTGCTGTATAAAAAACTTTTGTGCCATTTTTTCGTGTTTTTCTGGCTGCTAATCTTGTAAGAACTCCCCCCATTGGTGAATGACAATGTATAAGATTATAGTCTCCCTCTTTAATTATTTGATTTAATTGTTTATATGCTTTTATATTCCTTAACGAATAAGGTGATCTTTGTATATCAATTGGGTGTTTAATTATTCCTAATTCATCTAAGGCTGGATTCTCATCAGAGAAGTTTGCTGCACAATGTACCTCATATCCAAGCGATTTTAAAACCTGAATATTCCCTCTCTCAAACAAAGTAAATTGTCTACTAACTGTAGACACTATTAGACATTTCTTCATTCCACTTTTCCTTCCATAAATGATATATTGTATTGTAGCTTGCTATCTTGTATTTGCAAGATATGTAAAAGTTTTGTGCAGTTATATTATTCAATTGTGTCCCAACTTTTAATATTTCCGCACCATTTTTATAAGAGTAAGATTCAAATGCCTCCATTAATTTCTTACCTACACCTTTACCGGAATATTCATCATCAACAGCAATTAATTCTATAATTGCTTCTTTCTTATCGTTTTCAAAACTAAACAGCAAAAATCCAAGCGTTTTATTTTTTTCTCGATATGAACAAATATGTTTTTCTTGTTTTTCAAATGCGTTTTTCAACCAATTATAATATACCTTTTTTGATTTGGATAAATCCAATTTTGAATCATTATAGAATCTCGAATATCTAAAAGCCTTTTCTGCTATTTTTAACATTTGCTCATCTGTTTTTAAATTGTTTTCCACTAAAACATTATCATTATTAAAGATTAATTTTTCACATTTTTTTACCAGCTGAACATTTATATCCCTTAATACTGCCCCATTAAGTTTTGAAATAATTTCATTGTTTTTATTATCATTCTCATGATTGATAATAGTTAAATAATCATATGCTTTTATTTTTTTATTAATTTCATCAATCTGCTTGTCCTCAAGGGTAGCAAATATATCTATTCTACCACTGTTAACTAAAAAATATTCCGTATCCCATTTTAAATCCTTGATAACATAATTTTCCATACTAACCTACCTTTTCATTTAATTTTTCTTTTTGAACATCAGTATTTAGAAACACAGCTTCTCTTTTTATAATAATCTTTATTGTTTTTAGTAAAACCTTAATATCCATTAAAAAAGAGATATTATCAATATAGTATATATCATTTTTTATTCTTTCTTTCCATTCTACTGAATTTCTATAAAACGCTTGATTATAACCGGTTATACCTGGCAGTACTTCCAATTTTCTCTTTTCTTTTTCTGTATACATTTCATAATGTTCTGGCAAATCAGGTCTGGGTCCTATTAAACTCATATCTCTCTTTAGCACATTTAACACCTGTGGTAATTCATCTATACTGGTCTTTCTTATAAACTTGCCTATCTTTGTTAGCCTATTATCTCCCTCACCATTAAATGTTGAACCATCACTATTACGTATGTCAGGTGCATTGACCTTCATAGATCGAAATTTGTACATTTTAAATACTTTTCCGTTTTTTCCCTAGTCTTCTTGCATTATAAAATATAGGTCCCCTATCTTCTATTTTAATTAAAGAACCCACTATTATATACGCAATAATAAAAAATGGTAATACAATCAAAGATACAATTATATCTATACTTCTTTTAATAATATTTTTATACATAGTATTATTAACGATACAGCTATAATATTAATTTATAGACTATAACATTATCCCCCTTTATTTAATTTAAACATTCTTTTACTTTTTTAATTATATATTCGACTTCTTCATCTGTTAATTTTGTATTTAATGGTAAAGA
Source organism: Clostridia bacterium (assembly GCA_028686615.1). Lineage (GTDB taxonomy): Bacteria > Bacillota > Clostridia > TANB77 > CAG-465 > CALXJE01. The sequence goes on along the minus strand of JAQUBQ010000068.1, from coordinate 3,462 downwards.
AATTTCATTTCTGTATTGCATATAAGCTTTTGGATAATCATCTATATTAAATCCTAATCCTTTGTATGCAGTATGCATTGGTAATGGTTTATAATGGACATTAGTTGCTATTCCTTTTTTAGCCAAATAAACTATTATTTCATTTCTCCTAGTTTCATCGATTTTGTTTATTCTTAACAAATATAAATGTCCACTTGAGCTATATTCTTTAACATAATGATTTTGTAAACAAACATTATAGTTTTTAAATGCATTATTATATTTTTCTATAATTTCTTTCCTTCTCTCAAGCATAGCGTCATAACGTTCTAATTGTGCTAGTCCTATAGCTGCCATTATATCTGTCATATTCCATTTATATGCAGTATCAATTATGTCATATTCCCAGGCACCCAATTTACTTTTTGATAGTGCATCCTTTGACTGTCCATGTAAAGACATTAACATGACTTTTTTATATAATTCATCGTTGTTTAATTCTGGGATACTTTTCCAAGTAAGTGCGCCACCTTCTCCTGTAGTTAAATTTTTAACAGCATGAAATGAAAAACTTGTAAAATCAGCAACATTTCCAATTTTATTTCCTTTATATTCTGCGCCAAACGAATGAGCTGCATCTGCAATAACTATTACTCTATTATATAGTTTTTGTATTTCATTTTCCGGAACAAACTTTCCTTTGTTTTTTTCAACAATTGAAAATATTTTTTCATAATCGCAAGGAATGCCTGCTATGTCAACAGGAATAATAACTTTTGTTTTTTCTGTGATCACATTAAATAATGAATCGTAGTCCATCTCAAAAGATTCTTCCTTTACATCAACCAATACTAATTTTGCACCGATATGATCCACAACACTTGCTGATGCCGTATATGTATAAGCTGTTGTTATAACTTCATCACCAGGTCCGACCCCTAATACTCTTAATATACATTCTAAACAAGCAGTTGCTGAATTTAAGCAAACAACTCTCTCTGTTCCTAAATATTTAGATATTTTTTTTTCGAACAATTTAGTCTTTGGGCCTGTTGTTATCCACCCCGATTTCAATACTTCAACTACATTATCAATCTCTTTTTGAGATATATCTGGTGGCGAAAAACTTATATTCATATTAACATCCTCCAATTAGAATTATAAATTACCGACTTTTCTATTTTCAATTTTATTATTCTTTTCATTTACATTAATAATATATCCTAACTTTTTTACATTGTTACTCTTATTATTATCATTACTTTTTTTAGTAGTTTCCGATAATTCTATAAAGCTAGGAACTATCTTCTTTACTGCCCTAATATATTCTTTTTTTGTGCTTGTTGTATTAACTAATCCTTTAAGGTTTTTTAAGCCTATTTCTAATGATTTCTTATCAAAATCCATTATTCTAGATACCATTATTTTTTCATGCATAGTTTTAACAAGACCTTCTTCAGATACTAATAATTCCTCGTAAAGTTTTTCTCCTGGTCTTAGTCCAGTAAGCTCAATCTTTATATCTACATTAGGCTCATGCCCAGCTAATCTGATTAAATTTTCAGCTAAATCATATATTTTAACTGGTTCTCCCATATCAAGGACAAATATCTCTCCTCCACTTGCAAAAGTTATTGCTTGAAGTATAAGTCCTACTGCCTCTGATATAGTCATAAAATATCTTGTTATATCTTTATGAGTTACTGTAATTGGTCCACCCTCTTTAATTTGATTTTTAAATATTGGTATTACAGAACCGTTACTTCCTAAAACATTTCCAAATCTTACTGCTACAAACTCGGTACTACTTTCTGTATTCTTTGCCTGGATAATCATTTCACAAATTCTCTTTGTTGCACCCATTATACTAGTTGGATTAACTGCTTTGTCTGTTGATATAAGTATGAATTTCTTAACGTTATTTTTAACACTAGCATTTGCAACATTAAGTGTACCAAACACATTATTTTTTATAGCTTCTCCAGGAACTGTTTCCATAAGAGGTACGTGTTTATGTGCTGCCGTATGAAATACAATCTCAGGTATGTACATTTCAAAAATCTCATTTATTCTTCTTTTGTCCCTGACACTAGATATAATTGTTTCTAGTTGAAGTTGCGGATATTTCTTTCTCAATTCTCTTTCTATTTCATATAATGCATTTTCATATATATCTACCATTACAAGTTTTTTAGGTTCAAAGCTGGCTATCTGCCTGCAAAGCTCAGAACCAATGGAACCTCCTCCACCAGTAACTAATACTGTTTTTTGCTTTATAAATTTTGAAATGTCATTGTCATCAAGTTTTATAGGTTGCCTTCCTAGTAAATCTTCTATTTCAACATCTTTAAACTCTGATAGTTTAATTGGTATATCATTTTTTATAATTTCTTCAATATTCGGTATTATTTTAATTTTAGCTTTTGTACGACTACATATATTTAATATTTCTTTTTGATTTTCAGCATCAATTTTTGCTATAGAAAACAGAATAAGATCAATCTTGTTCTTTTCACATGTTTCAATAATTTTATTTCTATCCCCTAATATCTCAACACCATTTATACAACATTTAATTTTACTTTCATTATCATCAATTATTCCAATTATTTTATATTCCTCTTTTATTGAAGAAAACACATTTTTAATAACCCTTGCTGCAACAGAACCTCCACCAATAATCAGGATTTTTTCTTTTTTCTTTTTACTTCTCCTTAGCCTTATTGTTCCATCTAATATAGAACGTATAAGAACTCTATACGCTACACAACAAAAGCCAGTTATAAATGCCGCTAGTATACTTCTTTTTATTCCGTATATTACTATATTACTTAATTGATTAAATGTAGATAATAGTGACGACGAAATTATACAGCAAAAACCTATTACTACATAATCTCTAACCCCCGAATATTTAGTTATACTCTTATATACTTTTAACAAATAGAATACAGCAATATACACAATAACTGCTACTATTACAGTATTTATAAATGCGTTACTAACAATTTTTTCTACGTTGTCCGTAAACAAAAATGTAGCAAAATATCCAATCACTACAAAAAACGCATCAATTATAGCTATCCCTATTCTTCTATATGTTGTGTTGTTTTTTATTTTTTTTACTAGCATTTAGCAACCCCCAAAAAACGTCTTTAGTATCATAATATTAGGTAAATTATACCCTAACATAGCCCAAAAAACAACAATATTTGTCGTTTTTTGAAAATTTTTCCATAAATTATAAGAAAAATGACCCCATTTATGGAGTCATTTTAATTGTTTTCTCTATCTTTTCTATTTTCTTTTGTTTTCTCTACTATTATATATACCGTTTCTCCTACTATCAACAATTATAATACTATTGCTAGAGTTAAACCAGCTATTTTTGATGCTAGATTCTATCTCTCATTAAGTCTGTTAATTTGCAAACAACACATTATAACAGTCATAATTATTCCCCCTATAATTATTCCAGACATT
>JAQUBQ010000067.1 GCA_028686615.1 Clostridia bacterium | reverse complement strand
TGGTTCTCCGTTTTCAATAACTGAAACACATGAGTTTGTTGTTCCTAGGTCTATTCCTATAACTTTTGACATAATAATTTCCTCCTATTAATACTTCATTTTTACTATATGTAAACTTATATATCATATATATAAGTGATTACCTTACTTAACTTTTAATTTGCAACTTTAACCATTGCAAAACGTATAACTTTATCTTTTAATTTATAACCTTTTCTTAATACTTCTATTACTTCTTTTTCATTATAATTTTTATCATCTACATGCATTACCGCTTCGTGATGTACTGGATCGAAATCGCTTCCTACTCCTGGAATTTCTTCTACTCCTAGCTTAAATATAGTTGTTTGTATTTGTTCATAAATCATTTGCATTCCTTCTTTAAACGATTCATCTGTTGCTTTATGTGATAATGCCGTTTCAAAATTATCTAATATTGGAAGTAAATCACCAACAATATCTGAAAGTAGCATTGTACGTAGAGATTCTTTTTCTTTTATCATTCTTTTTTTAAAATTATCAAAATCTGCCATGTTACGTTTTAAACTGTCATAATATTCATCTGCTTTTTGTTTTTGTTCTAATAAATCATTGTTGAGTTTTGCAATATATCCTTCTGCATTTTCAACTGAAATACTACTAGTTTCTTCTTTAACATCTAGCTCCTCTTCTTGTTTAATTTCCTCATTATTGTCTATTTTCTCATTTTTCTTAGCCATCTATATTATCCTCCTCTTTACTAAAAATATTTTTAAGCTTATTATTTACATATTTAAGCGTTGATATTGCTTTTGAATAATCTGTTCTTTTAGGTCCAAGTACTGCTACTTTTGCATTTGTTGTTGTTTCCATATCAAGAGATATTATACTATAATCTTTCAGTAAAATATCTTTACTTTCATTTCCTATTACTATTGAAATGTCTTTATCTTCTATTTTTTCAATAACCTCTCCTATAATTTGTTTAGTACTTAAAATATTCAATAACTCTTTTACTCTGTTTGTATCAGAAAATTCAGGAATTTCTAAAAGCTCTATCATATCTGTTTTTACAGCACTAGTTTTATTTTCTTTAATTTCATAATTTATGGATAAAGCCAATGCTTCTAAGATATCTGAGAATTTATGTAGTTGATTTGATATCGCACTACTTAAAACATCTGGTAAATCTTCAAGGAATGTCCCCTTCAAGCTTTTATTAAGCATTTTATCCAGTTCCTCTAGACTATCTTCAGGTACTGCATCTGTTATTTTTACAATAACATCTTTAACTGTTCCGCCTTTAGACATTAATATAATAAGTAATATTCTTTCAGATACTTTTAATATTTTTACATTTTCAATTGTATCTTTGTTTTTAGTATGTAATACAGCAGGAAGTTTTAATATCTTAGATATAACTGCTACTGCATTTTCTAAAGTTGCTTCTACATTTCCAAAACTTACTATATTGTTGTTAATATAATCTATATCCATCATTGTTAGAATGTTTTCTTTCATTAAATTATCTATATAATATCTGTATCCCATTGTAGATGGAATGCGTCCTGCTGAAACATGAGGTTGTTCTAATAGTCCTATTTCTTCTAGTTGTTTCATTTCGTTTCTTATTGTTGCAGAACTAAATTCTCTTTCATATTTCTCTGCTATTATTTTAGATGCAACAGGTTCAGCAGATTCAATATAGTTTTCAACTACAGTAGATAAAATCTTCCTTTTCCTCTCATCTAAGTTCATATACATCATCCTTACGTTTTAGCACTCTCATTTTTAGATTGCTAACGTGTATATAATATTATAGTAGTACTTATTTGTCAATAGTTTTTTTAGTAAATTTACATTTTTTTCACAAAAAGTTGTATTAATCTCTATAAAAAATCGAAGTAATAATATTTCTTTATCACTTCAACTCTAAATTTATTTTATCTATACTTCTATACTATTTTTTTACAAAAACTACATCTATGAATAGGTGTTAGTCCATATTTTTTTATCGACTCAATATGCATTTTAGTACCATATCCTTTGTGTTTTGCAAATCCATATTCAGGATACTTTTCGTCATATTCAATAAGCATTCTATCTCTTGTAACTTTAGCTAATATGGATGCTGCAGCTATTGATTTACTAAGTGCATCTCCTGATACTATAGTTTTTTGTGGTATGTTTGTATTTATCTTTTGATTACCATCTATCAACACTACATCTGGTGTTAAATTAAGATTTTCCACTGCATCTAACATAGCTTTTTTTGTAGCATTTAATATATTAATTTCTTCTATTACATCGACATCTACGATTCCAATACCGTATGCCTCAACATTATTTATAATTTCATCATATAATTTCTCTCTCTTTTTTTCTGTTAATTTTTTAGAATCATTTATACCTTCTATATTAACACTATCTTTAAGTATTACCGCAGCAGCTACTACAGGCCCACACAAAGGGCCTCTGCCTGCTTCATCGACTCCACAAACAATATTATATCCTGCCTCTTTAGCTTTTTTCTCATACGTTAACATATCTATATCTGTTTTTTTTTCATTTATCATTATTTATACACTCCATATACACTTCATTTTTTGAAAGACCTCTTTCTCTTGCCACCTTTTTAATTGCATCATTTTTTGAAAAGCCTTGTTTTATATAATCATTTACTTCTTCTTTATTAGTTTTATTACTACCATTAACTATATTTACTATCTCATTATTTCCTTCTAGAATAAATACTATTTCTCCCTTTATTCCTTTTTCTTCAACTTCCTCTAAAAGCTTTTTCACAGTAGTATATTTTTTTTCTTCATATATCTTTGTAATTTCTCTAACTAAACATACTTTTCTATCTCCAACTACTTTTTCTAAATCTTTCAATGTAGCTTTTAATTTGTGTGGAGCTTCATAAAATATCATTGTTCTTTTTTCTAATTTGATTTTTTCTAATCTTTCTTTCCTTTTTTTAGACCCTACTTCTAAAAAACCTTCAAATACAAAGGTTTCTGTTGGAATGTTAGAATATACTATTGCAGAAGTAAGTGCCGTTGGACCTGGCACAACTTCTATACTTATTTTCTGTTTTATAAGTTCCATTACTAATGGTTGTCCCGGATCAGAAAGAATTGGCATACCAGCATCAGAAACAAGTGCTAAATCCTTTCCCTCTTCTAGCATTTCAACTATTTGATTAATTCTATTAGTTTCATTAAACTTATGATAACTTATTAATTTTTTTGATATCTCATAATGATTTAATAATTTTAATGTTTGTCTTGTATCTTCTGCAAGTATAACATCTACCTCTTTTAATGTATCTAATGCTCTTATAGTTATATCCCTTAAATTTCCTATGGGAGTACCTACAATGTATAAAGTACCTTTGTTTTGTTTTTTCATTTTTATCACATCCTGTATATCTTTTTTATTTGAGACGTATACTCTCCACTATCATCATATTCTATTATGATTGGGTTTATAGCAGCCTCATTTCCTCCGCCTAAGCTATACTCTAGTAATACTAAACTTGCCTTTTTGTTTATCTTAGGTTGCATTATTGTAATTTCTTTTACCTCTAACTTATATTTTCTAGCTTTTGTTATTAAATCTGCTATACGTTCTGGTTTGTGTACTAAATATAGTTTCCCTTTTTCTTTAAGTAATTTACTTGATGTTTTAAATACATCATCTAGGGTACAATATTCTTCATGCCTTGCAATATATTTTACAGTTTTATCATTAATTGTTCCTGTCCCTACTTGTTTATATGGAGGATTACACACAACTATGTCTACTTTGTTTACATCCTGTTGTTTAAGTATATTCATAATCTTTGTATAATTTCTTATATCCTCTTTAATTATTTCAATTCCTTTTTCAAGATTATTTAATTTAACATTTCTTTTTGCTAGATTATGCATTTCCTCCTGTAATTCTATGCCTATAATCTTGCTATATTTAATCCTGCTTGTTAAAAGAATAGGAATTACTGCTGAACCAGTACATAAATCAATTATTGTATTTGATGATTTAGATTTTACTATACTTGATAATAATACGCTATCCATTCCAAATAAAAAGTAATTCTTATTCTGTATGAGTTTTAAGTTATCAACAAGTAAGTCATCTATTCTTTCGTCTTTATTTAATATTTCTTCTCTTTTTTCCATCATGTTTGTATTATATATTAAATTAAGCTTTTAGTAAATAGTGATATTATTTAAGTCTTCCACCAAGCATTACCAAACTATCTCCATGCTTATCTTTAATACTATCTAATACTTTATCCACTTTTTCATACTTTTTATGTTGGCTTCCTTCTTTTCCTTCATCAAAAATACTTATTTGAACATCTTGATCTGTTGATACTAATCCATCTACTCTTATTCCTATCAATCGTAATTCTCTTCCTGCATATAATTCTTTAAGTAGTATTTTCCCTTGTTCATATATTTCTTTTGTAACTGTCGTTGCTCTTAATAACGATTTTTGTCTTGTGTAGTTTTCAAAGTTCTTAGTTCTTATTTGTACATTTACAATTGTTGCTTTTAAATTATATTTTCTTAGTCTATAACAAACTTGTTCTGTTAGTCCCAAAAGAATTTTGTTTAATTCTTCTATATTACTTGTATCTTTTGACATAGTTATTGAATGCCCTATACCTTTTGGCAAAGTTTGTTCATATATTACTTCAGAATCATCTATACCATTTGCATATTCCCATAATATTTTTCCATGTTTCCCAAATATGTTTTCTATTTTGTTCTTATTTGATTTAGCTAAATCTCCTATTGTTTTTATATTCATTTTTAATAACTTTGGTGTTGTTTTTTTCCCTAACATAAATAATTCATTAATAGGTAAAGTCCAAAATTTATCTTTTATTTCTTCTTTAAATAATGTATGTATTTTATCAGGTTTTTCAAAATCAGATGCCATTTTAGCTAATAATTTATTATTGCTTATACCTATATTTACTGTAAATTTCAATTCTTCTTTTACTCTTTTAATTATTTCAATTGCTATTTCATTCAATGTTCTACCCATCAGACATCCCGTCATTTCAAGAAAACATTCATCTATAGAATATCTTTCTACTTTGTCACTATATTCTAAAAGCATTTTATATAGATTGTCAGAGAATTCTAAATATCTTTTATCTGCTCCTCTAAACACTTGTAACTTATTACATTTTTTTCTAGCCATAAAGATACTTTCTCCTGTTAAAATATTGTATTTCTTTGCTAGAGTACTTTTTGCAAGTACTACTCCTCTTCTACAAGTTTCATCACCGCCTATAACAGAAATTATATTTCTTATATCTTCTTTATATCCATTTTCTAGCATATCAATAGCAGTCCATGATAGAAATGCATTGTTTACATCTACATGAAGAATTTGTCTTTCCATTATTATCACCATGTTCATTATACAAACATTCGTTTGTGTTGTCAATGTAAAAAGTTGGTTATACTAGTTTATTAGTCTAACCAACTTCATTTAATATATTTAAAGATAATATTATTTTAAATTAAACTCTTAATAAATTCTATAAATAGTGGATGTGCCCTATTTGGTCTAGATTTAAATTCCGGTTGGTATTGAACTCCTATAGCCCATTTATGATTAATCATTTCAATAACTTCTGCTATGTTTTCCTCCTTAGAGCTACCTGTTATTTTAAATCCATTTGAAGAAATAATGTCTGTATAATCATTATTAAATATATATTTATGTCTATGTCTTTCTTCTATTTCTTTTTCCTTATATATTTCAAATACCTTAGAATCTTCTTTTAAAACGCATGTATGTTTTCCTAATCTCATTACT
>JAQUBQ010000066.1 GCA_028686615.1 Clostridia bacterium | reverse complement strand
CTAATGATTTATTTTATGATATAATATATGTAAGTATGCTAACTAATGCAAATATGTTATACTTCCCTAATGATTTATTTTATGATATAATGCGTTACCTTGCATAGATTATGGTAAAGGAGTTATACTTCCCTAATGATTTATTTTATGATATAATGGAGTTGGTTTTGGAGATATAAATTATTATGTTATACTTCCCTAATGATTTATTTTATGATATAATTTATGAGTTTAAAAGAAGAGGTTATAAAAAGTTATACTTCCCTAATGATTTATTTTATGATATAATGAACTTTAATAGCGAAAGTTATTGATAAAAGTTATACTTCCCTAATGATTTATTTTATGATATAATATTTGCTCTTTTTTTATTTTCTTTTCTTCTGTTATACTTCCCTAATGATTTATTTTATGATATAATTTTTTATTGGAATAAGACAGAAATTACAAAGTTATACTTCCCTAATGATTTATTTTATGATATAATCGTAGGAGAGTACGCTGGCTCTCCGTGTAAGTTATACTTCCCTAATGATTTATTTTATGATATAATTTTGATCATCTATTACAGATACTTCGATTAGTTATACTTCCCTAATGATTTATTTTATGATATAATACAATATCAAAAACCCCAGTATTAATAATAAATACTGGGGTTCTTCCTGTTTTAAAATATTATAAAATAACAATTATTTCAGTTAATTAATTATTTTTAGAAAAAAGAGATTAAATCATAATTGCTATCTTTATCAAATTTTTCTTTTTCACCTAACATTATATCAATATTACAAAACTGTTTTTCAGTAACTGTTAATACTCTTATGGAACCTTCTTTAGGCACTGAGTACTTTAATCTACTTTTATGCATTTGAACTGAGTCTTGTCCATTACATACTCTTCCATATACTGAATATTGTATCATGTGATATCCATCTTTAATTAAAAACTTTCTAAATGAGTTTGCCTCTTTAACTTGTTTCCTAGTTTTAACTGGTAAATCAAACATTGCTATTAATCTCATAAAATTATTATCCATATCTATACTCTTCTAAAGATTTTAAAGAAGGTAATTTCAGACAATTTTCAGATTGTCTTATACTTGTAGATAGACTCATAATCATATGTTCAATGGCATTTTGAACATTATACTTTTTATTATCAATTAAAACTATTTGATTTGTTATATTTAAAATTATTTTCTTAATATCACTTGTAAGTTCTGTCTTATTATATGGAATATTTGTAGTTATATATAAATCAACTAATGGTCTAAAGCATTCTATCATATCATCAGCTAAATTAAAGTTATTTAATTCATTATGATGAAACAATCCGATAGAAGTTTCAAATCCATATGTTACTAAAGTTCTTGCAATCATACCACGAACAATTGCATAGCCATAATTTAAAGCTGAATTTATAATACATGAATTGCCTCGTGTAAAATTACTACCATATAGCAATTTAAAATAATATGCTGCAGCAGTAGATTCAACATTTGTACTATCACCAGATTGTACAGACAAGCTTAAATTATATAATCTTTCATAACCTGGAACATTTAATAATTCTAAGCATTTTGCTTGATTCTCAATTTTCTTAATTATGATACTTTGCCATAATCTCTTTTTTAATGGCTTTGGCATCAATAATTGTTCTTCCAGCCTTTTTAATTGTCTGCTATAGTTATTAACACTTAAAGTCATAGATGTTGGCAAATGCCTTTCATTACATACATAAAACATAATATCATGATCTGCAATCTTACTTAATAAATATGTGGATACTGTTGTAGAAGAATTATCTACAACTATACAGTTTATATCCTCTAAAGGTACTGTATTTTCTTCGTTTTGTGATACGACTAACTGTTCATCCCTAACTGATAATCTACCACCATTTTCTATAAATATATTTCTATATGACATTTTTATTTTCTTTAGCTAAACTATATCTATTATTACATTTATTATTACTCAATAGAATCGCTAATTTATAATTAACTAAAGTTCCTCCTTTACTTTTTAAAATTAAATCTCATTCTTTTTTCAGGTATTTTCACTTCTGTATAACTTCCAAGTATATCAACTTGATATTTTTTTAATTCAGTTAATGTTTTAACTCCTATGCCACGTTGATATAATGCTCTATCATGTGTAGTTAATTGTATAGATGCTGTTGATATATCAGATGAATTATAATATCCAAATAATTCTTCAACCGTAACATCCTCTTTAAAAGAATTCTTATTCATAGGTGTTAATTTAATACCACGCTTGGATTTAACATACATTAAATCATTAGGATATAGTGAAAATATAAAGTCCTCATCTTTCATTTCTTTCCATTCTTCATAAGGTTTTCCTGCAACACTTGCTTTATTTGGCATTTCTTTTTTTATTGTATCGCTTACATATATAGGTACAAAATAATATCCTTCATTTTCTACATAGAATATATCTATTCTAATCATGTCCCCATTATCTGCTACTGCATTAATTTTATCTAATTTAACATTAAGCGTACTTTTAGATAATATCTTTACTTTTTTTACTAATGGTCCGTTTGTACCGTCAGATTTTGGTTTATAAAACGGCTCCAAGAAAGCTTTTTCACCATTATTATCATACTCAATTAATCTTTGTTTTAAAGCATTATATAATAATGTATCATCTTGCGGATTATAATAATTATCTATTTCACCATCTTTTAATTTTAATTTTTTAAGATCAGTTTTTATAACTGTAAAACCATCTCTAGTAATAGCCCTTATTGTGTCTTTATGTGCTGAACCTGTCACTTTTCTTCTTGGCATTCTAGAAACAAATATTGGTTTAAGATTTTCACCAGGTAAGTAATATGGTAATTTTAATGAACTAATTGCTCTTTCTATGTTTTCTTTTTTAGACATACATCTAGCATCTAATTCATTTCTAAAACCACGCCATGGTTCAGGAAATTGGCTGTTAAATTCTTCGATATTTTTGCTATCAATGTATTTATTTTCTTTGTGTTTATAAAAGTCAGTTATTTTTTTAATCATTGATTCAGATATATTTGCGATAACCACTGCATCTATTGCATGATGAATGTCACCATCCTCACGTATCTTATTTATTCCTAACATTTTTCTTACATGTGCAGTAATTCTTCCGTTAACAGCATATACCGGTTTATTCATAAATTTAGATTCATTAAACTTCAGATTATTCCTTAATAAATTGTATATAACTTTTGTTATATATTGTGTATCAGATAAATTTCTATCTTTAAAGCCTTCCATTTCTTCTTCGTCTAGTACTTCTTTTAACAAACTTTTCTTTTTAGAATATGTTTTTCTAGTTTGATACATGTTATTAATTCTTACAATATATTCATCAATATTCCTATTCATATTTAAAATATATTGATATGGTATTTGATTACCTTTCTGTCTATTTTCATCTGCCTTAACCAATACTTTATTATTGTAACTATCATTAAAACAAATGCTATATGGGATAATATGATCTATATCTACGTTAGAAGTAAATAATTCTGTTATATCTATATGTTGTCCAGAATAAGGACATGTTTCACCTTGTTCTTGCCATAGTTTATATTTTACAATATCTTGTCCAGTAACAGTTAATCCTTGTTTATACTCATTTTGTATTCTTTCTTTTACAAGTTCATTATATTTCATATTTTCTTCGTTAGATTTTCTATCCTTGTTTCTATCATCAAAGTTTCTACTCATTTCTCTCGCAAGTTCAATTACCACTAAATCTGGACTACCATATTTTGATACTATTGCATTTATAACTTTTATAGATTGTGAAATTGCTCTTCTTACAACAGGATTAGGAATATTTTCTATATCATTTAGAGATAATTTGTTTTTCTTATCTGTGTTTAGTAAACCTCTGAAATCCTTATATACAATATTACAAGCTTTATCGTATGTAAGCCCCTCTTTTAAGTGTGGTATTATTTTTTTCATTGCTTTAATAGATAAGTGTCCTGTCTTACTAAAAGATAATTTAATAAGTTCATCTATTATTTCATTACTTAAATTTAGTTTTTCTAATCTTTCTTTCCTTTTAATATCACTTTTATATGCTGTAAGTATATAACCTATTTCATTTAACTTTTCTTCATCCAGTGAATAGATATAATCAGTTGATACTCTGTTTAATGCTCTTCTTAAAACATGGTAACTTTTAAAAGCTTCAAACTTCTTTACTTTCTTTTCATTCTCATCGATGATATCTTTATTGTTATTTTCCTTAAGGCTACTGAAATCATAAGTAATTACATTAAATAGGTAATTATATGGTATATTTAAGATTTTCCTTATTCTGTTATATGATAAGTTATCCGTTTTCTTAAACTCATTTAGTAAAATCTCTTTTTCTTCATTAGTTAATACCCTTTTGCTTTCTTTGTTTGATTTATGATATAGTTTGTCATTCTTTTTAGTTAATAAATTAATTTCTTCTAATTTTATATGATTTATATCTTGTAAAAATTTAAACATTTCAAATGTAAATGTAGCTTTGCTGGCCCTTTTTTCATCTTTTTCAAATGTACATTTTCCAAACATATTCTCTATTAAATTACCGCCATAAGGGCTTGGTTTACCGGGACCTTCATCAAAATTACGTTGCGATTCAAAAATTTCTATGTATTTGTTTTTAAAATCGTCTGTAATTTTTTCATTAAATTTCGACTGAATATCTAAAATGGTTTTAATTTCATCCAACAATAGAGAACGCTGTACAGTAGTTTTGTACTCATTAGTTGTATTTCTGGTTTTAAGTATTTCCCTCAAATTACCCTTTACATCTTTTTGTTTTAATAACAGTCCATCAGATGATCTAACTTTAAATTTATCATCCTTTAAATACATTTCTCCAACTGTTCTATAGTTATTTTTCTTCATTATTTGTTCATTTTCATTTATAGAAGTTAATGCCTTACCTGTTTCTTTATTATCATCTCTTAATTCTTCAGCCTTACTATTAGACTTGTAGCCACGTTTTTTTACAAAGTTAATTAATACTTGTGCTAATTCATTTTCTCTTAACTTTCTATCTAATCCGGCTACCCTTAATTCATAAATATTATACTTTGATATATTACTACTATATAACTTGTCTATTTCTTGCTCAGTTAAAATACCTTTATCTACTAATAATTTTTTAGTTCTTAATATTCTATACTTTTTTCTGTTATTCCTTCTTCTTGCACCTCGTGCCTCGCGTCGTGGTAATGCAAGAGATGAACCATCTTTTGGAGTTTCTGCTGCATCAAATATTCTCGAATTTAAATCTATTATTTTTACTGCATCTCCATATTCATTATTTTCAATAACTGCCCAACCAACAGAAGTTATACCTATATCTAATCCTATTCTATAATTCATAAAATCCTCCTTTATGTTTTATATAAAGTTAAATTAACATAAAATATACTAATATAATACCATTTTTTGAAAGTTATGTCAATAAATTCGACATTTTACGCACTTTGTTGTCAAATTTTGTATAAAAAGATGACTGGTACCAATGATACCAGTCAGAGCTTTGCGACGTTAAGTCTTATTATACTAACCTAACAATCTATTTTATGATATACTTCGTGTTCTTCCCTTAACACAATTATATAATATCACTTTTAATTTGAAATGTCAATAGTAATTATGTTATTTATTTAAAAAACCATAATTTGTAATTTTATTCTATTTTTTGTAGTATTTTTATCCTTCAGTACCTAAAAATAAAGAGGCAAATTTTTGCCTCTTTATATCTATATATTTACATTAATTATTACGCATGTACTTTAAGTTGTGGAGTATCGTATATAAGCTTCATTCTTGATGTTATTGTTTCTATCTGCCTATTTAAAAATATCTGCTTA
>JAQUBQ010000065.1 GCA_028686615.1 Clostridia bacterium | reverse complement strand
GAAGTTAAACATATATTTCAATCTGATTTTGAATCTTATATTGCTAAAGTAGAGATTGTTAAAAATGCAGAATTTATAAATCAAAGCATAGCAATATCTATAGCAGAAGAAACTCACGAGGATATGGCTGTTATAGCAGCTCAATCAGCTGACGAACTATTATCAATTACAGGAATTATGGCTTCATTTGTATTATGCAAGATAGATGGGGTTGTAATGATATCGGGAAGATCTTTAGGGGATATAAATGTACAAGCAATATTAGAAGGACTTGGTGGTGGAGGACATTTAACTTTTGCAGGAGCACAAATAGTAGGGGTAACTTTAGAAGAGGCAAAAGAAAAACTAATTAAAAAAATACAAGAATACGTAGGAAAAACAGAAGAATAAAATTTAAATGAAAGGATGTGCAATAGATGAAGGTTGTATTAAATCAAGACGTTAAAAGTTTAGGTAAAAAGTTTGATATAGTTGAAGTAAGCGAAGGATATGCGAGGAATTACTTGATTCCTAGAAAACTTGCAGTACTTGCAGATAATAAATCAACATCTGAAGCAAAAACTAAAAAAGAAGCAATTCAACATAGGAAAGATACTGAAAGAGAAAATGCAGAGAAACAAAAAGAAAAATTAGAAAAAGCAGTAATAGAATTTAGGCTTAAAGTTGGTGAAGGAAACAAACTTTTTGGAAGTGTAACTAACAAAGAAATAAAGGAAAAATTAAAGGAAATATCAAATATTGATATTGATAGAAAAAAGATAGAATTAAATGATGCAGTGAAAACTGCAGGTATGTATGAAGCAAACATTAAACTATATGAAGGTATTACAGCTAAATTAAAAATAAAAGTAGTAGGAGTATAAATAATTATGGGAAATGAAGTAGTAACAAGAATACCACCAAATGATATAGTGGCAGAACAAGCGGTACTTGGCTCAATGCTTGCAGATAAAGAAGCGGTAGTAAAGGCAATAGAAATATTAAAACCACAAGATTTCTATAGAGAAGATCATAAAGAAATATATAGTGCTATGCTAGACCTATATGGACTAGGTGAACCAATTGACTTTTTAACACTTAGAAATAGTTTAGAACAAAGAGGGACTCTTGAAAAGATTGGTTCAGACCTGTTTTTGTCAAGCCTTATTGACAGCGTACCTACTACTTCAAACATAGAATCATATGTAAAAATAGTTGAAGAAAAATCAACTATTAGAAACTTAATAAAGGTAGCAAATGACATCATTGCAATGGGATATGCTAATACAGAAGAAGTTAACCATATTATAGAACAAACTGAAAAGAGAATATTTGAAGTATTGCAAAATAGAAACACAAGAGGATATGCAAGTATTAAGGATATATTAATTGATACATTTGATAACATAGAAAAATTATATAAAAAGAAATCTAAAATATCAGGGTTAGAAACAGGATTTAATGATCTAGACTTAAAAACATCGGGATTAAAACCATCTGAACTTCTTATAATTGCAGCAAGACCAGCCATGGGTAAGAGTGCTTTTGTGCTTAACATAGCTCATCATGTAGCACAAAAAGAAAAAGTACCGGTAATGATATTTAGTTTAGAGATGTCTAAAGAACAAATGGTAAATAGATTACTTTGTTCTGAAGCAGAAGTAGATAGCATGAAAGTTGGAACAGGGGATTTAGATAGCGAAGATTGGATAAAGCTAGGAAAAGCAAGTGGAAACTTAGCAGATACTCCTATATTTATAGATGATACACCAGGACTCTCTGCAGCAGAGTTAAGAGCTAAATGTAGAAAAGCAAAGTTGGAAAAAGATGTTGGACTTATAATTATAGACTATTTGCAACTTATGGAATCAAAAGGAAAGAGTGAGTCTAGACAAAATGAAATATCAGAAATAAGTAGATCACTAAAAATACTAGCAAAAGAATTAAACGTACCAGTAATAGCTTTATCTCAGCTTAGCCGTGCTCCAGATGCTAGAACAGATCACAGGCCAATGTTAAGTGACCTTAGGGAATCTGGTGCCATAGAGCAAGATGCTGATATTGTAATGTTTTTATACAGAGACGAATATTATAATCCAGATACAGAAAAGAAAAATATATCAGAAATAATTATTGCAAAAAACAGAAGTGGTGGCACAGGAGCTATTGAACTTGCTTGGATAGGTAAATATACAAAGTTTGCAAATTTGTATAGGGGAAGTAATTAGATGAAAAAGTTTAAAGAAAAGACAAAAAAAGAGGAACTTATAAATAAAGTAAAAGAAACAATCATTTCAAAAAAAATGATTGATAATAATGACAGAATAGTGGTTGGTCTTTCGGGTGGCCCTGATTCTGTTTGTCTTTTTGATATATTAATACACTTAAAACCTATATTAGAAAAAGAATATAATATTTCTTATGAACTTATAATATGTCATATAAATCATATGATAAGAGAGGAAGCAATTGAAGATATAAATCTTGCGAGAGAATATTCGGAAAAAAATAATATACCTTTTTTCTTATTGGAAAGAGATATAGCGCAAATAGCAAAAGAAAATAAAATTTCAGAAGAAGAATGTGGAAGAAATATAAGATATGAATTTTTTAATAAAGTATTAAAAGAAAGCAATGCAAATAAGATAACTGTTGCACATAATAAAGAGGATAATGCAGAAACTGTGCTTCATAACATTATACGAGGAACAGGGCTTTCTGGTCTATGCGGCATAAAATATATAAATGGAAATATTATAAGACCTCTACTGAATATATCAAAAAAAGAAATATTAGAATATTTAAAAGAAAATGATATAAAATATAATTTAGACATAACTAATCAAACAAATGACTATACAAGAAATAAAATAAGAAACAATTTGATAAAAAACATAGAAAAAGAATATAATCCTAATTTTATAAATGCAATTACAAAGATGTCTGAAACATTAAATGTTGAAAAAGAATATATTGATAGCATGACAAGAAAAGTATATGAAGAAATAATCATACAAAAAGAAAATGATAAAATAATAATGGACATATCAAAATTCAAATTATTCAAAGAGGCAATTAAAAACAGATTAATTATTTTATGCATTGAAGAAGTCTTAGGTACTACAAAGGGTATAGAAAAGATATATATTGATGATATAAAGTTATTACTCGAGAATTCTATAACAAATAAAAAGTATTTGTTAAGTAACAAATTACAAGTATTAATTTCAAAGAAAAATAGAGTGGAATTTAAAAAGATCTAATTATATATATTAGGTAGGTAGAGTATAAAAAGAGGCTATAACTATTGAAAAAGTGAAGCTAATGTGATAAATTTATATGACTATAAAGAGGGAGGAAAAAATTGAAAAAGAAAAGTTTTTTAAGAAGCTTAATGAGCTACGTAGTTCTAATATTAATTATAGTATTATCAATTCAATATATGGAACAGGCTACAAATAAAAAAATAACATATACGGAATTTATGCAAAAGATTACTTCTAAAGAAGTAAAAAGTGTAGAAATAACATATGAAAAAAATAGTGCGGAAGTTGTATATAAAAATGATACAATAAAAAGGATTGTTGATATCCCAGATAGTAGTGCATTTATAAATTCTGTAGAAGAACAGATTAAAAGTGGTGAATTTGATTTAACAATAGCAGAACAGTCAGGTTTTGTGGTATTTTTATCAATACTACCAACACTTGCAACAGTTGCTTTGTTAGTGATTTTACTTGTTGTTATGCTTCAACAAACAGGAGCAGGAAGTAATAAGGCGATGAATTTTGGCAAAAACAGAGCAAAACTTGTAAATCCTAATGCAGAGAAAAAAACATTATTTGGTGATGTTGCAGGACTTAAAGAAGAAAAAGAAGAGCTAGAAGAAATAGTAGAAATATTAAAGGACCCTAAAAGATTTAAAGATATGGGGGCAAGAGTTCCTAAGGGAGTATTGCTTGTAGGAGGACCAGGAACTGGGAAAACACTTCTTGCAAAAGCAGTTGCAGGAGAAGCAAAAGTACCATTTTTTAGCATAAGTGGATCGGACTTTTTAGAAATGTTTGTTGGAGTTGGAGCCTCTAGAGTTAGAGATTTATTTGAAGAAGCAAAAAAAGTAAGTCCATGTATTGTGTTTATTGATGAAATAGATGCAGTAGGAAGACATAGAGGAGCAGGACTGGGTGGTGGACATGATGAAAGAGAACAGACCTTAAATCAATTGCTAGTAGAAATGGACGGTTTTGGAACTAAGGATGAAATTATAGTAATAGCAGCAACAAATAGACCAGATATACTTGATCCAGCATTACTAAGACCAGGGAGATTTGATAGACAAATAGTAGTTCATGAGCCAGATATAAAAGCAAGGCAAGAAATACTGGAATTACATTCAAGGAACAAACCAATGGACAAAGGAATAGACTTCAAAGTTATAGCAAAGAATACTTCTGGTTTTGCAGGAGCAGATTTAGAGAATATGTTAAATGAATCAGCTTTACTTGCTGCTAGGAAAAATAAAAAAAATATTGGCATGCAAGAAGTGGAAGAAGCATTGGTTAAAGTAATGTTAGGACCAGAAAAAAGAAGCAAAGTTATAAGTGAAAAAGATAAGAAGTTGACAGCCTATCATGAAGCAGGGCATGCGATTGTTTCAAGATTTTTAAAAGATCATGATAGTGTACATCAAATATCAATAATACCTAGAGGGTCTACAGGAGGATATACAATGTATCGTCCTAATGAAGATAAAAATTATCATTCTAAACACGAAATGGAAGAACATATAATATCTTTACTTGGTGGTAGAGTAGCAGAAAAACTAGTTTTAGATGATATTAGTACTGGAGCATCAAGTGATATTGAAAGAGCATCTAAAATAGCTAGAGCTATGGTTACTAAGTATGGTATGTCTGATAAACTGGGTCCAATTACTTTTGGAGCATCACAAGAAGAAGTATTCTTAGGTAGAGACTTTAATACACAAAAGAATTATAGTGAAAAGGTTGCTGCTGAAATAGATGAAGAAGTAAAAGCAATTGTAGTAAAAGGATATGAGGAAGCAGAAAGAATACTCACTGAAAATATGGATAAGTTACATATTACAGCAGAGAGATTACTTGAAAAAGAAAAAATAGACTCAGCAGAGTTTGATGAGATTTTTGAAGTAAAAAAAGAAAAAAACTCTAAAGAATAATAAAATAAATCAGTTATTGTAATTAACAATAGCTGATTTTATTATTTAGGAAAGGTATTCTATAACTTATATCAGTTATATAGCATTTAATGGTAGTAGCTCAACTAATATAATTATGTAGAAAACTAAAACGTATAAAAAAAGAGGTTATATGGAATGTTATACAAACCTTATAACCTAAACATTTGGTGCCGAAAACCGGGATCGAACCGGTACGAGGTTTGACCCTCGCAGGATTTTAAGTCCTGTGCGTCTGCCAATTCCGCCACTTCGGCATGGATATATATTAACATTTTGCCCAAAGAATGTCAACACTTTTTTGAATAAAATATTGCAGAAATGCACATTATAATTAATGTTAGAGCTAGTATAAACAATATACTAGCTCTAAATTATTTATTCGATTATAATTTTCAAGAAAACCTTTTTCCCTTTTCTTAACACTATATAGCCTTTTTCAAAATCAGATGTACTTATAACTGCTTTATCGTTAGTAATTTTCACATCATCTATTGAAATGCCTCCTTGTGACACTAAAATTCTAGCTTGACCCTTTGAAGGAGCAACACTAGCAGAAATTAGAATATCTAAAATTGAAATTTCATCATTTACAAATGTTCCTCTTGAGATGGATATTATAGGCATGTCTTCGTTATTGGATTTGTTTTCAAATAAATCTTCCGAAGTTTTTTTAGCTTTTATAGCTTCTTCTTCTCCGTGTATCAGTTTGGTGATTTCATATGCTGCAATTTTTTTAGCTTCATTTATTTTTTC
>JAQUBQ010000064.1 GCA_028686615.1 Clostridia bacterium | reverse complement strand
GTTAGTTATTATATATTATATATCATATGCATGTTTTATAGTCAAGCTTTAATAAATCATTGATAGCGTAAAGTTTCTTTTGGTTTTTTAAAAAACAAGAAACACCATTACTATATAATTTAAATAAATTTTATCATATATTGATGATATTAGAATACTACATTGTTTTAAAACTTAGTATTTCTCTCAATTCTTCTCTTATTTCATGTTCACCATATTTCATCTCTGGGATACTAAAGCCCATTCCTTCTGCTCTTACAATGGCTTTATTGCTTATCATTTTATATACTTTGTCATGCTGTTCAATTGTTTTTTTCTTTTCCTCTGTAAAATTATTAATATTTCTTGTTACCAGCTTTATATGTTCCCCATTTGCTGCAAGTACTCTTAGCCTCGCCATTTTGTCAATACAATATCCCTTTTGTGAGGGAATAGATACTAAATCACATGATTTTTTAATAATGAATTATTTGATAATATTCAAGATAATTAAGAAAATGTAGGTGAATGCCATTAAAAACGAAAAGATATTAAGTGGACAAGTTGATATGTATATGCATGATTTATACTTATCAAGTAAGATTTTAAATGTAATTAATAATTATACCCTTAGCCTTGCACCAACAATAATAATGTTATTAAAGATAATAAAGATGAAATATATGAACTTTTAAATAAACAAATAAAAAGGTTAACAGGAGCCTTATCGACTAATGAACTCGATAGTAAAAATAATTTTAATGTTGTTAGCTTTGAAAAAGCTGTTACAAAAGTTGTGTCTGATATGATTGTTAAAGAAATAACTTGATCATATTTTAGTCTATTAATTAATAATAAAGATTGACAATTGCTAGAAAAATAATGTTCACATGGCAAACGAATATTTTTTTAAATTGTTTAAAAATACCTCTTAAAACAAATATATGGTATTTATTAATAATAACATATTGTTATTATTATTTCTAATTTCACCTATAACATAAACTTGCTTATTTATCATATCTATTTTAGAAAACCACTCGCACATATTGTCTTTTATCATACATTCTATTTCCGTACTATCATTTATCTTAAGTTTAGCTTGCATATTTGGTATACACTTTGGATATGTAAAATATATCTTTGATATATCTGTAAACTTGCCTATAAAATATCCTCTATTTAAAATACCTATCACCCCTATAACAAAAGAAATATACGTACATTCAATTTAAAACTTACTAGCACATATATTCCATATAACTATTTACCAAACTACATTGTAGTTAGGAAGGATAAAGTTCCTTTAATAATCTAATATATCTCTGCATATATTCCTTAAAATATATAATCTGGAATATTATTAGAGCCCACACGAAAGCCATAGTTGTTGTTGCTGTTGTCAGGATTGTTGTTGTTACGATTAGAAGCCGGATTGTTGCCCCCATTGTTGTTGTAATTGCCGCCACGTATCATACGGTTAGCCTCGGATATAACTTTACCCCAAATATAAAAATATGATTCATATATTTCTAAAATATTTTCTTACTATACCATTTACATCTGCTAACTGTATGTAACCTATATGTCCATTTAAGCTTCTCTTTGCTTCTTTTAATGATATAGTACCATTTGTTAAAGATTTATTGATATATCTTAATTTTAGTTTAAGTTTTTTCTTTCCTCTATCCCTTATTCTAATTCTGCTTACGTTTATTTTATAGCCACAGTAGTTAACACCTTGTAATAGTTTAAATATATTAGTTTTCTTATTCAATGTAAGTCCTAGATTCTCTCTTAAAAATACTGTTATTAATTCTAGCAGTTCTTTTGCTTTTTCTTTGCTTTCAATAATTATCACTGTATCATCTAAGTAACGATAATACCATTTGCATTTTAATATATGTTTAGAATATCTATCGATTTCATTCATGTATATGTTAGCGAACATCTGCGATGTATAGTTTCCAATTGGTAACCCTAAACATTTTCTATCTTTACTATCATAAGGATTGCTTGTATCAAGTATTTGTTTTGTTAAATCTAAGACTTTCATATCTTTTATTTTCCTAGATATAATTTCATATAATTTTTCTCTATTTATATTTTCAAAATATTTAGTTATATCCATTTTTAGTATATAGGGATTCTCATATTTCTTTTGTACTACCCTCATAGCTTTTTGTACATCTTTAGCTGACATGTGCATCCCTTTGTTTTCAATACAAGCATATGATGTATATATAAATTGTGTTTGCATATATGGAACTATAAACTCTCTAACATACCAGGTATGTACCACTCTGTCTCTGAAAGTCGCAGCTAACACTTTCCTCTTTTTAGGTTCATAAACATAAAACACATTGTATCTATTAAATTTGTATGTCCCATTTATTAAATCGTTTAATATATCCTTTATATTGCTTTCATACTTTAGGGAAAACAGAATTACATCTTTTCTTTTTGTTTTTCCTTTTCTAGATACAACATATGCCTTATACAACTTTTCATATGTAAGAGCTTGTTCCCATACATTCCTAATTGTTTTTGGCATACTTTATATATCCTCCAAGCATTTTTCCTAGTTCATCTAATAGTGAAATACAGTACAAATATTTCTTCTCATTAATATATCTTTGTTTATACATTATTCTAATATATATTCTTTGTATTTTAAATTCACTATCTATCAAGCTACAATAATATAGTTTTTCCTTCCTATCATTACATAAACTAAGATATATAATATGTTCTAGACATCTATGCATAACTGATTTGAAATCTTGTCCTATATTAAACTTTTCAGTTCTTGGGAGTTTTAATATAACCAAATACATATGCTCTACAAATTGTTCTATTTTAGGTATTAATTTAAGTTGTAAGTCTTTGCTATCTTTTTTAGATATATCATTATATCTATTACTATCTATATAGTCTTTAATATTCGTATTGTTGTTTATCTCTATCATAATTCAAAACCGTCTATATACACATTATCATTTTCAATCTTAATATTATCAAACTCAGTAACCATTTGTTGTAGTTGAATTAATCTAGTTTTACAATTATTTAGTTCTTTAACAACACTATCCCTTTTATACTTACAAGATCTAGGATTGCATTTGTATTTTTTATAATCAACATCATTATTCCCATTCATTGATAAATATTCCCATGTCTTTACATACTTTCTATCTCCAGATTCATAAATCTTAGCATAATCATTGTTTTTATTTTCAAATTTATTATCTAGGTACTCATATACTACATAAGGTATATCTTCTGCTTCTAATCTATACCTGAGTTTTTCTATTGCATTTATTGGAACACCTACTTTACATACACCATCTTTAAAACATACTTTCTTCAATTCGAATTTTTCATTTAAAAATTGCGCTTGACTACCAATGGCAATGTAAAATACACCATTAGTAATCAAACACAATCTTTTCTCATTATTTATTATTATTTTAAACATATCTAAAAACTTCATTTTTTATACCCCCTTTTCGTAATATTACAAATATTCAGAGGTATTAGATAATTATCTAATGTTTTTTTCTAATACCTCGCTAGAGGTACCTCGCTAGAGGTACCTCGCTAGAGGTACCTCGCTAGCAGAAGTAAAAATGTGCTAGTACTTGATTTCAGCTTTGCTGAAATCTCAGCACTACCATTTTTACTTCCATTAACAACCATGTTTGTTAATGGATTATTTCTGCTCTTTTTTATCTTTACTACAATATATATTTACTGGTTTTTTTTGACGAGTAGCCTTTCAGACTACTCACATTTTCTCGCTTAAGTTTATCTTACTATTTTACTTTATCAAAATTCCAAATTCACTGCATGTCAGTTGTCAGTTTATCACTTGATATATAAAGCCACACGAAAGCCATAGTAGTTGCTGCTGTAGTCAGGATTGTAGTAGTTACGATAAGAAGCCGGATAGTTGCCCCCATTGCCGCGGTAATTGCCGCCACGTACCATACGGTAAGCCGAGCTATACTTTTCGTGTGTCCACTCAAATACGTTTCCTGCGAAGTCATATATGTTCTTTGCTTTGAACTTTTCATCTGCTCCTGTAGTTAATAACCATGGTTGTGATGCTGTTTTACTATTACTTATTACATTTGTATATGATGAACCATAGTTTGTTGAATATTTTGCACTTGTATTTTTTAATGTATATGCATGATTTTTATAGTTTCCCCATTCCGTACTATCAGTTACACTTGTTGCTGATGAGTCTATCCATTTACATATTGTGTCCCACTGCTCTCCATATAACAAATCACTTCCTACTTTATTATCATAAAATGCTCCTAAGCTTCTTGCTACTCTTACTGCTCCTTTATTGTTTGGATTACCATAGTCAGTCTCATAATTGCCTGAATACTCTGCGTCATATGCTATGGAGTTCCATACATATTTATTCTTTTGTGATAGCGGTTTTTTTGTTCCTGTTGTATCTGCAGAACCACTATAATTATTTGAACTTATTCCTGCTTCATATCTTCCTACATAAAATCCGTTATATTTTGCTATACTTTCTTGCATTTCTGATGGCATTTTGTTATCTGCATTTTTATCTGCTTGGTATGGATATCCTTTGCCATAATCTTTTATTGCTAATCCTCCAGGTATTATATCTACCGGTACCCATACGTATTCATCATATCCTCCATCATTCATTGTGTTTGATTTAATTACCAGTCCTGTTTCCTTTGTTCCTGTTACATATTCAAACCCTTCTGGAATCGGAACTCCACCTTGTACAGTTCCACCTGGCGCTTTTGCTGCTATTGTTCCATCTTCTCCTACTCCATATTTTCCTTCTGGAATCCCTGCTTCTTCTAGCTTTTTCTCTGCATATGTTGCAAAAGTTCCGTCAGATGAAGCTTCGGTTTGTTCTGCTTCCGACATCAATATCCATTCTGCATTTGCAAGTGTTACTACATCTCTTGCTGATGCATAGTCAGTTTTATTCCTTGCTTCTTGTGCCCTTCCTATTATATTACTGCTATTTAATGCTAGTATTATTGCTCCTGCTAATATTATCATCACTATTATTGTTATTACTAGTACTATTAATGATATTCCTTTGTTTTGATTTGTTTTCATACAATTTCTTCCTCCTCTTATTTTCTTTTACAAGTCATACATTAATATGCTTGTCCTAACAAATGTTATTTGTTAGATTCTTTTATTGTAGCTAAAGAATTATATATATTATATATCATATATTTGAAAAAGACACAAGATGATTTTGGGTTTTAATGGAATAAAACTTCTTGTGCTTTTAAAACTAAAAGAAACTTTACTCTATCATCACCTTCTTTTTTTAGCGAAATATGTAAATAAAAATTTTACTAGGTTTATTTACATTCTTTAACTCATCTGTTATAATATGAATATGGCCCATTGGTCAAGCGGTTAAGACGTAGCCCTCTCAAGGCTGAATCATGGGTTCGATTCCCGTATGGGTCACCAATTTCATGTGTTTTTGAATGCTTTTAAAGACATATTAAAAAGCTATTAAACTCTTTATATTATTGAGTTTAATAGCTTTCATTTTTTTGTCATGTTTATAAGTCTTATCTTATAGGGAGTTTCATCCACCAACTATACTTATCTTTTCGAATAACTAAATAACACCATATTTTTCATAATCATTTTTAAATGTAATAACTATAAATTACTTAATTATTCTATTATTTACATATGTGATATATCATTCCCCGCCTTTTATATTGTTTTTAATCCACCACTCCACACATAGTTGCCCACTTTAGAATGATACCACTTGTTATTACCACTTACGCTGTCTCCATTTACAATACCAACTGCTTCAAATTTATCCCCTTTATATAATACTTTACTTCCTGATAGTGCTGCTTTTAGAGAAGGTTGTTTTCTAACATTCGCTGCTTTCTTTTCTACCATTACCCAAAAAGTATGTGCCTTTGATTTTATCTTATCTTGTGCTTTTGGCCTTAATATCCCTAAAAAGTGGTTTTATTAAATTTTTCTTTTTTACCAGCACTACCTTCTGGATTATTTTT
>JAQUBQ010000009.1 GCA_028686615.1 Clostridia bacterium | reverse complement strand
TATTTCAATATTCCTTATTCTTTTTACATCTTGTCTATCGTAATATTTATACTGAATTATTATTCTTCTCTTTTTTTGATTAATGCTAATAACCTTCATATAAACAGCATTTGCTAAGTTTGGATACTCCTCTGTAAATGCATACTTTTTTATACTTACAGGTTTAAAATCACTATAGGTGTCAAATAAATATTCATGAGCTTTTTCTAGCCATCGCCAGTATAAAACTTCATTTAATATTAGTCCTCCTATTATAAAAAATAATATTAAAAATAAATATATCGCTTTATTATGCCATTCCACATCAGTTATAAAACATTGTACTAAAAAAGACATTGATAAAATTATCGATATAATAAAACTGTAACCTGGAATACTCTTTATCCGCTGTGCTTCTTTCATAAGTTTTATTTTTTTATTCATAACTAAGCACGCTCCTTTATAATTTAATTAATTATATATTTAGATCTTTTACATGAGTATTTTACCATACTGTTAAAGAAAAATCCATAAATTTATCACTTATAATACACTATTTCGTCAATATCTTTCCATCTGTTGAAATAGTAATTATTTGCCAAGGTATTATCCTTCCACTTTTTTGTAAAGCTTTTTTTGTGGCATTCTCAATTCCAGTACAACAAGGAACTTCCATGCGCACTACAGTAATCTTTTTTATATTGTTTTTTTGAAGAATCAATGCTAACTTTTCACTATAATCAATATCATCTAATTTAGGACAAGCAATTAATACGATACTACTTTTAAGAAAATCCCTATGGAAATCTGCATAAGCATATGCTGTACAATCTGCTGCAATTACCAAGTTTGAATCTGCTAAATAAGATGCATTTGGACTAACTAGTTTTACTTGTATAGGCCACTGCCTTACTTTACTAGTAACATCTTTATCTCCTGATACACATGACTTATTACTTGTCTTTTGTTTTGACAGTAAAACTGCTTTTTCATCATATGCTTCTGCTTCCCTTTCTTCAAAGGTTATAGCTCCTGTTATGCATACTGGTAAACAATCCCCTAAACCATCACAATAATCATCCCTTACTAATCTTGCTTTTCCATCTATTATTTTAATTGCTCCTTCATGACATGCTTCTATACAATCACCGCATCCATTACACTTCTCTTCATCAATTTTAATAATCTTTCTAATCATTATATTAATTCCTCCTTGTCTTATTCTATATTTTACTATAAGTTCCCCTAAAAATATAGCCCATATATTTCTAATAAATAAAAATCAAGTAACTTAATATAAAAATAGAACCCTTTGTTTAACAAATGGTTCTATTTTTTATTTTTATTATTTATCTGAACTCATAAAGTCTTTAAGTCTTTTACTTCTACTTGGATGTCTAAGTTTTCTTAAAGCTTTTGCTTCTATTTGTCTAATTCTTTCTCTTGTAACCATAAATTCTTTCCCAACCTCTTCAAGTGTTCTCGTTCTACCATCTTCAAGTCCAAATCTTAATCTTAACACTTTAGCCTCTCTAGGGGTAAGTGTTTCCATTACATCTTCTATTTGTTCTTTTAAAAGAACATCTGCTGCTTGATCTGATGGCGATGGAGCTTCATCATCTGGTATGAAGTTTCCTATATTACTATCTTCTTCTTCTCCTACAGGAGTCTCTAAGCTAATTGGTTCTTGAGCAATTTTCAAAATATCTCTTACTTTTTCTACGGGCATTTCCATTTCTTCTGCTATTTCTTCTGGTGTAGGTTCTCTTCCCATAACTTGAAGCAAATGTCTTGATGTACGTATTAATCTGTTTATAGTTTCAACCATATGTACAGGTATTCTAATAGTTCTTGCCTGATCAGCAATAGACCTTGTAATTGCTTGTCTAATCCACCAAGTAGCATATGTGCTAAATTTAAATCCTTTATCTGGGTCAAATTTATCTACTGCTTTTATAAGTCCTAGATTCCCTTCTTGTATTAAATCCAAGAAATGCATTCCCCTGCCTATATATCTTTTTGCAATACTCACAACTAGTCTTAAGTTAGATTCAACAAGTATCTTTTTAGCTTCTTCGTCTCCAGCCACCATTCTATAAGCAAGACTAGTCTCTTCTTCAAGTGTTAAAAGCTCTATTTTACCGATTTCTTTTAAGAACATTCTTACTGGATCATCCACATTTAAGGTATCTACATATGTTGTCTCTTTCACTTTTTCAAGTAATACATCTTTTTCTATATCACTTATATCTTCTAAATTAGGTTCTATTTCAAGCTCTGCAACGGATGAACTTCCTCTTGATGTGTTTCCTTTTGTTTCTTTTTTTTCTTCGTCTTCTTCAATGTCTTCATCGTCCTCAAAAATTTCTTCTTTTGAATCTTCTTCCAACATTTTTATACCAACTTTTTCTAGCATCTCATATAATTTTGCTACATCTGTTGGTTTTAAATTATTTTCATCTAAAAAGTCAACTACATCTTTATAGTTAAATTCTTTCTTATTCTTTAATGTATTTACAAACTTTTCTAAGTTAACTTTTTCTTTTATTTTAACTTCTTTTATTTCTTTTTCTTCTGATATTTCTTTATTTATTTTACCCATTTTTCACGCTCCATAATATATTACTTCAATACTATACACTATAATCTGTAAAAATACAACTTTTTATGTCATATTAAGCACTTTTTCTATATACTACTTATCTTAGTTTTCCTTTATTTATTATAATTTGATTTAACTCTATGCTAAGCATTTCTTTCTCATCTTTTGTTATGTCCTTTTCAGACAATCTTTTTAAAATTTCCATTCTCCTATTATTGTACCTATATATTCTTGTATCTATACTTAAATCTTGTAAAAATTTCTCTTTATCTATAATTTCTGTGCACATGACTTCTGTTATTAACTTTAATTCATCATCTTCTGTTATATATTTTAATATATTTCCTTTTGTAATATCATGCTTTATATCTAAATCTATTAATTTTACATATAATGCTTTTATTTCGTCATTTTTAAAATCATCTTTATTTATTATTTCTTTTATTTTATTTATAACTTTTCTATCCTTTGAAAGAAGTATTGAAATCGCATATATCTCCTGTTTTCTCTTTTTATCCATACTGCTTTCTCTTCTGTTTATCAATTGAGTCATATCTACACTTGATTCAATTTCTTTTACACCCTTTTTGCTTCCTACTTTTTTATTTATTTCAGCCTCTAATGCTCCTTTAGATATTTTATACATAGATGTTATTTCTTGTATATACATTTCTCTTTCTATATTGTTATTAATCCTTGCTATAATTGCAGCTACATTATTTAAAAATTCAAGTTTAGAATCCATTGTATTGTTTAAGTTCTTTTCCAATTCTTTTACCCTATAATTAACATGTCCTAAACTCTTATTTAAACATTCCTTTAATCGTTCATTTCCATACTTTGAAATATATTCATCCGGATCTTTTGCATCTTCTTTGTCTAAAACTAACACTTTAACTTTAAGTCCCTCTTTATATAAAATGTCTATTGCTCTAAGAGTAGCTTTTTTACCTGCTTCGTCTTCATCATATGCTAGTATAGCTGTATCAGTATATTTTTTTATGAGTTTAGCTTGGTTTTCTGTTAATGCAGTACCAAGGCTTGCAACTACATTTTTAATTCCTGCTTTATGAAGAGCTATTGTATCCATATAACCTTCAACTATTATTATAGAATTTAACTTTTCCCTTTTAACTATATTTAATCCATATAGATTTCTACCTTTATGATATACTATGTTTTCAGGTGAATTCACATATTTAGGAAGAGAATTATCTAAAACTCTACCTCCAAACCCTATTACGCGATCTCTTGTATCAATTATTGGAAATATTAGTCTATTTGCAAAATTTTCATATGAGTAGCCTTTTATATTTACTCCTACTACTCCTGCATTTTGCATTTCTTCTTTTGTGTATCCCTCTTTACTTAAATGTTCGTATAAGGTTTCTTCTTTTTTGCTTCCAAAACCTATACCATATCTTGTTATTGTAGAACTATCTAGTTCTCTTTTAATTAAATATTCTTTTAGTATATTTGTATTTTCTTTTATACTTTCTGTTAACGCCTCATAAAAATATTTAGCAGCGCTTTTATTAAGCAAAAACAATCTTTCTTTTTCATCTTTTATCTTAGTATTTGTTACAGTACTTCCTATCTCGAATCTTGATAAATCAATATTACTTCTATCTGCTAAAAACTCTAGTGATTCTTTAAAATCTAAGTTTTCCATTTTTTTAGCAAATTGTATTGCAGAGCCACCTTCTGAACATCCAAAGCATTTAAATATTTGTCTGTCTGGTGATACTGTAAATGAAGGTGTTTTTTCTCTGTGAAAAGGACACAAACCGATATAGTTTGCGCCTCTTCTTTTAAGCGGTACATAGCTTCCTACTAGTTCAACAATATCAGTGTTTGATATGATTTCTTCTATTGCATCTTCTGAATAGTATGCCATGTATAGTCCCACTCCCTTCTATTTTAGTTTATTTCTTTTAATAGCTTTATCTTTTCATCTCTATTATAATATATGTTTCCTGCATTTAATACTAATGTAATTATTAGCATTGTATCTAAAATGCATGCTACGTAGTCTTTATTAATAAGTATCGTAATAGTTCCAGCAATTATAGTTGTAAGTTTTAATAAACTTGTTTTAGTATCTCTTTTTCTTCTTAGCACCAATCCTATAATATCAAATATTATTGTTATAATTATTAGTGATATGTAATATCCATTAAAATCCCCAAAAATGTTTTTAGTATTATTAAATACTTCATGAGTTGAAATGTTATACATTTCCAAAACATCTTGTTTCAATAGGTATACAATTCCAAGTGATATTAGTGACATAAGAATAATAATTGTTATTACTATAATCAATTTACTTATCATAAGTCCTTCGATCTTGTATAGCTTTCTTCTAATTTTAATATTAGTAGTCTTTTCTATCCATTCTCTTCTTACTTTTACAGTTATATAGTCTATATTGTATGATATTAATAAGGTTCCTATTGCAAGAAGCATCCAACCTTCAAATCTACCACCTAGAAGCACATCAACTATTATTATAATTCCTACTATAACAGTTAAGTGTATATATTTCTTTGTTTTAAGTTTTGGTTGTTTAACTTCATCAATTATTTTTAAAATCAAATATACTCCAAGCAATATGAATGTATTATTAAAAAGTAATGGTGTGTAATTGATTACATTTTGTATTGCTTGAGGAATAAATATAAATAATATTGAAGCAATAGCACTTAACATTTCATTATTAGTAATATTAAATACTAATCTTTTTATAACTATAATACAAACAAACGTTAAAGTTGTGTTTATAATAATTGTTGCATATAAAGGTTCAAGCGTAACTTTTCCTAATAAATATATAGCATATGAACCCAATCCATTTTCAAAAGACGGATTTATTAATTCATAATTAGCATTTCCTTTATATATAAGAACTGCAATAAACCTTGTAATTAAAAGTAACATTACAAGATATATATATCTATAACTATATTCTACACTTTTTTTGCAATTTAAATTATTAAGTTTTTTCTTAAGAATCGCATAACAAAAAACTGCAAACAACAATGATAATATATATATTAATTGGTATTCCATTGGCGTTTTATCTACTTGATTATTCATAAATGCAATTATCAATAATCCTATAATATAGATCATGAATACTACTGCGATTATACTACGACTAATACTACTTCTTTTCATTATTTTCCCCAATTTCTATCTTACTATATACTATTTTTCTTCATTTTTTCTTCTGTATAGTTCACTTACTTCCTTTAAGCTTTCATGTGTTCCAACATCATAACATTCTCCATCAAATTCAAATGCATATGTGTCTGTTTTTTTATAAAGCCATGCAACAAAATTACCTGGTGCATCAATTGGGTTCCCTTGCTCTATATATTCATCAAAGTATTTTACAACTTCCTTTGGATAAATATATTCTGCATAAGTACATAAATTACTTTTTGGGTTTTGTGGTTTTTCTTCAAATCCTATTATTCTTCCTGTTTCGTCTACTTCTGCTATTCCAACTCTTCTTAGCAGTTCAATATCATCACTTGCTTTTACGCACACTACTGGTGCATTCTTTTCTTTGCTGTAATCTATTGCATCTCTAAGGTCAAATGTAAACAAGTTGTCTCCTGCAATTATTACTAAGTCATCATCTATTTTCATTTTATCAATTGTATATTTTATATCACCAATTGCTCCTAACCTATCATCGTTTGAGTTTGAACCATCATTAATAACTGTAATTGGCTTTACATTATTTTTTGATTTTGCCCATTCCTCAATATGCTTTGCATAACGATTATTAGTTACTGCATATATTTCATCGATTTCATCAATTGTATTAACTTGATCTACTGTATAGTCAAGTAAAGGTCTCCCCCCTATATCTAATAACATCTTCGGAAAATTCTCCGTAAGTGGAAAAAGTCTAGTTGCATATCCTGCACATAATAAAATACATTTCATACATATATCCTCCTTCGTATTTATTGCCACATTATATCATAACAATGGCTTTTATGCAATTTAAAATAATTTGCTGTCATTTTGGCTTTTGCATATATCAATTATTAATTTTAACTAATCTAAACTTAGTATAATCTCCTGATACCATTACATATTCTATGCCATCAATATTTCCTTCTCTTACCATATAATGTCCCTTTCCATGCAAGTGGCCATATATACATTTCTTAACATTATATTCCTTTAATAATTTCTGAAATTCATAGTTAAATGGTGGAAAATGAGTCATAATAATTATGTCTTTATCTTTATCCTCTTTATTTATTGAATTTAGAGATATCCTAAGTCTCCCTATTTCTCTTTGCAAGATTTTTTGGTCGTCAATATTTTTTAATAAATCAGCTGTATTTCCCCATCCTCTAGTACCACATATTACAAACTTCTCAACTACATATGCGTTATTGTGAAGTATATTTATAGTATTAAATTTGTTTTCATTTAAAAAACTTTCAACCTTTTTTTTAGTAGAAAAATAATAATCGTGATTTCCTTTTATTATTATTTTTTTACCTGGAAGTTTGTTTATAAACTCGAAGTCTTTTTTTACTTCTTCTATATTTAATCCCCATGAAATATCACCTGCAATAAGTACAGTGTCATCTTCCTTTACAGTGTTTTTCCAATTGCTTTTAATTTTAGAAACATAGTCTTTCCAATCTTCTCCAAATACCTCCATTGATTTGTTTTCATCATTAAATGATAAATGTAAATCAGATATAGCATAAATTGCCACTACATCCCCTCCTCAATATTTATACTAGCTCTAGCGTTTAGTGCTAAGTCATTTGATATTATTCCCGCTTTATAATTATAATACCCTGCTGAAGCTATCATAGCTGCATTATCTGTACAATATTTAAGTTCTGGTATATACGCTTTATACCCTTTTTCTTTAGTTCTTTCTAATAATAGCTCTCTTAACCTTCTATTTGCTGCTACTCCCCCTGCAAGTGCTACACTTTTAATATTTTCTTCTTCCATTAGAGCAAGTGTATGTTCAATAAGTACCTTACAAACATTCTCTTCAAAGCTTTTTGCCATGTCCTCTTTTCTAAGATTTTCTTTCTCTTTGTTTGCAATATTAAGCACAGCTGTTTTTATTCCACTAAAACTAAAATCCATGTTTTCAAACTTTGTTGTTGGTAGCTTATATGTATCTTCCCCTTGTTCTGCAAGTTTACTAACTAAAGGCCCTCCAGGATATCCTAATCCCAGGACTCTTGCTACTTTATCGAAAGCTTCGCCTGCTGCATCATCACGAGTTCTAGCAAGTATTTTAAACTTTGTATAATCTTCTACCTTGATAACATGTGAATGGCCACCAGATACCACTAATGTTATAAATGGTGGTTTTAAGTCCTTATGACTAATATAATTTGCTGCAATATGACCTGAAATATGATGTACTGGTATAAGAGGAATATTTAGTGCATATGATAAACTCTTTGCATATGAAACCCCTACAAGAAGTGCACCCACAAGACCCGGTCCAACAGTTACA
Source organism: Clostridia bacterium (assembly GCA_028686615.1). GTDB lineage: Bacteria > Bacillota > Clostridia > TANB77 > CAG-465 > CALXJE01. Next base: position 17,282 of record JAQUBQ010000009.1, on the reverse strand, counting down.
GCTATTGCATTAACATCTTTTAAAGTTATTTGTGCTTTTTCTAATGCTTCTTCTAGCACATATGCAATGTTTTTAATATGATGTCTTGAAGCTATCTCTGGTACGACCCCTCCAAATTCTTTATGTATATCTATTTGTGAAGAAACTATATTCGCTAGGACTTCTTTTCCATCCTTTAATATACTTATAGACGTTTCATCACAGCTTGTCTCTATTCCTAGTATGATCATTTCTTTCCTTCTTTCTATTTTTCGTAAGTATTATATCATTAAAATGGTACTTAATAGCCAATTAACTAATGTATATGCTGGTAAGATTAGCACAACATATAATCTTGTAACTAGTAAAAGTATAAGTATTATTAACCCATATCTTTCATATCTATTTACCCACATTTTTGCTTTAAGTGGTAAAAAGTAATATAGAACTTTGTATCCATCAAAAGGTGGTATTGGTAACATGTTAAATACTGCAAATATAACATTAAATTGAATTGTTATAAGCAATATTTGATAAAGTATTCTTCCTACATTTGAATTTACTGTATCTGCTACAATTCCAAACTCATATAATACTTTAACTACTACTGTTAATATTATTGCTAACAATACGTTAGATAGTGGCCCTGAAAGTGAAACTAGCATACTCCCTTTTGACTTGTTTTTAAAATTTCTATCATCATATACAACAGGTTTTCCCCATCCAAACCTAAAAATAAGTATGAAAATAAAACCCATTATATCTATATGTGCAAAAGGTGACAAAGTAAGCCTTCCTTGAGCCTTTTGACTTTTGTCGCCTAATTTATACGCAACTAATGAGTGGCTAAATTCATGTATTGAAAGTGATATTAATAAAGCTGGTATAAAATATAACATTCCTAATAGCCCTTCTTTTGTAAAAATTTCGAACATTTTAACTCTCCTTTATTCTTTTGTTTATGATATTATACTATAACTTATGTAATTCTACAACCTAATTTTTTACAATAAAATTAAAAAGTTTTAATGTCTCTCTTTACATTAAAACCTTTTCTTTCTTAGTATTTTATTATAAAGTCACTGCTTTCTATTCCTCCATCTATTATAATCTTCGTTACATCTTTGTAAGGAGTAATTGTTGGAAGTTCAATATCTTCATATGTAGGACTTTTAAGTTTATAATAAACTACAACTGGATCTCCTTTATCTTTTTGCTTTTGTAAAAAGTTTTTGAACAAGTTTATATCTATTCCATTATTATAGTTAAATAATAAGTTACCATTTCCATTTCCACCTGTTCTCACAGTATTTATACTATTGCTTTGTAAAAGTTCAACCCATTTAAAGTGGCTAGAATAAGAACCCATTGCATTTGATTTTGAAGCAATGTTATTTATCCAGTAATTTATTGATTCTGTTCTCCAGTCATATTCTGGGAGTATTTCTATTACTCCTACATTTCTAATTACTTTTCTAGTTAAAAAGTCTATATAATCAACTGCTTCCCCTAATTTTCTAAGTGGCTCTGATAACGTTATATTATAATTATTAGAAAGGTCCTTACCATTATTAGTCGTTATTTTAATATTACCTTTTTCTCCAAAGTTTAAAATATTAGCTTTACTTTTAGGTGTTTGATCTTCTTCTGTTATATCATAATTATCATTGATTTTTTTAATTGATGTGTTATTAATTTGATATATCGGAAGAAATTCTTTTGAAATAATGTTGTATAAGGTGTTTTGAAAGCATTCTACGTTATTTATCACTACTCCCTTTTCAATAGGTATTAAATCTGCAATCAATTCTCCTGCTCTATCATAAAACTTTATTCTCTTATACTCTACTTTTTTTGACCATACAGAATCCCATATAAAAGTAATATAATCTGTTGTTCTTGCGGCATCTATTAAGTTAAAAGTTACTGTGTTAAATTCCCCGTTTATAAATTCATCAACTGTCATATTGGCTTCCAGTTCCAGTCTATTATCTTCTTGTGCTGTTCCGTTATAGTATGCCCATTCACCCTTATTTATCCCAATAAAAGCTTTATTATGTGTTGATATTATTATATTGTTGTCTCCAACTATTGTTTTAGCAGTCAATTCTATCTTTCCTATATTTGACCAGCTTAAATCTATTTTGGGACTCGTTGTCTGCTTATCATTTTTAAGAAGTGATATATTTGAATATATTGTATTTCCATATATTTGATAGTTAATTATCTTTTCAACATTTTGTAATGTGTTTTTATCATATATTCCTATTTCTTCTAATATATCTTTTTGAAAATCAGTAACTTTGTCTTTTATATAATATATCTTTCCATCTTTAATTCCTATTATCTCTTTATATTTAGGATCAATATCTAAATCTTCAAAGCCTTCATATTTTGATAAGTTTTCACCAGAAACTTTATCATAAAGCATTTCTGTTTCAATATATTGCTTAATCATTGTCATATCATTCTTAAAACTGGCATATTTAGCTTTAGATATAATATCAGGTGAAGTGATACTTAATATAATCGCTGAAGCAAGTACAACAATAACTATAATTGTTATTACCAATACTATTAATGAAATACCTTTCTTTTGTTTAAACATCATATTTTACCTCTCTATTTATATGTTTAAAATAATAACAGTTATAACAAAATTTTTCAAGTGGTAAAAATACAAAAAAGACACCTATAATGTGCCTTTTTTATGTTTATTAATTTTGTATCGTCTTTTATATTTTCTCCCAAGGTAAATGTTCTTTTCCAAAATGTCCATAAACAGTTGTTTTAGAATATTCCGTATTCAATAAATCTAAATACTCTATTATACCTTTTGGGGATAAATCATATTTTTCTTTAATATTTTTTTCTATTACATTAATATCGACCTTATTTGTATCAAAGCAATTTATAAATATAGATATTGGTTCTTTTACTCCTATTGCATAACTAAGCTGTATTTCACATTTATCCGCCATGTTTTTTGCAACAATTTCTTTTGCCATCTTTCTTGCCATATATGCTGCACTTCTATCTACTTTACTAGGATCCTTTCCTGAAAAAGCACCGCCACCATGATGTGCATAACCTCCATATGTATCTGCTATTATTTTTCTTCCTGTTACTCCTGCATCACCATGACTTCCACCTATTACAAACCTACCTGTTGGATTTACCAATACTTTAAAATCTGTATTCATATTATATTCTTTTGCAGTTTTTATCATTATGCTTTTTACAGTTTCTTTTATTTCTTCATTTATAGCTTCTTCATCATGCTGAGTAGATATCAAAAAAGTATCAATTCTTTTTGGTATATTATTTTCATACTCTATTGTCACTTGAGATTTTGAATCTGCTTTAAGTAAAGGGCTATTTAGTTCTTTTAAATTTATAAGTGCCTTATTTGCAATGCTCCATGCAAGGGGCATTAATTCCTTTGTTTCATTACATGCATAACCAAACATTATTCCCTGGTCTCCTGCTCCACCTGTGTCAACTCCCATAGCTATATCTTGAGATTGCTTGTCCAGAAGATTAGTTATAACATATTTATCTTTGTTATCAACTCCAACGTATGTTAACACTCTGTCTAATATTTCATACAAGTTAAGTTCTGCTTTAGTAGTAACTTCTCCTGAAATTATTACATCGTAATTTTTAATCATTACTTCTACTGCAACTCTGCTTGACTTATCTTGTCTTAAACATTCATCAAGTATTGCATCTGCTATCTGATCACATATTTTATCTGGATGTCCACACGACACCTGTTCACTAGTAAAAAATTGTTTCATTGCTTTGCCTCCTTAAACTTATCATTCTATTTAAAATATTATATCATAGTAATATTTGCTTTACCACTTTTATTATTATATAATTATTTAAGTTTTAGGAGGATTTAATGATGAAAAAAAACATACTTATTTCACATGTGCACATGGATATTGGGGGTATAGAAACTGCATTATTCAATATGCTAAATCATATGGATCATAACAAATATAATGTAGATTTGATGATATATAAATTTGATAAAAATAAATTGACTAATATACCTAATTGGGTAAATGTTTTCCCAGTATGGCAAAATAAAAGGTTTGCTAATGTTTATAAAAAAATAGTTTTATCTAGAAATATCTTTGTAAGAATGTTAAAAAAAGTGATTTTTAACAAATTAACAATATCATTTTTCACTCCTAAAAAAAAATATGATTATGGAATTGCATACTCTGGATATTTTGAATTAACAGACAGATACATTTTAAAATCTAATGCAAAAAATAAATATATATGGGTTCATGGTGATTTTTACACACAAGTTAATCTTAATTCTAAATTCGAAAAGAAGTTTAATAGTATTAAAGGTATCTATAAGCATTTTGATAAAATAATTTGTGTTAGTGATAAATGTGCTAGTAATCTTAAATTAATCTGTCCTGAATACAAAAACAAGATAACTAAAGTTTGGAATTTCCCTAATAAAACAGTTGTTAATATAATTTCTAATGAATATCCTCTTACTTTAAAGGGCGATAAAAATATAGTTGCTGTTGGAAGACTCTCAATCTATAAAGGTTTTGAAAGACTTATTGAAACTATGAAAATAATAAAAGATAAAAACATGAATATTCATCTATACATAATTGGAGATGGCAATTTAAAACCAAAACTAAAAAACATGATAAATATTTATAATTTAAATAATCATATAACTTTATTAGGATTTTCCAGTAATTACATATCATTAGTAAAAATGGTTGATGCTTTAATTGTTCCTTCTGATTCAGAAAGCTTTTCATATTCTACAATTGAAAGTTTAGAAGTTGGAACACCTGTAATATCGACTCCTACTTCAGGACCGCTTGATATAAAAAAATATATTGCACCTGAAGGTTCATTATTAATATCAGAAGACTTTACTCCTGAAGCTCTATTTAATGTAATAGACTTTGGTTTAAAGGGTAATATAAATAAAAAATTTAATTTTGATAATAAAATAATTTCTGATAATGCTATAAAAGAATTAGATGAATTATTATTATAATTATATAAAAATACAATATAGTGTTTTTCCACTATATTGTATTTTTGCTTATAATTTTTATATATGGATAAATACATAAGAATTTACAAATGTCTTTTATTTTTTCTTTATCTTCTTCTTTAACTTTTATTATAGAAAAACCGTTCTCCATTTCTATAAATAACTTTTTATATAGATTAGGAAGCCTTCCTTCAAGTAATAGGTTATTAAATTTTCTCATATCTTTACCTTTAAATATATCTTCTTCTAAAATGTTTTCTTCAATTTCTATAATTCTTTCACTATATTCATTTTTATAAAATCCATAAACAGCTTTCAAAAAATCATTTTTAATATATTCTTTTCCTATTCTTTTAAGCATTGCTTGTTCTATAATTTCAACTTTGCTTTTTTGCCCTTTTATAAAAAACACTGGAGTATATATTCCTATTTTAAATTTTCTAAAAAACCTTGCTATAAAAAATTGTGTATTATAAAATGGGATTCTATATTCTTTTAATATGTTGATAAGCATCCTTAATTCTCCATTTAAGACATTAAGCTTACCAATTTTATTATTTATATAGTTAGACTGGTGAATCCTATATTTAGTAAAATAAAAATCCACTTTTCTAATATTCATTTCTTTTTTTATACCTTCTCCTATACATGACCAAAACGGCATATTCCAAGTAAGGTATGTTTCTCTAATATTATTTGTAAATATATCCCTTTTTGCAAAAAACACATCAACATACATATTACTTCCTTGCCAAAGAAGTGATAATGCTTTACTTTTATGCATTCCTTTATATTTAGGTGCTTTTAATATACCAATATTTTTACCACTTTCATTTATTTTATATAAACTTGCATATATGGCATCTATGTTAGGGTTATTTGCCATATAATTCACACAATTAGAAAGTGATTCTTTATCATATAATAAATCATCAGAATGTAATATATGAACATAGTCTCCTGTTATATTACCTACAAGATTAAGAATAGCATTTAGTTGATCTGCGTTATCCTGTTTATAATATTTTATTTTACCATTCATGTTGTTTTTATTAATATAACTTTGTATAAATTCTTCTGTATTATCGGATGAACCATCATTCATTATCAATAGTTCCCAGTTTTTATAAGTTTGCATAACTACAGAATTTAATGTTTCTTCTATGGTATCTACATCGTTATATGTTGGAATTAGTATTGATACTTTCATCATTATCCCTCTTCTTTTTTATTATTTCTTTCCCTAATTCTAAAAGTTTTTTAACTAATGATCTAAAACTTTTAAATAAAACCATGTTTATTATAGTAACTAATACTGTCACTATAATCATATATATTGCTATAATTATTGCTAATTTAAAATAGTTTGTGATATCGATATTTCCAATAATATTATTTGATAGAAATATGATTACTGCCGCTAATATAAAATTAAAGAAGTATTTTAAATAATAATTTCTAGGTGTGCTATTAAATAATGTTTTATAAGTATATACTGGATAAGTCCAAATATTTATTATAAAGTTAGCTGAAACTGTTGCAAGAAGTACTCCTAGTAGCCCAAACTTCTTAACTAAAATAATTGATAATATGATTTTTATAGTTCCTTCTGTATAAGCATAAACCTGTGTTTCTTTAAACCATCCTTTTACATCCCTTGTTGCATTTAGCATAACTCTGCTGATATTTTGGAATAAAATTATTATTAAACACATAAAGGCTCCTGTTGCCATTAGCATATCCTTGCCTAGCCATAAATAAACAAATTTTGTTAAAAAAACACCTAAAAATATTGATAACAATCCTGCTAGAAATATAAACATGCTATTCATTTCTTCAAATACTTGTTTATGCATGTTTTTATTATCCATGTTCATAACATTACCAAAACTTGCAAGAAGCGCATTAAGAATCATATTAACAATATCATTTGCAAATTTGATTATATAGTTATAGCTTCCATATATAGCTACTTGCAATGGTTTTAAAAAAGAGGATATTATTAATATATCTGTATTATTACTTATTATTGCAGCTATTCTATGCCCTATTAAATATTTAGTTCCTTTTAAAATTGATTTATCAGTATTTGGAGTTGTCTTAAGCCATGGGTATTCTTTATATACAACTTTATTCACTATATAATTCATTATAATCCTAGTAAATATTGTAGGAAGTAATATATACATGTAATCTATTTTTAGGTATAAAAGTCCTACTTCTATCAGTAATTCAAATATTCTATAAGAATTTACCCATGTGTTTATCTTATATGATTTTTGATCTGCTTGTATAAGAAATCTTGGTGTATACATCGTATAGTCCACTAAATTTCTAATCATAAATATTATAAATACTATTTGCATATAGCCAAGTGATAAACTATTGTTAGTTAAAAAGTTCAAGAAAAATGATACAACAATACCTACTATAAACATTCCAGTAGAAATTTGTCTTAAAAACTTCATAGCTGTAGTATGTGCTACACATATATCTTCCTTTTCATTATTAACTAATAATTTGTAATATCTTTGTACTATAATCGCACCTATTCCTGCTTCTGCGATGGAAAGATATGAGAAGATTTGAAAAAACAGCTGATTTATTGCATATAATTCTTCTCCTAAATTATTTAAAAAAGCATCTATCTTAACAAATCCTAGTAGAGCTAATATCATCATTGTAAAAAAGGTTGTTAAAAAATTTCTAAGTGAATTTATTTTTCTCATGCTATACTTCTCTCCTAATTCTTTTGATTATTTCGTCTACTATTCTTTTACTTGCAAACCCATCCCCATATGGATTTGATGTTGTTTTCATTTTTTCATAAAGATCAACATTCGTTAGTAATTCTTTTGTTCTATTATATATATCATTTTCTTCTGTTCCTGCTAATATTAATGTTCCAGCTTCAACTCCTTCTGGCCTTTCTGTTGTATCTCTAAGTACAATTACTGGTTTCCCTAAAGAAGGTGCTTCTTCTTGAATCCCTCCACTATCTGTAAGAACTAAATATGCTTTCGACATAAAGTTATGAAAACCAATAGCATCTAATGGCTCAATAAACTTTACTCTATCCATATCTCCTAATATACCTTTCGCTGTTTCTCTTACAATAGGATTTAAGTGAATTGGGTATACAACAACTATATCTTCATTTTCTTCCACAATTCTTTTTACAGCGTTACAAATATTTTTAAGTGGTTTACCTATATTTTCTCTCCTATGTGCTGTTAATAAAATCATTTTTTTGTTTTCTAATTTTTTTAATAAATCATTTTGATAATTATCCTTAACTGTATATTTTAATGCGTCAATAGCGGTATTACCAGTAACAAATATTGAATTTTGATCCTTGCCTTCTTTTAGTAAATGCTCCTTAGCTCTTTCTGTTGGAGCAAAATGCATATCTGCAATTAAACCTATACTTTGTCTATTAAATTCTTCTGGGAATGGAGATTTTAAATTGTATGTTCTAAGTCCTGCTTCTACGTGTCCTATTGGTATTTGATTGTAGAAAGCAGATAATGCTGCTGAATATGCCGTTGAAGTATCGCCATGTACCAAAACAATATCTGGCTTTTCCTTTTTTAATACTTCTTCTAAATTCAATAAAATATTTGTTGTTATATCTTTTAATGTTTGGCCTGGTCTCATTATGTTTAAATCATAATCGGGTTCTAATTGAAATATTTCCAATACTTGAGCTAACATTTCTTTATGCTGACCTGTAGAACATACTACACTTTGTATTTCTTTTCTTTTTTGAAGTTCTATAACAAGAGGTGCCATTTTTATTGCTTCTGGTCTTGTACCAAAAATACTCATAACTTTAATCATTTTTTACCTCCACCTTAATATGTTTTTTAAGTTATAAAAAAATATATATATTCTAACTCTAAATTTACTTGTAAGCCTAGGTCTTACTATTCCATGAATTTTTTTTGAGATTCTTTCTCCTTTTCCAAGCCATGAACCCATAAAAACATGAATTGTGTATGAGTTATTTGAAATCCCGCATAAAATGTCTTTTTTATATACTTTTATTCCTGTATCTAATAATTGTTCTATGTTTCCAGTTTTACATCCATATTTATTTATTAATAAGTCAGAAACTGAAATTGTATTGTTATCCTTAAATTTAAAATCCAATTTAACATTATCATAATAATCTAACATGTCTTTTACAAAAGGATGTCCACTTTCCGCACCAAAAACTGCAGTAAAAGGATGATCATTGGTTTCAAAACCTACAAACGCTTTATTATTTAGCATATCATCTAATGGTTTTAATACCAAGACATCTGTATCTAAGTATATTCCACCTTCATTATATATTGCGTATGCTCTAATATAATCACTTACAAACGCCCATTTCTTAGCTTCATATGCTTTTTTCACAAACGGATGGGAATTTATATCAAAATTGGATTCATTCCATTCCTTAATTTCATATCCTTTTAAATGTTTCTTCCAAGTGCTCATACATCTTTTAATATCTTTAGGTTTTTCTTTTCCTCCAACCCAAACATAGTGTATTTTTTTAGGTATCACAATTTCCCTCCTTAACTTATCTTCCTACAGAATAATAGATTATCCCTGCATCTTTCATTTCTTTTAAGCTATAACAATTTCTTCCATCTAAAACAATTGGATCTTTTAATAATTCTTTATATTTTGTTACATCATATTCTTTTATTTCTTTCCATTCTGTTAATATAAAGACTGAATCCTTGTTGCTTATTGCTTCATCAATGTTCCTAGCATAAGTTAATTTATCACCATATATTTTTTTAAAATTGTTCATCCCAATTGGATCATATACTGTAACATTTGCTCCATAATCTAATAATAAGTTAACATTATCTATTGAAGGTGCTTCTCTTAAATCATCCGTTTCAGGTTTAAAAGTAAGACCTAACACTGCTACATTCTTACCAGCCATGTTATTATCACATATTTTCTTATATTTTTTAAACATTTTTATTTTTTGAGTTTTATTTATCTCAATACATGCCTTTATAGTTTTTATTTCCACATCATTTTGCTTTGATAACCAATGTAAAGCTTTTGTATCTTTAGGAAAACATGAACCTCCATAACCAATACCTGCATTTAAGAATTTATTACCTATTCTATCGTCGTATCCCATTCCTTTTGTAACTTCTTCTATATTAGCCCCCAATTCTTCACATAGATTCGCTATTTCATTTATATATGATATTTTAAGTGCTAAGAAATCATTTGATGCATATTTTACCATTTCAGCGCTTCTTCTATTCATAACCAATAAAGGTTGATTATATGGTTCTTCTGTAAGCGGTTTATACACTTCTTTTACTAACTTTGCAGCCTTATCATTAGTTGCTCCTATTACTATTCTTTTACCATACAGTGTATCTTTAACTGCTGTTCCTTGTGCTAAAAACTCAGGATTAGAAATAAGTTCAAATTTTTTCTTTCCTTGTACTACTTCCTCGATAACTTTTTCTACCTTGTCGTTAGTGCCAATAGGAACTGTAGATCTTAATACAATTGTTGCTCCATCCTTCATTTCTGTAGCTATTTGTCTTGCTACTTCAAATACATATTTTAAATTTGCTGAACCGTCCTCTTGTTCAGGAGTTCCTACACAAATAAATATTACATCTGAATCTTTATATGCTTTCTTGTAGTCTGTAGTATATGTTAATCTAGATGCTCCTTTTTTCATTAATTCTTCTAGCCCCACCTCATATATTGGAGATTTGCCTGATTTTAGCATATTTATTTTTTCATCTAAAGTATCAACGCATGTTACATCATGCCCTACATTTGCAAGAACAACTCCCAAGACTAACCCTACATATCCTGTACCTGCTACTGCTACTTTCATATTATATTTCCTCCTTTTTTCACTATTATATCAACAATATATACAATAACACCATTTTTTTTAATTTATTTCTTCTCTAAGCTTTTCAATAAACTTTTTAGTGTTACTTATGTATGATTTAGGTATAAATCTTGATATGTTTTTAATTACATCTTTTAACTTAATTTCTTCATCTACTTTTAATATATATCCTTCATCATAAAAAATATTTACAAGTTCATATTGATGATTATCTACATGTTCTCCATATTTTTTATCTCTCGCACAAGCTATAACTTTTTTACCTTGTTTTAATGGTCCAATAATACTTCCTGTTCCACCATGGGTAATAATTATGTCTGCTTTGTCAACATAATCTTTCATCTTATCGTAATCTATAAAGTCAAATATTTTCATTTTATTACTTGAATACTTTGTATGTCCCGATTGAACTATTATTTCATCTTCTATATTGGCATCTTCTATATAGTTTAATAGCCTAGTAAATTGTTGTTTTTGTGTTCCTAGTGTTACTAATATCATATAAATTCCTCCTTAATATGTTGTTCCAAAAAATTTGGCTTTAGGGTATACTTTAAGCATACTTTCCCATTGTACTATAAATGTGGTATATAGATTATATTTATATATGAATTTACCTGAAAGAGTAGGACTTATTCTTTTTGCAAAACTCTCAATATATATTGCTTTTTTTCCAAATACCTTTGCAAGTGTCATCATTGGTACAGCTGTATGAGTACCTGTAGTTACAACAACATCCGGTCTATATTTAATGAACAAATAAATAGATTTTATTATATTCCACATTTCTTTAAAAACATAAGATACTGGGTATTGCCTACTACAGTATGTCATGTATTCCATATTATATTTTTTGTGCATATCAATAGTTACATCTGTTTTTTCTGTAACTAACACATAATTATATTCTTCAAATAAGGGTTTAAGTTCTAACATTTGAGTAAGATGCCCGACCTACGCTTGAAATAAATAATGCTTTTTTCATATTATTACTCTCCTTCACAAAACTTACAAATATTTAATAATGTTTTATCGATTTTACTATTAAATTTATTATAATTAAATTCATGTTTAACTGAGTATCCTTTTTCTAAAAATATTTTCATGCTTTCATACATTCCCTTAACACTTTTTTCACTAATGATTCCATACCCATCTTCTAATATTTTTTTAGCATCTCCAACATTGGTCGATATAATTGGTTTATTTAATACTCTACTTTCATCTAGTACTATTCCATATCCTTCAAACTCTGAAGAAACCACTAAACAATCACTTGCTTTAATATACTTATATGGATTTGTTTTTCTTCCAAACATTATTACTTCATTTTCTAATTCATATTTTTTTATCATGTTAGTATATAAGCTGGAATCTTCTCCATCCCCAATTAACCATACCTTAAATTTGTATTTTTTTTCTTTTAATATTTTAGATGATTCTATAATTCTTGATATTTTTTTTGCTGCCTCTAAATGCCTCGAAACATTTATAAATATCTTTTCATTATCTTTTGATGTTTTTTCTTCAATTTTTTCTTTTGATAACTTTATAATGTTTTCACCATTTATATAATTATTAGCTACAAACATTTTGCCTTTGTATTCTGGTATTACTTTCTCTAAAGATTTCTTCGCTGCATTTGAAACACACACTATTGCTTTAAATTTTTTAAATTTAACTTTTTTAATTATTTTTTTTATTTCTTCTTCTGTTCTTGATGTTAAAATGTCTGTATGCATAAACATCATATTGTTGGGTGATGCTGTTCTAGTAAGCTCTGATAAAATCGAATGATGATATGAATAACATATCGATATATCATAAGTAGAAATCATACTATCAATGGCTTCAAAAATATATTTAATTGATGCTATTGTTTTTCCTTTAGTATTCCACTTTCCCTTACATAATAATCTTACTTTTATATCACTAGGAATTATTTTTAAAAATTCTTTTTGTTCTACATAACCCAAACATAAAGTTATATTATATTTTTTTCTAAGTATACTCATATTAAGAAAGTTGATTAATGCCATCTCCATACCACCAGTTGATAATTTAGGCATATAAATTATCATTTTTTTCATTTTTAAATTTTGTTTTTCATTTTCTTCCGGTTCATTTAATTTAGCAAATATCATACTTAAAAATATAGCTACAGTTGGTGCTAAAAGAACATGTCCTGCAATATATGATATTCCTAAAGATAATAATATGCTTATTCCCATAACATATTTTTTTTCGTTACATTCCTTTGAAAAATTTGTAAACAAGCTTTTCAAAAATATTATTACAATTATTGCCATTGGTAGAAAATATACAATCAATCCAAATGCTCCATATATAAATAAGATATCATAAACATCTCTCTCTGTTACTTCAGGCTTACCACCTTCATTAATTGCTTTTCTATAATCATTTAATCCAAATATCTTTTCTTTAAGAGTTGCTTCTTTCATACTCTCCTTTTGACTTGATACATATTGTTCCCTCCCATTAAAAATAAATCTTTCTACTGGATCTATATCATTTACTTCTGCTGTTGTTTTAGCAGTTTCAAACCTCTGAGAAATAAACTTAAGAGATGGTGAATATGGAGAACTAGCAAGTATTACAACTGTTGTTAAGAACGTAACAAACAACATTCTTTTAGAAAGTTTTGTTTTCTTTACAAAAAACATAATCATTTCAAAAATGATAATTGATATTAATGTTATAATTATTGCCACAAATGACGTCTTTGTTCCAATTGCCAATAATCCATATGTAAGTGTAACTAATGAAAATATCATTAATGCATTACCATATTTACTTGCAAAATAGATTACTATTGGAAAAAACATTGCAAAAAGAGCACTTATTTCATTGCCAGAATAATACCATCCTGAATGTCCATATTCTGATGTAGAACCATATGTTGATATTTCTGTACCAAAAGCTTTTGCTATAACCATAACAGTTGCATATATTGTTGCACTATATACTAAAGTTTTTAAACTTATTTTATTCCCATTTAGCATATACTTATATAAAAACATCATTGTTATAGGGAAACATACATATTTAGATATGTCAATTACTTTATTTATTAATATATTGAAGCTTAATGTGTTTATAGATATAATTATATTCATTACGATTGATATTCCAAATATACCTATTAATAAATAATTATATTTTTTATGCTTTTTATCAACAAATAGCAAATATACGATACAATATAATAGAAAAAATGTTTTATAAATCATTCCTATTGTTATTGGTATTTTAGTATTCATAACCATATATGTAGTGAATACTTCTACTATTGGTAATAATATATAAAACCATTTAATAATTTTTTCGTCATATATTTTATTTAATACTTTTTGCATTTTATTCCTCTTTCTTTTTGTGTAAAAATCTAGTTGTTTTATATTTACTTATTAAAAACAATTTTTAATTAATTATAAGCAATATTATACTCTATAATATTATATTTATCAATAATTATATTAACTTTAGTATATGTGCTTTTTACTTTATCTATATTTATTTGATAATTAACTATAAATTAAGTGGAGCTACACAATATATATGTACCTCCAATTTAATTTATTTCTACTTCTGCGGTTTCATTGTAGGGAATAATAGCACATCCCTAATTGAGTAACTGTCTGTAAGTAACATTATAAGTCTATCTACTCCTATTCCAAGTCCTCCTGTTGGTGGCATTCCATATTCAAGTGCATTTATGAAGTCATCATCCATCATGTTTGCTTCTTCATTTCCTGCATCTCTCATTTTATCTTGTATTTCAAATCTTTCTTTTTGATCTATTGGATCATTTAATTCTGAATATGCGTTACCGTATTCACGTCCACCAATAAATACTTCGAATCTTTCAACAAGTCTTGAGTCTCTCGGTTTCTTTTTTGTAAGTGGAGATACTTCTATAGGATAATCGTATATAAACGTAGGTTGAATTAATGTTTCTTCTACCTTAGCTTCAAATACTTCATTCATTACATTTCCCCAAGTTTCGCTGTCCGTTACTTCTACCCCTATATTTTTAGCTATCTTCCTTGCTTCTTCATCACTTTTTATTTCGTTAAAATCTATTCCTGTTACTTCTTTAATTGAATCTAACATTGTTATTCTTTTAAAGCCTTTTGCCATGTTTATTTCTGTACCTTGGTAATTAATTGTTGTTTTGCCATATAGCTCATTTGCAAGTTCTGAGAATAAATTTTCTGTAATATCCATCATATCATTGTAATCTTCATATGCAGAGTATAGTTCTATGTTTGTAAATTCAGGATTATGCTTGATTGACATTCCTTCATTTCTAAACATTTTGCCCATCTCATAAACTTTATCAAATCCACCAACTATTAATCTTTTTAAGTATAATTCATTAGCTATTCTTAAATACATGTCCAAATCAAGTGTATTATGATGCGTTGTAAATGGTCTTGCAGCAGCTCCACCAGCTATAGTACTAAGTACTGGTGTTTCAACTTCTAAATAGCCTCTTTCATCTAAAAACTTACGTATAAATTTTATAATTTTGTTTCTCAATAAAAATGTTTCTTTAACTTGCGGATTAACAATTAAATCTACATATCTTTGTCTATATCTTAAATCTGTATCTTTTAGTCCATGCCACTTTTCTGGAAGAGGTCTAAGTGACTTACATAGAAGTGTTACTTCTTTTGCATGCACTGAAATTTCTTCTGTTTTAGTTTTAAAAACAAATCCTTTAATACCTATAATATCTCCGATATCATAAGTTTTAAATTCTTTATACTTTTCTTCTCCTAAATCATTAGTACTAACATAGCTTTGAATTCTTCCTTCACTATCTTGTATATGGCAAAATGAAGCTTTTCCCATAATTCTTTTAGCCATAATTCTTCCTGCAACTACAACATCTTTACCGTTTAAAGAATCGAAGTTTTCTTTTACTTCATTACTTGTATGAGTTCTATCATATTTTGTAATGTTAAAAGGATCTTCTCCTTTATCTTGAAGCTCTTTTAGTTTTCCTATTCTTACCTCAACTAGTTTATTTATATCTTCTATTGTTATATCATCATTATTATTTTCCAATTTATTTCCTACTTCCTATTTTTGTTTTTTATACTGTCTTTTTAATTTCTTCTATTCTATATTTAGCAACTCCTGCTGGAATTACAACTTCAACTTCTTCTCCTTTTTTTCTTCCATATATAGCTTTTCCAACTGGTGATTCTTTTGAAATTTTATTAAGAGCACTATCTGTTTCTGTCGCTCCAACTATGTGGTAAGCAACATTTTCATCAAACTCATAATCATATAGCGTAACTGTTGTACCAATTCCAACCGTTCTTGTAGATATTTTTTCTACAATTTTAGCTGTTCTTAACATATTCTCAATTTCTATTATTTTTGATTCTAATTGAGCTTGTTCATTTTTTGCTTCATCATATTCAGAGTTTTCTGAAATGTCCCCAAATTCTCTAGCAGTTTTAATTTTTTCTGCTATCTCCATTTTTTTAGTACCCTTTAAATATTTTAAATCTTCTTCTAATTTTTTATATCCTTCTTCTGTAAGAAGAATTTCTTCTCTTTCTCCCATCTTTATTCCTCCTTAAATGTACCTATATAATTGTAGTATTATGTTCTTTAATTGAATGCATATACTATACTCCAAACCAAATTATTTGTCAATATTTAGTATTTTTTCTTTTTTATTAGTTTTTGATTTCTTTTTATAAGTTTATATATCCATAGTAAAATCAAGATAATTATTTGAGAAATCACAAAAACATATGCTATGATTGAAATGTGTTTTGGGTAATCCCCATACTTGTTTACAAATCCTTCATAATTTTCCATTGCATTATATGTTAATGCCAACATATACGCAATAGTTCCTGCTCCTATTATTTCTTCTACAATTAACAAAAAAAAGGTGAACCTGCTTTTTATATTAATTAACTTGTTAAGAACAAAAAATCCAAATATAATCATTGTGATTATGGCACCCATTGTTAAATATATACCTTTTATATCAATCATTTGTTTTCACTCCTTTTAGTGATTAGTATTAATATAATTTGCAATTGTTATTTTGCCATATGTTTCATAAAGCATTTTTATTGTTTTCTTATCATAATTTCCTTCTTTTACTTTTTCTTCTAATTTAATATATTTTGAGTTATACTTGTCAGATTCCCTAGCTGTAAGGTCTATATTGCAAACTTTCTTTGCTATTTTATAACTTGAAAAAGCTGTGCTTCTTTCATCTACAAAAATATATACATCATATTCTTTTAGCTTCTTTGAATTTTTATTAGAAACTTCTACGGTTGTTCCATATTCATCGTTTAT
>JAQUBQ010000063.1 GCA_028686615.1 Clostridia bacterium | reverse complement strand
CTTTTTAATATTTTTAAACTTCATTATTTTTCTCATTCCCCTCCAACTACATTATATAAAAAAAAAAAAAAAAAACATAGTTTTTTGTAACATAACATTAAAAAAAACATATTATTGTAACATAATAATATAAAAATATTTTTTTTTGTAAAATTTGTAAAAAAATATAGAAAATAAATTAATTTCCATTTTCTATATTTAAAAATATTTTTATTTTAATTTTAATACAAATTTTTCTTTGTTTATACTTGCAGTGTATTTATTTAATATTGATTTGCTTTTTAACTCATCTAAAAAATCCTGATTTTTAGTTTGACTTATATCTTTGTATAGCTTAACAGAAGTTTTGTTTTCGATATATGTAAAAGATATTTCTAACCCTTCAACCACACCCTCTTTATTAATTTCTATATCAAATATCGCAGATCTCTTTCCTTGTTCATAATCAGTATCATGAATCAAATATCCGTAAACTATATATAATAAGTTTTCCGTTATATTCCTCTATTGGATATACTCCCATTGCATGTCCACCAAGAACCATATCTGCTCCAGCATTTATTATCTCTCTTGAAAACCATTTCATTACATCTGTTACTTGATGGAAATTTTCTTTTCCATAATGTGTCATAACAATTACAGCATCTGCTTTTGTTTTTGCCTCTTTAATAGTTTTCTTAATACTTTGTAAGTCATAAATGTATATTCCTACATTAGTGTATCTTTTTACATTTCCTATTACTACATTATTAACCCCTATTATCGCAACTCTTATTCCATCCTTTTCCGCATATACAATATCTTCTTTTAGCCCTATAACCTCAATTTTGTTTTTTTCTAAGCTTTCTATTGTATTATTAAACATATTATCAGAAAAATCCACCATATGATCTGTAGCAATATTCAATGCATTAATGTTAAGTGCCTCAAAAGCATTAATTATAGATTCATTTGCAATGTACTTAGTTTTAGTATTTGTTAGATCTTTAACTGTAGTAATATTAGTAGCAAGACTTGCAATTACATAATCACTTTCAGTTAGGTAAGGCGTTATTTCCTTAAACGCTAATCCATATGAAGTCTGGGTATTAGTTCCAACCTGTCCCCCCATCATTATTTCTCCGAAGAGCAGTTAATGCCATATTCTTATTGTCATTTTTAGCTTCATCTTCATCTTTACCTATATTTATATCTTCTTCAACTATACTATTTTTTTCAGTTTTTGATTCCGCTTTTATTTTAGTATCTTTATATATTTCAACTTTAGCGTTTTCTTCATTATTCATGCTGGTGTTCCTAATTACTTTGTACGTTCCAAAAATTGACAGTGCGCACACAACTACACTTAATCCCATATAGACACTTAATGTTAGTTTTTGCCTTTTAATGTTCCTGTCATTTGTTCTTTTCCTAATGAGATTAAATCCACGTCTTGTATTGTGCCACATAGTTCTTCCTCACCCCTTACTTTCACCATTATATAATTCTCTGTATATCCATTTAAAAATCCGGCATTATATTCTTCAAACAAAATCTTAGTATTTGTATTTATATGTTTTTTCATGAATTCTTCTGTTAAACTATCACTTTTATCAAGGATCTTTTTACTTCTTGTTTTTTTATCTATTTCATCAATCTGATTTTCCATCTTTGCTGCATTAGTATATTTCCTCTTTGAATATTTAAATACATGTATTTTACTCATGCCCATTTTATCAATTGTCTCTTGAGTTTCATTAAATTCCTCTTCTGTTTCACCAGGAAAACCAACTATTAGGTCTGCTGTAATATTTGCATCATTAAAATATTTATGTATGTTTTGTGTCACAGTTATTAGTAGGTTTTTATCATACTTTCTATTCATTCTTTTTAAAGTATCTGTACTTCCACTTTGCATAGAAATATGAAAATGCGGACAAAATTTTTCTACTTTTTTTAATCTTATTATATTCTCTTCTGTAAGTAATCTTGGCTCTATGGATCCTAATCGTATTCTCTCCAGTCCTTGAACATTTGATACTTTTTCTACTATATCAATTAACCCTTCTTTTTTTCCATCAGTACCATAAGATGATATTTCTATACCGACTAATATTACTTCCTTAGTCCCTGAACTAACCAAAGATTCTACTTCATTTATAATTTCGGAAGCTTCCCTGCCTCTTACTCTTCCTCTTACATAAGGGATTATACAATAAGAACAAAAATTATTACAACCATCTTCTATTTTTATGCTTACTCTTACTCCATAACCGTGTTTTAAACCTTCTTGCTTTTTATATGTTTTAACTTTTGAAATATCTTCTAACATTTTTATTTTATTGTTTTTTTCCTTAAAGTTATTTACCGCTTCTATTACCCTGCTCTTTTCTTCATTTCCAAGGACTATATCTACATTCTTAAAAACATCAGTAGCATCTTTTATACTTTCAACATAACATCCAAGTACAATAATTATACTATTTTCATTAAGTTTCTTCATTCTGCTTATAGCTTGTCTTGTTTTTCTATCACTCATATTTGTTACAGTACATGTATTTATACAATATATATCTGCCTTTTCTGTATTATCAACTATTTCATATCCTGATTTCTCAAATTGTTCTTTTAATAGGTTCGTTTCATACTGGTTTACTTTACATCCAAGTGTATAAAAAGCCACCTTCATATTATTTGTTTTTGCATCTACTTTCATTAATTTCATTCACCTTCATCTGATTTAATATTACCTTTTTTATATAATTATATATTGTTAATATAGAATAAAACGTATCAACTGTTTTTAGTTGTATTTTTACTATATTAATTTGAACATATTATATCATAAAAAACTAGATATTTACATAATTTGATGAAAAATACAAAAACAAGTGAATCTTATAATCCACTTGTTTCCTTAATTATATCTAATATTTCTTGTGATGAATTGGGTTTTGCAATATGTTTGCACATTTCAATTATTTGATTTACTCTAAATTTATTATTTATAAGTATGTTTATCTGATGTGAAATTGGTTCATCTTCGTAGGTTCTTAAAGCCACTCCATTGTTTGTAAGGTATATTGCATTTTTTTCTTCTTGACCCGGTATCGGATTTATAATAAGTAATGGTTTATTCATAACTAAACATTCTGTTGATGTAAGTCCACCAGGTTTTGAAACTACAAAATCACACATATTCATAAGTTCTGGTACTTCATTAGTATAGCCCAATACTACAACCTTTTTATTTGATGCTTTTGCTAACTTTTCATACTTTTCCTTTAATTTTTCATTTTTTCCTGCGACAACCATTAGTTGAAAATCGCCTTTCATTTCTAATATTTCTTTAAAATATTCTTTTGATTTTCCGATACCTTGACCTCCACCTGCAAAAAACAAACAAGTAAGTTTATCTTCTAACCCATGTTTTTTTAAAGTTTTAGTTCTATCATATTTTTGCAAAAAGGCTGATGATGTTGGAATTCCTGTAACACGTAATTTCGATTGTTCAATTCCGTATGTAATACAATCTTCATACATTTCATCTGTCGCCATCAGAATTTTATCATAATATTTATAATCTTCTACCCACATATTATGAATAGCATAATCTGTCATTACCGTAATAATTTTAGCTTCAGTTTTACCTTTCTTTTTTAAGTACGCACATATCTTAGATACCGACATATGTGTTGAAATTATAATATCTGGATTTATTTGTCTAAGCATTCTTTTTAATCTTATAGTTAGAGCTTTATGTGCTAGTTTAGCTATCTCATTTATAGTGCTACGCTCTTGTGTATCTGAATTTGAATATATTGCACCCCAAGCATTTGGCATATATTTAGTAAGATTTGCATATCCCGATACCATTAACTTATTTATAATCTTACTAGAATATTCTAAACCATCCTCAAAAAACACTGTGTCATCTGTGGTTTCTTCTAATTTTTCTTTTATTGCTTCTGCTGCCTTGTAATGTCCATTACCTGCCTTTGCATAAAGTATTAATACCCTCATAATTCCCCCCTAATATTATGCCAACAATTATATTATATGGCTTTGTAAATATCAACCATATTGTATTTAATATAACTGTTAGATACATATCACATAAACCATTGTTATACAAGTTTAAATTGTACCTTTAATTTTTCCAATTGCCATTGTTATTTCATTTTTCTTGTCAGGAAAAAGATTTGAAAATAATATATTATAGAATTTTTTCAAGTCTACTTCATGCGCAACTTTACAATTTGATTCACTTTGTTCATCTGCTATTTCAACTATGCTTTTTCCTATCTTATCTCCCGTTTTTTCAATTTTAACATAAGCATTCTTAATTCTAATAACATTTTCATCTAATAAATAAGCTATAGTTAATGGATCATTTAGTATGAATCCTTCCTTACCTAACACTTCTCTATCAAATTTTGCGCCTATTCTAGAAATATCATATATAAATGTTGATACTTCATTATTTATATTTTTTAGTAATTGTTCTAGTGGCTTGCTAAGTGGCAACTTAGTTGTTACATCTAACCCTATCATTATAACTTCCCTAAATCCTGATTTAAATACAATATCCGCTGCTTCTGGATCTTTGTAAAAATTAAATTCCGCAAATTTTGTTACGTTACCTCCATTTTCAGCTCCACCCATTATTACTAATTTTTTAACGTTTTTTACAAAATTGTTATCTTGCATTATACAATATGCAATATTGGTAAGTGGTCCCATTGCAACTATTGTAACTTCTCCTGGATTTTCATTAACTGTTTTTATTAAAAAATCAATTGCACTCTCTTTTTCACATTTTCTTTTAGACTCTTTAATGTCTACTCCACCTATTCCATTTGCACCATGTACTTCCGTAGCATCAACATTTCTATTATTTAAGGCTTTTCCACTTCCTTTATATACTGGTATATGGTTACTATCAACTAAATCTAAAACTTTAAAAGTATTCTTTATTGCATTGTCTAGGCTACAATTACCTTCAACAGTTGTAATACCCATTATATCAAACTTTCTCGATTTAATGGCTAGTATTATTGCAACAACATCATCTATTCCTGGATCCGAATCAATAATTATCTTCATATTTTATCACCCATTTTTCTTATAAATTCGTTTACTTCATTTATATTTGGTATTGAACTTTGTGCCCCTTTTTTTGTCACAACTATATTCGATACGATTGTTCCATATTTTATTGCTTTTTCTATACTTTCATTATTTGCTAGTGATACTACCAAACCTGCTATAAAACTATCTCCTGCAGCAGTTGTATCAACTACATTAACATCTAATGCATTAAACTTTTTAACAGTATCTTTAGTTACTAACATAGAACCATTTTTACCGAAGAGTCGCTATTACTGTTTTTACACCTTTATCTAATATTATATTTGCTGCCTTAATAACATCTTGTTCATTTTCTATTTTCATTCCGCTTATTATTTCTAATTCAATTTCATTTGGTTTAATTATATCTATATTTTTATATAAATCAATCGGTAAATTTGCTTTTGCTGGCGCCGGATCCAGCACAATTAATTTGTTTTTTTCTTTAGCGATTTTAGTAATATAACATACCGTATCTATAGGTATTTCTAATTGCATTACAATAATGTCTGATTCTTCAATTAAATTAATATTTTTATCTATGCTTTCTTTTGTTACTAAATTATTAGCACCAGGTATGACTGTAATACAATTTTCTCCTTGCCTGTCTACACTTATTACTGCTATTCCTGTATCTGTATTTTCTATTACTTCTACTCCACTTGTGTTTACATTAACTGAAGATAAGTTTTTAAGTAACTGTTCTTTATTTGTATCATTCCCAACTGCGCCAATCATGTTAACTTTACCATTTAACTTACCCATAGCATATGCCTGATTAGCTCCCTTTCCCCCTGGAATTAAAGTAAGCTTGTCCCCTAATATTGTTTCACCTGCTTTTGGAATAGAATCAACATCTATAACTAAATCCATATTTAAACTACCAACAACTAATATTTTTTTCATATTCTCTTCCCCCTATATAATGATAATTATATCAATATTTAAGCTAATTGTACATATCAAATTTACTGTTTATTCTTAAAAGCAATTTT
>JAQUBQ010000062.1 GCA_028686615.1 Clostridia bacterium | reverse complement strand
GATATTAGGATATCGGGGGCGCCCTTAGTAATCGAAACATATTTGTTTCCAAACTTGTGCAGGGTAGTCATTAATTTTCTTTTTGAATCAAAAGGAATCTCTTCAATGCGAGGGTACTTAGCTTCCAGTTTATGCTTATTTGTGTTATGTGATGCAGCATAATTGCATATAGCAATTTCTGTAGCAGAACCAGAAAATTTTGAAGAATGGTTATCCTTTATATCCTGCACATTTGTGCATAAAGTAGCATATTCTATTAATTTCTCATATTTAGATGTAACTTCTACCACTGTCATTTTATTTTGTGTAAGCGTTCCTGTTTTATCAGAGCAAATTATATTACTTGAACCTAATGTTTCTACAGCAGGAAGTTTTCTAATAATTGTGTTTTCTTTTGCCATTTTAGTTACACCTATGGAAAGTATGATAGTAACTATTGCTGGCAATCCTTCTGGAATAGCAGCAACTGCTAATCCCACAGAAGTCATAAACATTTCTAAAACAGGAGTTCCTTTAAAAAGACCAAGAATAAATATAAAAGCACAAATGGTAAGAGCTCCTATACCTAATAGTTTTCCAATCTTTGCAAGTTTTTCTTGAAGGGGAGTTAAAGAATCTTCTGTATTAATGATTAAGTGGGCTATTTTACCTACTTTAGTATCCATTCCTGTTTCAGTTACTATACCAGTACCATGGCCGATTAACAACGATAGTTGAAGCAAAAGCCATATTTTTCATATCTCCCATTGGAGTCTCTGGATTTAGACATAATTCCGAATTTTTATTTACAGGAATAACTTCTCCCGTTAAAGCAGATTCATCTACCTGTAGAGAGGAACTAGATACTAGCCTTATATCTGCCGGAACAAGATCCCCGTTTTCTAATACAATTAAATCACCTATGACAACAGAAGAAGCTGGAATTTTGCATAAGTCACCACTTCTTATTACTTTAGCAGTAGGAGAAAACATTTTTTTTAAAGAATCTATTGATTTTTCTGCTTTACTCTCTTGGATAACTCCCATAAGAGCGTTAAAAAAGACAATTAAAATTATAATTATTGAATCTACATAATCATTACTCTGTTGTAAGTTAGTTACTATTGCGGAAATGATCGCGGAAATGATCAAGGTAATTACCATGAAATCCTTAAATTGATTTATAAATTTAGAAAAGATACTAGCTCTTTTCTCGTCTTCAATTTTATTTTCACCACCAGATTTTAATCTTCTCGTGCTCTCTTTTTGGCTTAAACCTTTTTTAAAATCGGTATTAAGCTTATCACAAACAACACTTGCTTTAACAGAATGCCACATACTATCACTCCCTTGTACAAAACATTATATTAAGAAGGGACAATTATATGAGTATAATAGGTCTGTTTATGTGTCAAAAAATGAAAAATTGACATTATATATATGGAGAGGAGGGATAAATTGATAAGTATAATATCAGCATGCATATTAAGCATCGTTGCGACATTAGATAATTTAATAATTGGAGTTTATTATGGGAGTAGAAAAATGAAATTATCATGGAAACATAATATAATAATTAGCACGACAACAATCATAATAACAACAATATCACTTTTATTTGGTTCGTATATATCTCAATTTATGACAGCAAGAATAGGTTCAATTGTAGGAGGTTTATCTTTAATAATAATAGGTATTTGGTTTTTGATGTTATCAATTAAAGATAAAGGGAATGTAAAAGTAAAAAGCAAGGGGAAATTGACATTAAAAAATCTAATATATGTGGGATTACTGCTTTCTATTAATAATTTGCCTATAGCCATGGCACTAGGAATGGTAGAACAAAACACAATTCTGATAACTTGTTTTTTTTATATGTTTAGCATATTATTTCTTAAGTTTGGAAATTTATTGGGAAGCAGATTAAATGTAAAGAATATTGATATTGCTTCATCTATCACAATAATTATAATAGGAGTTATGCAGACTATTTTATAATATAAAATAAAATGGATTATATGACAATATTCATATATAACAAAGTATAGTATATTTTTCAACTTTCTCATTTCATATTCCAAATAATGAATAAATGTGATATAATAATACACGGTGGAAATAATGAAAAAAACAGCATATATAATAGTTCATGGCTTTTGTGGAACACCTAAAGACATTATGAACATAAAGAAATATTTAATAAAAAAAGGTATTAAATCTAAAGATATATTTACTCCGTGTCTAAAGGGTCATGGTATTAAGGGAAAATGTAGAAAAGGTACTACCTATCAAGATATTATAGATGGTTTAAATGTATATATAAATAAGAAGTGCGAAATTTATAATAAAAGGATATTAATAGGTTACTCTATGGGAGGGTTAATCTCGTTAATGGTAACGAGAGAAGCCCAAATAAACGATTTAATACTTCTAAATGCCCCTATGAGGGTATGGACTTTTCGTGGATTTGCATGGACGATTATAAAAAGAAACTTTAACCAAAAAATACATCATTTAAGAGTTATATTAAGTAGTTTTACATATTCTAAAATAATGACAAGCATTGAACTTCACAAACTTCAAAAAAACGTTAGGGAACATCTAAAAATGATAACAGCAAACACATATATTGTACAATCTAAAAAGGATTATGTTGCAAGACCTAGTAGTGCAAAAGAAATATTTAACAATATAACGTCTGAAAGAAAAGAAATAATGTGGATTGATAATGCAACACACTTTTTGCCAGAAGAAAGTTGTATAGAGGAAGTAATTGACAAAGCTTTAGAATGGGTAAATGAATCAAAGAAAAAAGAATCACTTGTAGTTTAACAAGTGTGTAACATTAATAATGAAAAGAAGAGTATAAACTCTTCTCTTTTTATTAATTTTGTTTTGCAAATGTTATGCATATGTCAAACTATAAACAAAAGGAATATAATACTATTAACTATATTAAATACATTATAAACAGTATATTTTTAAAAAATTAAATCAATATAAATATAATGATAAAGTGAAGCCATGAAAAAATAAACAAAAACACACTTTTTTATTGACATAAAAGCATGCATAATGTATAATAATACGGTACAGTTAGAGGTTTTTAACAGCTTCTACTAGATAATAAACAAGGAGGTGAAATCAAGTGCCAACATTTAGCCAATTAGTAAGAAAAGGAAGACAAAATAAATCTACAAAGTCAAAGTCTCCAGCTCTACAAAGAGGTCTTGACTCTAAAAGAAAAAGAGTTACAAATCAATCTTCTCCACAAAAAAGAGGAGTATGTACTGTAGTTAAAACTCAAACTCCAAAGAAACCAAACTCTGCTTTAAGAAAAGTAGCCAGAGTTCGTTTAACAAATGGAATGGAAGTTTCGGCTTATATTCCCGGTATTGGACATAACTTACAAGAACATAGTGTTGTTCTTATAAGAGGAGGAAGAGCAAAAGATCTTCCAGGAGTTAGATATCACGTAATTAGAGGTGTGCTAGACACTGCAGGAGTAGCAGATAGAAAGCAAGCTAAATCAAAATATGGAGCTAAGAAAGCTAAAAAGTAAATTATAAGGTGCTTGATTTAAAATATACGATTATATAGAAGTAGTTTTAAGCAAAAGCACTGACAAAAATTTTAGAATTTTTGAGTACCAAGTAAGGAGGGAAGAAAAGTGCCAAGAAAAGGACATTTAGTTAAAAGAGAAATTATGCCAGACGCAGTTTATGGTTCTAAAGTTGTAACAAAGCTAATAAACAAAGTTATGTGGGACGGAAAGAAAACAATAGCAGAAAAAATTGTATATTCAGCTTTTAAACAAGTAGAAGAAAAAACAGGAAGAAATGCTCTTGATGTGTTTCAACAAGCGATGGAAAATCTTATGCCAGTGCTAGAAGTTAAGGCAAGGCGTGTAGGTGGAGCAACATACCAAGTACCAATCGAGATCAGACCAGAAAGAAGACAGACTTTGGGGATTAGATGGTTAGTAGAATATTCTAGAAAAAGAAATGAACACGGTATGGAAGAAAAATTAGCTAATGAAATTATGGATGCAATAAATAATCAAGGTGGAGCATTCAAGAAAAAAGAAGACATACATCGTATGGCAGAGGCTAATAAAGCATTTGCACATTACAGATGGTAAGACAAGAATAAAAAAGGAGGGAATTTTTAAGTGGCAGGAAGAGAACATCCTCTTGAGAGGACAAGAAATATTGGTATCATGGCACACATCGATGCTGGTAAAACAACAACTACTGAAAGAATACTTTTTTATACAGGGATAAATCATAAGATTGGCGAAACTCATGACGGAGGAGCTACAATGGACTGGATGGCCCAAGAACAAGAAAGAGGAATAACAATAACTTCAGCAGCAACAACTTGTTTTTGGAATGATAATAGAATAAACATTATAGATACACCAGGCCACGTTGACTTTACTATTGAAGTTGAACGTTCACTTAGGGTATTAGATGGTTCTGTTACAGTACTATGCGCTAAAGGTGGTGTACAACCACAATCAGAAACTGTATGGAGACAGGCAAACAAATACAATGTTCCTAGAATGATATATGTTAATAAAATGGATATTATGGGAGCAGATTTCTTTAATTGTGTAGACCAATTAAAGACAAGATTAGGTGCTAATGCAGTGCCTATACAATTACCAATTGGAAAAGAAGAAAACTTCAAAGGTGTTATTGACCTAGTAGAAATGAAAGCTTATGTTTATTACGATGAACAAGGTAAAGATATAAGATGCGAGGAAATACCAGAAGATCTTAAAGAACAAGCAGAAGAATATAGAGCTAACATGCTAGATATGATAGCAGAATATGATGAAGAAGTAATGATGAGATACTTAGAAGGTGAAGAACTTTCTATTGAAGAAATAAAAAGCTGTATAAGAAAAGCAACGTTAGGAAATAAGATTGTTGCAGTTACATGTGGAACATCATATAAAAACAAAGGGGTGCAAAAATTACTAGATGCTATAGTAGATTACATGCCATCACCTATTGATGTAGATCATATAACTGGAGTTAAACCAAATGGAGAAGTAGAAGATAGACCATCAAGTGATGATGAACCATTTTCAGCATTATCATTTAAAGTTGCAACAGATCCATATGTGGGAAAACTTACATTCTTTAGAGTATATTCAGGAACATTAGAAAGCGGATCATACGTATACAATGCTAGTAAAGGCAAAAAAGAAAGAATTGGAAGAATTCTTCAAATGCATTCTAATGAAAGAAAAGATATAACTAAAGTATATGCAGGAGATATTGCAGCAGCAGTTGGATTAAAGGATGCTGGAACAGGTGATACATTATGTGATGAAAAACATCCTATAATTCTTGAATCAATTGAATTCCCAGAACCAGTTATAGATATTTCAATTGAACCAAAGTCGAAAGTAGATCAGGAAAAGATGGGAGTTGCACTTGGAAAACTTGCAGAAGAAGATCCATCATTTAAAGCATATACTAATCAAGAGACAGGTCAAACAATTATTGCTGGAATGGGAGAACTACACCTAGATATTATTGTTGACAGATTAAAAAGAGAGTTCCATGTTGAAGCGAATGTGGGAGCACCACAAGTTGCATACAAAGAAACGATAAGAAAAGCAGTTAGGGTTGAAGGTAAGTTTATACGTCAATCAGGGGGTAGAGGCCAATATGGTCATGTATGGCTAGAAGTTGAACCTCAAGAACCAGGAAAAGGATACTTGTTTGAATCTAAAATTGTTGGTGGGGTTGTTCCAAGAGAATATGTAAAACCAACAGACGAAGGAATTCGTGAAGCAATGAAATCAGGTATACTTGCAGGGTACCCAGTAGTTGATATTAAAGCTACACTTGTAGATGGTTCTTACCATGATGTTGACTCTTCAGAAATGGCGTTTAAAATAGCAGGTTCAATGGCATTTAAAGAAGCTTGTAAACAAGCAGGTACAGTATTGTTAGAACCAATAATGAGAGTTGAAATAACAGTTCCAGAAGAATATATGGGAGATGTTATAGGAGACATGAACTCTAGACGTGGAAAAATGGAAGGAATGGATGCACAAGCAGGAACACAAGTTATTCGTTCATTTATACCACTTTCTGAGATGTTTGGATATGCAACTGAC
>JAQUBQ010000061.1 GCA_028686615.1 Clostridia bacterium | reverse complement strand
GGGATGTCAAAGCTTCTTAAAATAAACATACAAAAGTTTGTAGATGGAATAAACTTGTTTTTAGACATAAATGTAACATATGGGTATAACATACCTAGAGTGACTAAGATACTCCAAACAGCTATTACTAAGGAAGTGGTTAATGCTACAGGTATAAATATTTTTAGTATTAATGTAAGAGTTAAAGGTATAGATATCAAAAACAAATAATTTAAAAGGAAACATTGATTTTGTAAAAGCAATTTCAATGTTTTTTTGATGTGAATTTGTAATAATACATATTGTTAATTATGATAATATATAGTAAACTTAAGCTATGAAAAAGATTGTTGAAAAAGGAAGAGTATTATGAGTGAAAACAAAGAATTGGTTATTAGAAATGAAGATAGTTTAAAAGAGATAATAAGTGGTTTCGGCAGAGCTTTTCTATCTAAACAATTTAGTAAAGAAACAAGAAAATTCATAATGAAAAATTATGGATTAAAAGGAATGACTCTATTTAATGGAAATAATGAATATGAACTAAAACAAATAACTAGTACAGAAATGAATCAAACAAGCAAAAGTATAGGAGTTGATAATGTTTTAAGTTTATTGAAAATATATAAAAATGAAATAGATAGAAATAATATATTTAAGAATATAAAAAATGTAGAGTTCTCTAGTTTTTCAGAACTATCTAACAAATTAGAAGAAAATTTAAAAAATGACATTTTAAATGGGACAAGTTATACAGAAGAATTGCCTGAAAATTTTAAAGAGTCTAATAGCAATCTATTTATTAATAGTAATGAAGCATTAAACTTATCAGTAAATGAACTTTCAAAAGTTAAAGGGATATTATATTCAAAAAACAATTTAAGTTTAGAAGATATAATATATGTAGAAGACAAAGTCCCTGGTAAAATTAATAACTATAATAGAGAAAAATATAATGAATTATATAATCAGTTGGCTGAAAAAAAAGGAAAAGAATCTGCTTTATCCTTAATATTGAAGTTGAATGATCTTGATAGTAATATCATAGAAGATATTGATATGAATGCCGAAAATTATGAACTTGAAATGAGAAGAGCAATTTTAGATAGTGTAAAACAAACAGAAATTGATTCTATTAAAAAAGAAGCAGAATATGAAAGTTGTTTTAAAGAATTAGGAATAAAAACAGCAGTATATATTGCAAAAAAGGAATTAGAAGAATATAAAAGTGATTTGTATGAGAAGGAATATTCTGAAATTAAAATGGGTAGCGGAAAAATGTTAACATCAAAGATAAATATTTCCTTAGATAAGAAAAGCAAAATACCAGAAAAAGACAGATTGAATATAATGGAATGTTTAAATTATTATTCATATAATAATTTAGAAAAAATTCTTAAATATGATCTAATAAATCAAAAAAGCGAAGATATTAAATTTAATTATGAAAAAATAATCAATGGAAATCCAAATGAAATAAGAGATCTAATAACAGAATGTGCAAAAAGACTAGTATTAAATCAACACAATTATATAGCAAGTGAAAATAATAATAACGTATTAAGAATTAAAGAGTGTGATATTGATTTAAGAAGGAAGTACCCAAACCATACATCAAAAGAGAAAACCACCGAAGACAATTTAAGTGAACATATAAAGGAAGACAACTTTAATTTTAATGCAATTAAATATATTAGAGAGCAACTAGATGGACCTAACGCTGATGAGTTTAAAGAAAGTTTAGGAGAAGAAATGTTCCTAAAAACAGAAGATATTAAAAATGAAAGTATAACAAAAGA
This sequence comes from Clostridia bacterium, assembly GCA_028686615.1. GTDB lineage: Bacteria > Bacillota > Clostridia > TANB77 > CAG-465 > CALXJE01. The sequence goes on along the minus strand of JAQUBQ010000061.1, from coordinate 4,422 downwards.
ACAAAAAGAAATATTAACATGGAGATTTAATAATTTTTATTTATTTGCAGAAGATATAGAAATATTATTAAAAGAAAATATGGATAGTAAAAAACTACTGAGTCAGAGGTGTAAATATCAAAGTTTAATTCACGAAATGGGATTTGATAGATATAAAGAATTGTTGAAAAACAATAATGTAAAAAGCTTAGATGAACTATTAAACAATCCATTGGAAGAGGAAAAACTAATAAAATGGTATGAAAAAAAGCATAGTAGTGTTTGTATTGAAATAGTAGAAAAAGTAAATCTAGAAAATGCAGAAGGTTATATAAATCACATGCCAGAATATTTAGAATTAGTACAAAAATTAGGAGTGGAAGATAAATATAGAGAAACCTTTGCACGGTTTATGCATATCCAATGGTATGGGTGATGATTTTAGAAAAGAAGAAGTTGAAAGCATATATAATAATACAGATAAAATTTTTTTACAAGGTGTTTTTGAAGAAGTAGATAATAATTGGAATAAACATTTTTTAAAAATGTTATCAAGTCAATTAAATGATGTAACTGGTGCAACATGGGAGTGGGTGTCAAGGAATCAAGGATATATAAGGAGCTTACAAGAAGCATATAACAATTACACAGAAAATGTTGGAGAAGAACCACCGGGGATTAAAGAACTAGAAGAATACTATAATAAAGAATATGATTATGTTGCAATAGGAGCAGAACACGTTGCGGCAAAGATGCTTAAAAAAGGATACTCTCAAGATAAATTTAATGAAATACAGCTTGCTTGGCAAACAGGAAAATATAAAGGAAATTATAATATCCCACTATGTGAAGGAGAAACAGATAAATATAATTATAAAGTTTTAAGGCATGATGAGGTCTTCATGTTATATCCAGATTTAATAAAAAATCCAACAATGGATAAAACTGACGATATATATATGTCATTACTTAAGACTGATTATAGATTAGCAGCTATAACAAATAAAGAAACGGGAAGTTTGGAAGAAATAGTAACAATGGAAAGAAAGGATAAAGAGTTAGAATTAAAAGGAAACATTGAAAGTGATGAATTGTATAAAGCAATAGGACTAAAGATCTTAGATTCTATAAATGAAACCGATAACTTACACTTTGTAAAAAAAGATGGAGAATTGATTGTTCAATCAGAAGAAAAAGAAAGTTTGGAAAATAGTGAAGTAGACTCTGAATATAGGGATGGAGTAATTGTTAAAAGATTAGAAGATATTACAAAAGAAGAGTACGAAACGTTGAAAAGATTAGAAAGATTTGCATATAATTATGATTCATGGTCAACCTTTGATAAACTTACTCGTGAACAATTAGAGGAACATATGAAGGAAAAAAAAGATATAGAAAGTACCAAGATTGCCATGGGTAAGGATTGGTTTATGATGTATACAGAATCAAAAGAAGAAACACATCTGCTTGATTTTGCAAGATTTGAAGATGCAATATTTGGAGTAAATGAAAATGAAGACCCATATATTAAAAACGAACAAAAGGATAATAACGGAAGAAAAGAAATGTATGCAATGTTAAATGAAATAATTGATAACAGTAATAAATTTAGATTAGAAGCAATTCCAAGAAGTTCAGATATGATATTTGAGAAAATGGCAAGCAAAGGAGAAATTAAGATATTAAAAGATGAAGAAATAGAAAAAGGCGGAAGCATGTTTGAAAAGGGAACAATATTTAAAGAATTTATAATAAGAAGACCAGAAGAGGATGAAGATTTAACAGAGCAAAAAGAGGAGTATGGTGAAAGAGTAAAAGCATTTAATGAGAAGTATAATATAGAATTCAAAAAGAAGTTTAGTAAGGATTACCAAGAGGCAGTAAAAAAGAAAATAGTAAAAGATGTTAGCAGGGGATTAACAAATGAAGAGGTAATAAATAATGAGGCATATAGATAAATGTATAATTTATAGATAAAAAGAAAAGGATAATATAAAAATGTAATAAAAATGATATAATTTTTGGTTTGACATATATTTTTTCATATGTTAGAATAAAATTATTAATGAGAAAGCGCTTTAAAATAAAATGGAGGTAAATTATATGGATTTTATGGATAAAGTATCAGAACTATCAAAAAAAGTTGGAGAAGGAGCAGAGAAAACATATAAAGTAGTAGCAGATAAATCTGGGAAAATTATAAAAGAAACAAAGATTAGAATCAAAGCAAATGATCTAGAAGCTGAAATAGAAGGTATATATTATGATATGGGTAGAGAGACATATAAAATGTATAAAGACGGAGAAGAGTTAACTCCAAGTTTTACTAAATCATGTAAAAAAATAGAAAAGATACAAAAAGAAATAGAAAATATTGAAATAAAAACACTATATCTAAGAGATTTAAGAAAATGTAGTAATTGTAATGAAATAATAGAAATAAATAATAAGTTTTGTCCAAAATGTGGAGATAAGCAAAAAACAATTAAGATAAAAGAAGAAAAGATAAAAGAAGAAAAAGTAGACAAACCACTTGAAAAAATATGTCCTAAGTGTTCTAAAATGGCGCTAGATGATGAAGTGTTTTGTACAGAATGCCGGATTTAAATTTTAGTAATTACATTATCCTTTAAAAACGAACTATCAGAATATCAAATAGAGGATAAAAGACAAAATTTTTTCTGGATAAGTTCTAAAAGAAACCAATGAATAAAATACAATAATTAAATAGAGGAAGGATAATGGTTTTATGCATTATACGGAAAGAGCAAAAAAGTATATAGAAAATTCATATAAACTTAAGGACTTTTTCACCTCTAAAAAAATAAAAAAACTAATGTAAAACCAAGGGTTAAAAGCCCTTGGTTTTAAACTTGAAAAAAAGAGTAATAAGGGGGATTAAAAATGGAAAGAAAATATATTTTTGTAACAGGAGGAGTAGTATCAGGATTAGGTAAGGGGATAACTGCAGCTTCAATTGGTAGGATATTAAAATCGAGAGGTGTAAAAGTTACCATTCAAAAATTTGATCCATATCTAAATATTGATTCAGGACTTATAAGTCCTTGTCAACACGGTGAAACATATGTAACAGAAGATGGTTTAGAAGGGGATCTTGATTTAGGACATTATGAAAGATTTATAGATGAAAACTTAAATAAGTTTTGTGATATTACTACGGGAAGAGTATATATGCAAGTTTTAAATAAAGAAAGAGAAGGCGAATATAAAGGAAAAACGATACAAGTTATACCTCATATTACTAATGAGATAAAGGATACTGTATATAAAGCAGGAGAGTTATCTGAGAGTGAGGTAGTAATTACTGAAATTGGAGGAACAGTAGGTGATATTGAATCACAACCTTTTTTAGAAGCAATAAGGCAAATACATTCAGAAAAAGGACACAAAAATGTAATGTTTGTACATGTGACCTTAATACCATATTTACCAAAATCAGAAGAGTTAAAAACTAAACCTACTCAACATAGCTGTAAAGAACTTATGAGTATAGGAATTATTCCTGACATTATAGTTGCAAGGACAAGCTATAAATTAGATCAAGAAATGAAAGAAAAAATTTCTCTTTTTTGTAATATAGAGAGTAAAAATGTAATAGAAAACCTAGATGTAGACACTATATATGATGTTCCATTTATGTTTGAGGAACAAAATCTTGGGGATATATTATGTGAGAGGTTTAATATAAAAAGAGAGAAAGACGATTTAAAAAAATGGTATGATGAATGCGTATTAAAGGAACAACCGAAAGAAGAAGTTGAAATAGCACTAGTTGGGAAATACGTTTCTTTAAAGGATGCATACATTTCGTTATGTGAGGCTTTAAAGCATGCATCAAACGCAAATAATGTTAAGGTGAATATAAGATGGGCAGATGCCGAAAATATAGAAAAAAATGGAGCAGAGAAAGAACTAAATGGTGTTAAAGGCATAATAATTGGTAGTGGCTTTGGAACTAGAGGAGTAGAAGGAAAAATACAAGCTATAACATATGCTAGAGAAAAAAACATATCATTGTTAGGAATAGGTTTTGGAATGCAACTCATGATAATAGAGTGTTTTAGAAATGTTTTAAATATGAAGGATGCAAATAGTATAGAATTTGATACTAACTCAGAAACACCAGTAATAACTGTTGCAAAAAATGGAGAAAAAGGACCAGTAATGAGATTAGGAAAACATACATGCGTTTTAAAAGAAGATTCTAAGGTATTTGAAATATATAAGGAAAAAGAAATAGAAGAAAGACATAGACATAAATATATATTTAATAATGATTATACAGATATTATTTCTTCAAATGGATTTAAAATAACAGGTAGCTCTAAGGAGGAAAACATAGCAGAAGTTATTGAAATGATTAATCATAAATGGGCACTAGGAGTTCAATACCAACCGGAATTTAAATCTAGACCAAATAGG
>JAQUBQ010000060.1 GCA_028686615.1 Clostridia bacterium | reverse complement strand
TTTTATATTAATTCTATTACAGCCATTTCTGCTCCGTCACCTTTTCTTGCAACTAATTTTGTTATTCTTGTGTATCCACCTTGATCTCCTTCATACTTTGTTGCAATTTCATTAAATAATTTATCTGTTAAATCTATTGTATTACCATTATTATCTTGAATTTTGTTTATATATTTAAACATTTTTCTTCTAGCAATTAATCTAGATGGTGCATCAACTTTTACTGTAACCTTTTTAATTTCTCTATCAATTACTTGATACTTTTTACCATTTTTTGAAGTTTTTTCAATCTTCACTTTTTTACCATTTTTATCAAGCTTTGCACTTGATATTGTTTTTTCTTTTTCTACCACGTTGTCTTTTTCTTTTACTGCAAGACTAACTATGCTATCCGCAATTGGCTTTATAGCTTTTGCTTTAGCAAGAGTAGTTTTTACCTTACCATTTTCAATAAGGCTTGTAACTAGCCCTTTTAACAATGCATCTCTTTGTGATGTAGTTCTTGATAGTCTAGTAATTTTTGCCATTTTTGCTCCTCCTATTCATCAATGGATTTGAATTCTAAACCAAGTGATTTTACTTTGTTCATTACTTCTTCCAATGATTTCTTTCCTAAATTTCTAACTTTCATCATGTCATGTTCTGTTCTTGCTACTATATCTCCAACTGTATGAATACCCGCTCTCTTAAGACAATTATATGATCTTACAGAAAACTCTAGATCTTCTACAGGAGCTTCTAACATTTTATCTCTTTCAGATAATTCTTTTTGAGACATTATCGACATGTTTTTAGCTATGTCTGATAAATCAATAAATAATTCTAAATGCTCATTTAATATTTTAGCTGCCATGGATAATGCTTCATATGGTTCTATTACACCATTTGTCCATATTTCCATTGTTAATTTATCATAGTCAATATCTTGACCTACTCTTGTTTTTTCAACTGTAAAATTAGCTTTTTTAACAGGGGTATATAAAGAATCTATTGGTAAAGAGTTAACTATTCCACTATTTGCTTTATTTTCATTCCCTGCAACATATCCCCTACCTCTTGCTGCTGTCATCTCAATATCAAGTTCTGCTCCATCATCAATATAAGCAATATGTAAATCTTTATTTACTATTTCCGTTGTAGAATCACAAACTATATCAGCTGCTGTAACCTGACAAGGTCCTTTAACTTTAAGTTTTAATTCTTTCGTGTCTTCACCTTCTGCTTTAACGCATACTTGCTTTAAATTAAGTATAATATCCGTTACATCTTCAGTTACTCCTGGTATTGTTGAAAACTCATGAGCAACTTTTGCAATTTTTACTGTATTTATTGCATATCCTGGTAGTGATGATAGTAGTATTCTTCTTAATGAGTTTCCTAACGTAATTCCGAATCCTCTTTCTAGTGGATCTATTTCGAATTTAGCATAATATGTGTCTACGTCTATCTCAACACAATTAATATTTGGCCTCTTCATTTCAACCATTTTATCCTCCTCCTAATACGCTCTGATTACACGTATTATTAATAAATGATTTTTTATTTCTTAGAGTATAATTCAACAATTAAGCTTTCTTGTACATCTAAGTCTACTTCTTCTCTAGCAGGAAGTCTTAATACTTTTGCTTCCATTTTATCCTTATCAAGTTCTAACCATGCTGGTGCTGTTTTTGATTTTGTTTTTTCCAAAGTTAGTTTAATTGCATTATTTTCTTTCTTTTCATCTCTAACTTTTATTACATCTCCAACTTTTACGTTATATGATGGTATATCTACTTTTCTTCCATTTACAGAAAGCATTCCATATCCTACTAATTGTCTTGCTTCCGCTCTTGAAGATCCTATTCCCATTCTATATGTCACATTATCTAATCTTGTTTCCAAGTATTGGAATAAAACTTCTGATGTAACTCCTTTACTTGCAAACGCTTTTTCATAATATTTACTAAATTGTGATTCTGAAACTCTGTAATATGTCTTTGTTTTTTGTTTTGCACGAAGTTGAAGTCCATATTCAGATAATTTTACTTTGTTTTTTCCATGTTGACCTGGTGCATAATTTCTTCTTTCTATTGCACATTTATTTGTGTTACATCTTTCTCCTTTAAGGAAAAGCTTTGCACCCTCTCTTCTACACTTTTTACATAGTGCGTCCGTATATCTTGACATTTGTATCTTCACCCCCCGATTATATTCTTCTTCTTTTTGGTGGTCTGCAACCATTATGTGGTATTGGACTTACATCTTTAATCATGCTTATTTCAAGTCCAGCAGTTTGAAGTGCTCTTATAGCTGCTTCTCTTCCTGCTCCAGGCCCCTTAATATATACTTGTACTGTTTTTAATCCATGTTCCTTTGCGCTATTGGCAGCTACTGTTGCTGCTTCTGATGCTGCAAATGGAGTATTTTTTCTTGAACCTTTAAATCCAAGTCCTCCAGCACTTGCCCACGATAAAACATTTCCTGCTTCATCACTCATAGTAACAATTGTGTTGTTAAAAGATGAGTGTATATGAGCAACACCGCTAGCAATATTCTTTTTTACTTTTCTTTTATTTACTGTCTTTTTTTCCGGTGCCATTTACTATACCCCTTTCTTTCCAGCCACAACTTTTCTTGGGCCTTTTCTTGTTCTTGCGTTAGTTTTAGTTCTTTGTCCTCTTACCGGTAGTTTTCTTTTATGCCTTATTCCTCTAAAACAACCTATTTCTCCAAGTCTTTTAATGTTTAAAGAAACTTCTCTTTTTAAGTCCCCTTCTACCATATGATCTCTTTCAATTATTTCTCTAATCTTTGCTACTTCATCATCATTTAAATCACCAATTCTTTTTGATGAGTCAATACCTGCTTCTTCCATTATTTTTCTAGAAGAAGATCTTCCAATTCCGTAGATATGAGTTAAACCTATTTCTACTACTTTGTTTTTAGGTAAGTCTATCCCTGCTATTCTTGCCACTTTTATTTACCCCCTTAACCTTGTCTCTGTTTGTGCCTAGGATTTTCACAAATTACCCTAACCACTCCAGCTCTTCTAATAATTTTACATTTTTCACAAATCTTTTTAACAGACGGTTTTACTTTCATAGTTATCCTCCTTAAAATTTTCCATCCAGAATGTAATCTATATAAAACAAATACTAAAATATAGAGATTGTACACCCACTCCCTACAGCCGCTCTAGTTTTTTGTTTTAAACAATTTTATTGTTTATTTACCACGCCAAGTTATTCTGCCTTTGGTAAGGTCATAAGTCGAAAGTTCTAACTTAACCTTATCACCTGCTAGTATCTTAATGTAATGCATTCTTAGTTTCCCAGATATATGAGCCATAACTTCATGCCCATTTTCTAGTGCTACTTTAAACTGCGCATTTGGTAATACCTCAGATACTATCCCTTCTACTTCAATAACATCATCTTTTGCCATTTAATATATCCTCCAATACAACTTGATTTTATGTGTAAATAATTCTTGATATTCGCTTTTTTTGCAAAATATCACAGATTAACGTTAATATTATAAAACAAAACCACCTTAAAGTCAACAGTTTATGTTGTTTTTAGGGCGGTTTGTTATTGTTTTTGATACTCTCTTATAAAATTATTCTTTTTCTTGTTTTTTTATTTATAAATTTCTAATTGTTTCTTTTTCTTATACTCCTGGATCTGCTATTATTACAGGCCTGAATGTCCTTGTTATATTGTAATTCCCATTACTTATCGAGCTCGTAAATGGTCCAGCAGAACCCCCTCCATAATAAGCAGCATAACTTCCTGAATAACCTCCTCTAACAAATATTGGCGAATTAATGTTTGGCATAGACAAATTGTTTCCATTCCATGCTCTATATATGCTTCCATCTAGATTTGCTACCTCATAAAGTGCATCCCCATAATATTTTTTAGTAGGAATTTCTATCATTCTATAAGAAGAACCATCTTTCCCTGTTTTACATTCATTCGGTACTTCTTCTAATGTCTTTACTACCCCATTTTCATAATCATATTCATCATACCAACTTCCATCATTTAATGCTTGTTGTGGTATTTCATCATACTTTTCTACAAATCCAGAGTCTATATAATTATAATTCTCATCGTAAATTTCCCAATAATAGCCGTAAAACGTGATTTTTTCATAGCTATACCCTTTATCTAGTATATATACATCTTTATATTTGTATTCCGCATCATATAAAGATTTAGCATAATCATACGTTGCCTCGCTGTATACTGCCAAATGAGCAGCAACAAGTTCACTACTTCTTGCTCCTACTCCAAAAATCCCCGAAGAATTTCCAGTCGTACTGTAATTTATTGCAGAATATTGTTCACTAAAATAAGGATAAGAATTAGGCATTGATACATATGGAATTAACGTTGTTTTTCCATAATTAGAAGCACTTAACATTGCCATTGCAGACCATTCAGTGTTTTTCATTAAATGAGTGTCTAAATTTTTGCTATCCGTATTCCATCCATAATCACTCTTTTCTTCCATTTTCCTACAAACATCAAAAGCATTGCTAGCAGTTAAGTTTGACCAAGTATCTATTCCTGGTGCTATTTTAACGTTCCATTCGTTATTGTTGTTTAAGATAAGTTTGTTTTTATCCATTATTGCCGTAGTTCCTGCTTCTGATTTTGCAAACCAAATTCCAGATAATTCTCTATTACCAAAGGTAAATGCTGGGTGTACAACATATTCATTCTTGCTATCTGAGCCTGTTGAGCAAATTGTTCCATCATATGCAATATTGCTAGTTCCTTTTAAAAATTTAACATCAACCATAGGTCGTGAATCATATGCACTTCCTGCCTTTTCTATGCCTTCACCATGATAGCCTTTAATTATTTTATATGCATACCTAGGCAGCCATACAAAATACGAACCATCTTTAGTTCTCATATTAGCATAGTATGAATTGTTATTATTAAAATCTGATTTGTAATCGTACCATGTATTAGTAGAAGGATCTTCTACAACTTGTCCTATACTTCCACCAGATATAAATGATATTGCCTTTATACTATTGTCTGGAGAATATGGAATTAAAGGTTTATTTACCATGCTGCTCACTTCTTTATTAGTAGAATGATCTATTGCAATATCACTGCCAACTGTTTGATTCCCAATAGTTTGCTTAGCCCATTCCTTTTCTTTTTCATACTCATTAATACTCAAAGTTGAAGAACCTACATATATAAGTTTACCGTTAATTATTTCATATTTGTCATAATCTCCTTTTTTCATGGATGTTATTATGTCCTGTATATTTTGGCCATTATAATCTATTGTTTTTGAACAATTTACAAGTTCCTTAGTAAATTCACCTGGACTATCTGTTTCTTTCGCAATTAACCATAACATATATTCTTCATTATATGTTTTTAAGTTAGATTTAAAAACCGCTTCACTTGCTTTCTCTATAATTCCACTACTTTTTATGCTTAATATTATGGTTCCTGCTAATATTATCATGATGATAATTGTAATGACAAGTACTATTAATGATATTCCTTTTTTCATATCTCTTATCTCCCTTTATTAAATTCATATTTCTCTTATTTTTCTAGTTTTACAATGTTAATATTTCTGGTTCTCCATCAGTAATAACTATTGTATTTTCATAATATGCCGTAAGCTTTCCATCTCTGCTTTTTACTGTCCATTTATCTTTATCAACATATACTTCTGGACTTTTCTCTGTAACCATTGGTTCAATTGCTAATGCCATTCCTTTTTGTAATCTTTCTCCTCTACCTTTTTTGCCTATATTAGGTACCCCCGGATCCTCATGTAATTCCCTTCCAATACCATGTCCTTGATATTCTCTTATTAAACTAAATCCATTTTTTTCAACATGTGATTGTATTGCATTGGAAATATCTCCTATCCTGTTACCAACAACCGCCTTTGACACTCCTTCAAAAAAAGCTTGTTCTGTAACTGCTACTAACTTTTTAGCTATGCTACTTCCCTCTCCAACTATAAATGTTCTCCCTGCATCTGCATGAAAACCATTTTTATACACACCCAAATCAATGCTTACAACATCACCATCTTTTAAAACTCTTGATGATGGTATCCCATGAATTATTTCATCATTTACAGATATACAAGTAGCGTGAGTATATGCTTTACCTCCAGGGAATGGACAACTTACTCCTCTAAATGAAGGTTTTGCTAAGTTTTCTTTCATTACCTTTTCAGCTATATAATCTAGATATGAAGTTGTTACTCCTACCTTTATTTCTTTCTCAATTGCAACAAGTACTTTTTTCATAACTTCTGCACTTTCCTTCATTTGTTCAATTTCTCTATCTGATTTAATGTGTATCATTTTATATCCTTCCTATTATCTTTTCAGGTAAATCTAACGCGTTTATAGT
>JAQUBQ010000059.1:2232-6512 GCA_028686615.1 Clostridia bacterium | reverse complement strand
GAGCTAGTGTTTATTCAGCAAGCAAGCTTGCTATTGAGGAATTTCCAGATTTGCATGTAGAAGAAAGAAGTGCAATTAGTATTGCAAGAAGATTACAAGATCCACTAAGTGAACTAGTAAAGATAGATTCAAAAAGTATAGGAGTTGGTCAATATCAACATGATGTAGCAGAAAAGAAATTAGATGCTTCATTAGATTTTGTTGTTTCTAAAGCTGTAAATAGTGTTGGAGTTAATATAAATACTGCAAGCAATTCATTACTATCATATGTGTCAGGATTAAATAAAAGGTCTATAAAATCGATTATTGATTATAGAAACAAAAATGGAAAGATTGAAAGCAGAGAAGAATTAAAGAAAGTTAAATCATATGGGGAAAAAGCATATGAACAATCTATAGGATTTATTAGGGTATTAGATGGAGACAATGTTTTAGATAATACAGGAATACATCCAGAAAGTTATGACTTAACAAAAAGATTAATGGAAAACATAGGATTAGAGATTAGGGATATAGGGACAGAAGATTTTAATAGTAAACTAAACAACCTATGTTTAAAAGATAAAGCATTAGAATTAAGTACAGATGAATATACATTAGCAGACATCGTTAAAGCTCTTAAGGCACCAGGCAGGGACCCAAGAGAAGAATTAGCGGCTCCTATTTTAAAGAGTGATGTATTAAAATTGGAAGATTTACATAAAGGCATGAAACTTCAAGGAACTGTAAGAAATGTTGTGGATTTTGGAGCATTCATAGATATCGGAATAAAAAATGATGGTTTAGCACATATATCAAAATTAACAAATAGATATATAAAACATCCACTTGAAGTGTTAAGTGTAGGTGACATTATAGATTGTTATGTCGAAGAAATATTTTTAGACAAAGGAAAAGTAGCATTAACATTAATAGAACCTAAATAACAAATAATAGTATTCAAAAGAAAGAAATAACATACAAAAGATAAGAGTAAAAAATATCATATTAAATGGAATTGTAGGGGGATTTGATATATGGCAAAGTTAAAGTTATGCTATGGAGCAATGAATGCTGGAAAAACTATGGAAGCAATAAGAGTTATATTTAATTATGAACAATTAGGACATAGAGTTCTTTTAGTAAAACCTAAAATAGATACAAAAGGTGGAGAAAAAGTAGTAAGTAGAACAGGTTTTTCAAAAAATGTAGATGTTTTATTAGATGAAGAACAAGATATATATAAAGAATTTATTAAATTAAATGTTACAGGAAAAAACATAAAATGTGTTATTGTAGACGAAGCTCAATTTTTAACTAAGAAACAAGTGATACAACTAACTAATATATGTGATGAAAAAGATGTTGCAGTTATAGCTTATGCACTTAAGAATAATTTCAAAGGAGAACTTTTTGAAGGTGTTAAGGCACTTATAGAATATTCTGATGAAATGGAAGAAATACCAACACTATGTTTTAACTGCTTAGAAGAACCTAAAAAAGCAAGGTTTAACATTAGGGTAGTTAATGGCAAACCAATAAAAGAAGGCAAAGAAGTAGCTATAGATGGAGATGAAGTAGAGTATATACCAGTTTGTAGAGGTTGTTTTAAAGAAATATATAAGAATTAAGTAATTGTAAAATGCAGTATATTATGATAGAATATACTGCATAAAGCATATGCGGGATTAGTTTAGTGGTAGAATAAAAGGCTTCCGATCTTTTGGCATGGGTTCGATTCCCATATCTCGCTCCAAATATGAATTTATATAAAACAAAAATAGCAATAACAATGATTGTAAGGATAATGGATATGTCAAAAATATATGATTGCATATCCATTTGGCATGTTTGAATAAAAAAGCTCTGTGCATTTTGATAGTATTGAGTAATATCAACATGGTATGATAAAATGTTTGAATATTATAAATGCTGGATGTTATATTTGTTAGAAGATAAAAAAACAATGGACTATTCTAATGGTATAGATGAAGACTGGAATATATTATTGTATATAATATCATAAAAGAGGAGGAAAATTAGTTGGAAATTATAAAAATAGAAAACCTAACAAAAGACTACGGAAATGAAAAAGGAATATTTGATGTATCTTTTACAGTTAAGAAAGGAGAGGTTTTTGGATTTTTAGGACCAAATGGAGCAGGAAAAACAACTACAATTAGAAATATAATGGGATTTATTAAGGCGGATTCTGGAAAATGCTCTATAAATGGGTTAGATTGCTTTAATAATTCTTCAGAGGTTCAGAAAAATATTGGATATATTCCAGGTGAAATTGCTTTTATGACTGGTATGACAGGAATTGAATTTATTAAATTCATGGCTGATTATAGAGGATTAAAGGACTTAGCAAGAGCATATGAATTAATAAAATTGTTTAATTTAGATATAAAAGGAAAAATTAAAAAGATGTCAAAAGGAATGAAACAAAAGTTAGGCATAGTAGTAGCTTTAATGCATAATCCACAAATACTTATTTTAGATGAACCAACAAGTGGACTTGATCCTTTAATGCAAAACACATTTATTGAATTGATCAAAGAAGAAAAAAAGAAGGGGAAGACTATACTTATGTCTTCACACATGTTTGAGGAAATAGAGAAAACTTGTACAATAGTTTCTATTATTAAAGATGGAAGGATTGTTGCAATAGAGGATATAGAAAATTTAAAGAAAACTAAGAATAGAAAGTATACGGTTTCACTGGGGAATTTAAAGGAAGTTCAAAAATTTATAAAAGAGGAATTAGATATTTTTAAGGTTTATGATAATAGAATTACGGTTATTATCAATAACAATATGAATAAGTTTGTAGGAATTTTAAACAAATATGACATAGCAGATATTGAAGAAGAACATCAAAGTCTTGAAGATATATTTATGGAATACTATGGAGGTGAAGAAGATGATTAATTGGGCACTATATAAACAAGGAATAAAATCAAATTTAAAGTTGTGTTTGGTTTTTGTTACTATATTAACATTATACACTACTATGGTTATTTCAATGTATGACCCTCAACTAGCAAAAACATTAGAAGAGTTTTTTAGAATAATGCCTGATGTGATGTCAATGATGGGAATGAATGGAGATGTTACTAGTTTAAATAGTTTTATAGTAACATATCTTTATGGGTTTATCTTTATAATCTTTCCTATGGTTTTTTCAATTATTTTAGTAAATAAATTAATAATATCACATATTGATAGAGGTTCAATGTCGTACTTACTTGCTTCTCCTAACAGTAGACGAAAAATAATACTTACACAGTTAAAAGTTATAGGAACATATATTTTTGTATTAATTTTATATTCTACAGTACTCTCTATTGTTACATGTCAATTAATGTTCCCTAATGAATTAAACATAGTTGCATTTTTAATTTTAAACCTTGGAATATTAATTTTTCATTATGCTCTAAACGGAATAAGTTTTCTTGCATCATGTATATTTAACGACTCTAAAAATGCATTATTAATTGGTATAGGACTTCCTTTAATATTTTTTATAATTCAAATGCTTGTTAATATGGGAGGAAAACTAGAAAAGTTTAAATACATTACATTGTTTACTCTATTTGATGCAATGGGACTTATAAACAGAATAACATCTGCATATTATGGGATTATAGTACTATTAATAATTTCTGTAGCTTTATATGCTTTGGGAATTATAATCTTTAAGAAAAGGGATTTATCAGTATAATTAATAATGAATCATATATTGTAAGTATATGCTAAAACAAAAGGAGGTTTATTTGATTTTTACCTCCTTTATTATATTATATTATATTATATTATATTATTGAATTGTAAATGATACATCATCTAAATCTAAAGATTGATTTCCTTCTGCTGTAACTGCAAATTTAATTTCTGCTCCTACTGTACCAATGGGTGCTTGAATTGTAATGCCTCTATAAAATCCAAAAGTCCTGTTACTATTAGATGAATCCTGCGGGTTTACATTTATTTGTAAGCCAAGGACTTCAGTGTCAGTAAGAATTAAAAAGGTAACTGTAGCTTCTAGTCCAACTTGAGCTCCTTCACCATGAGCAAAAAAGGAAAGTTCATAAAAGCAACCCTCACTAATTGGTATAGTTTGGGACAAGTCAGCCCCATCAGTCAAATTAACTGATGAATTTCCAGAATGAACACGTCCTTGTAGTGTAATCTCGGAAATATCATCGGGTGTTGTTGTAATCCATCCGTTTGGGATGTCATCAGTAAACAATTCCATTGTACCGTTTGTAACAAGTTCTCCTGTTGAAACACAAGGG
>JAQUBQ010000059.1:0-2132 GCA_028686615.1 Clostridia bacterium | reverse complement strand
AACACGTCCTTGTAGTGTAATCTCGGAAATATCATCGGGTGTTGTTGTAATCCATCCGTTTGGGATGTCATCAGTAAACAATTCCATTGTACCGTTTGTAACAAGTTCTCCTGTTGAAACACAAGGGAATTCACACGTTCCTGTGCTACCAGTAGGTCCAGTATTACCTTGAGGACCTGTGCTACCAGTAGGTCCAGTATTACCTTGAGGACCTGTACTACCAGTAGGACCAGTATTACCTTGAGGACCTGTACTGCCTGTAGGCCCAGTAGGTCCTTGTGGTCCAGGGCAGCCCTGAGGACCCGGAGGTCCAGGGGGACATTTCGTGTAACATTTTATACAACAATTGTTGGAACATATTCTATAATCATCACAATGTTTATTATATTCTTCACATTTATCAAATGGTTTTCTAAAACTATTCATTAATAGTACCTCCTTATACTATAAGGTAGAATTATCTACCTTATAATATAATATTCTATAATGTGATAAATGTTATATTTTTGTAATTTATATATTATTTTATATAAAGGTTAAAGTAATCAATTATTAAGTAATATATATCATTATATTTGAATAATATTTACAGAGGAAGAGATAAAATGGAAAATGAAATTGAATTAAAAGAAAATTATGGTAGCATTCCAAAAATAGGGGATGTTGCACCTAGATTTAAAGCTAAAACTACACAAGGTGATATAAGTTTCCCGGAAGATTATAAAGATAAATGGGTAATATTATTTTCACATCCATCAGACTTTACTCCTGTATGTACTACAGAATTTATGAAGTTTGCTAGTATGCAAGAAGAATTAAAAGAAATGAATGTAGAACTAGTTGGACTTTCTATAGATAGCATTTACTCGCATATTGCTTGGCTTAGAACTATTAAGGAAAAAATTAAATGGAATGGACTTGAAAATGTAGAGGTTAATTTCCCATTAATAGAAGATATAAAAATGGATGTTGCTAATAAGTTTGGAATGATATCACCTAGTCAATCAACGACACAAGCTGTAAGAGCAGTATTCTTTATTGATCCAAATAGTGTTATTAGAACTATAATGTATTATCCTGCATCATTAGGACGTAACTTTGATGAAATAAAAAGAGTTGTTCAAGGGTTGCAAAAAACAGATAAAGAAGGAATAGCTACTCCTGCTGATTGGAAACTAGGAGATGATGTAATTCTCCCTGTGCCAGGTTCATGTGGAGAAGTAGAAAAAAGAATGAAAGAGCAAGATGATGAAACTTATTGTTTAGATTGGTTTTTATGTTTTAAAAAAGAAATAAATAAATTTTAAGATTATCATAGTTAAATAAGGCTCAATATCAAATGTTGGGGGGGTAAGGATAATGAAATTATTTTTACCTCATTTCTTTTTAAGGATTTTTAAATTATATATTCATTTTTTATACAAAAGATAATACATGGTATAATTACAAGATTTATCATTAGCCTTAAATGAAAACACATTTCACATACGACTAGTAAGGAATGACACACAAACGTAATAAATAAACAACAAAAATGTAGTTAAAAAAGATTTAAATATAAGATAATATGTAATAAATAGTAAAAGTAGGAGGAAAATAACATATGAAAACAAATAAAGGAAAAGGAATATCTTTAATAGTACTTGTCATCACAATAATAGTAATGATAATACTAGCAGGAGCAATAATACTATCATTAAATAGCAGTAATATTATAGACAGAGCAAATGAAGCAACAACAAAGAGTAATATATCAAATGCAAAACAAGTAGCAATGCTAGCAAATGCAGAATATGAACTCATGTCAGATACTGAAAAAGAAGAAATAACTTTAAGAAAACATGTTGAAGATAAACTAAAGGAAGCAGGATTTAAAGAAGATGAAATTGACAATGTAATAGATGGAAAAGGGAACTTATTCAAAAGAACAATAGTAGATGGAGTAGTAATTCCAGAAGGATTCTTTCACGTAGGAGGAACAAAAACAGAAGGTTTAGTAATATCGGATAATGTAGAAGATGAAGGTAAGGGAACATCACATAAAACAAATGCAGAAGATTTTTTAAAAGGTAATCAATTTGTATGGGTGCCAGTAGAAAACTTTAGTGAATTTATAAGGTATGATTTTAAGA
>JAQUBQ010000058.1 GCA_028686615.1 Clostridia bacterium | reverse complement strand
AACAAATTTTAAACTTGATAATAAAGAAAAGTTATATGAAGGATTAAACTATTTATACCCATTAAGTAAGACTCTAAGATTCGAGTTGAAACCAATAGGTAAAACGAGAGAAAACATTGAAAAAGAAGGCGTATTGAAAATTGACAAAGAAAGAGAAGTTGCATATAGCAATGTAAAAAAGATAATAGATGACTATCACAAAGATTTTATTGAAAGAACATTAACTGATTTTAAATTACAAAATCTAGAAGAACATTATAATATGTTTTTGAAAAATGATTTAAACGAAGATGAAAAAAAAGAAATTTTAATACAAAAAGAAAAATTGAGGAAACAAATATCTAAAGTATTTAAAGATAAGGAAGAATATAAAGGGCTGTTTAATAAAGAAATGATCCAAAAATATCTTGATGAATATTTAAAAAGAAATAAGATTGAAGATGAAAAATTAAAAAAAGATATAGAAGATTTTAAAAGATTTACTACTTATTTCACTGGATTTAATAAAAACAGGGAAAATATGTATAGTCATGAAGAAAAGGAAACAGCAATAGCATATAGAATTATAAATGAAAATATGAGTATGTTTATAAATAACATAAAGATATATGAAAAAATTAAAGAGTATATAGATGAAAAGTCACTGATAGAATCAATCAGAGAAATAATAAATAAAGAAGTAAGTTTACAAGAGATTTTTACAATAGAATATTTTAATAATTGTTTAACACAAAAAGGAATAACAGAATATAATGATATACTCTCGGGATATACAAAAGAAGATGGAACTAACGTACAAGGGATAAATCAAATTGTAAATTTAACATCACAAAAAATAAAAATAAAGTTACCCATATTTAAAAAAATGTATAAGCAAATATTGAGTGATGTAGAAAGTAAATCCTTTATAATAGAGAATTTTGAAAAGGATTTAGATGTTATAAATGCAATAAAAGAATATAGTAAAATAATAAACACAGAAATTAATAGAATAGATGCAAATATATTTGAAACTATAAAAAATATAGATAAGTTTGATATATATAAAATATATATCAATAAAAATGAAAACTTAACTAAGTTTTCAAATGAAGTTCTTGATGACTGGTCAAAGATATATTCATATATATCTAGGGATTATGATGATAATTATCTAGGGGAAAATAATATTGGTACAAAAAAATATGTTTTAGAAAAAGAAAAGCATTTAAAAAAAGTGGAAAATTATTCTATTGGTTATTTAAAAGATATTATATTTCGTTATGATGAGAATAGAACAAATATAATTGACTATATAAAGCAACTAAAATACAAATCGGAAGAGAATAACATACTAAATAATGTAAAAACATCGTATGATGATTTGCTACCAATGCTAGTAGTTGATAATAAAAATCTAAAAGGATTTATAAAAGATCAAGATAAAACAAATTCAATTAAAAAATATTTAGATTATATTAAAGATTTACAAAAATTTATAGAAATGTTTGATATTGAAGATAAGACTATCGAAAAGGATGAAGTCTTCTATTCTAGGTTTGCAGAAGCTTTAGATAATATAAAACTAATAAATCCATTATATAATAAAATAAGGAATTATTTGACACAAAAACCATATTCGACTAATAAAGTGAAAATAAACTTTGATAACGCGTTGTTACTTTCAGGATGGGATTTAAATAAAGAGGAGGCAAAAACAAGCGTAATATTTGAAAAAGACAACAATTATTATTTGGGTATAATGAATAAAAAACATAGAAAAATATTTATTAATAAAGAAACTAAAATAGATGAAAATGTTTACAGGAAAATGGTATATAAATTATTACCTGGCCCAAACAAAATGTTACCAAAAGTATTTCTTTCAAAAAAAGGTCAAGAAACATTTAAAACTTCAGAATATATTATAGATAAATATAATAGAGGAATGCATAAAAAAGGTGAAAACTTTGATATGAACTTTTGTCACGAATTAATAGATTTTTTTAAGGAATCAATTAATCTTCATGAGGATTGGAAAAATTTTGATTTTAAATTTTCAGATACAAAAACATATGCAGACATAAGTCAATTTTATCGTGAAGTTGAAAGACAAGGCTACAAAATAAGTTTTTCGAATTATTCAGAAGAATATATTAATGAATTAGTTGATAGTGGGAAATTATATCTGTTCCAAATATATAATAAAGATTTTTCTCAAAATAAAAAGAATAATAATGGAAAGCCTAATTTGCATACAATGTATTGGAAAGCTTTGTTTGAAAAAGATAATTTAGATAAGGGAGTATATAAACTTAATGGAGAAGCAGAAATGTTTTATAGAGAAGCTAGTTTAAAAAAGGAGGTTACTCATGACAAAGGGATTCCCATTGATAATAAAAATACAGATACTAAAAAAAGAAAACCAAAGAGTACATTTAACTATGATTTAATAAAAGACAAGAGATTTACAGAAGATAAATTTATGTTTCATGTTCCAATAACTTTAAATTTTAATAATCATGGAATAAACAATATAAATTATATAGTTAATGAAAATATAAAAAAAATTAAAGCAAATTATATAATAGGAATAGATAGAGGAGAAAGAAATCTTATATATGTTGTAGTAATAGATGAAAGAGGAAAGATTGTTGAGCAATTGTCACTAAACGATATAATAAACAATTATAATGGAGTTGAGTATAAAACAGAATATCATAATTTATTAGAAAAAAGAGAAATAGAAAGAGATATTTCAAGGAAAAACTGGGGAAATATTAAAAATATTAAAGAGCTTAAAGAAGGTTATTTAAGTCAAGTTGTACATAAAATATCAGAACTTTTAATAAAATACAATGCTATTTTAGTTTTAGAAGATTTAAATTATGGGTTTAAGAATTCTAGAATAAAGTTTGAAAAACAGGTATATCAGAAGTTTGAAAAAATGCTTATTGATAAATTAAATTATCTTGTTTTTAAAAGCAATAATCAAAAAGAAGCGGGTGGACTTTTAAATGCTTACCAACTTACAAATAAATTTTCTAGTTTTAAAAAGCTAGAAAAACAAACAGGAATATTATTTTATATTCCAGCATGGCAAACAAGCAAAATTGATCCGACAACAGGTTTTTCTAATCTATTAAGCATAAAGTATGAAAACAAGGAAAGAGCACAGTCATTTATATCAACAATTGACGATATAAGATACAATAAAGAATCTGATTATTATGAGTTTGATATTGATTATTCAAAGTTTAACATTGCAAAACATGGAATTAAATCTAATTGGACAATTTGTACCTATGGGACAAGAATATTTAATAAAAAGAATGGTAAAGTATGGGAGTCTAAAGAGATAAATTTAACAGAAAAGTGGAAAGAATTTTTTAATAAAAACCACATTGAAAATAATAACATTAAAAAGGAAATATTGTCAAAACAAGATGCAAAAGTTTATGAGGAATTTATGTTTTTATTTAAGTTGACAATGCAAATTAGGAATAGTGTAACCAGCAGTAATATTGACTATATGATATCTCCTGTAAAAAATAAAAAAGGAGAATTCTTTAAAACAAATTTGGAAAATAAAAAATTACCCAATGATGCAGATGCAAATGGAGCATATAATATAGCTAAAAAGGGAGCAATGTTATTAGAACAAATTAAAAAATCAAACACCGATAAAATTAAATTTAACATATCAAATGATGAATGGTTAAAGTATGCTCAAGAAAATATTTTGGAGTATTAAGTATGGAAGAAACTATATTAATAACAGAACTTAATGACTATGTTTTTTGTCCAGTGTCTATCTATTTTCACAAGCTCTACGGAAGACTAGATAAAATGTCATATCATAGGGAGGAACAAACAAAAGGAAGAAATGCACATAAAACAATTGATACTAAAAGTTATACAACAAGTAAAAATGTAATCCAATCATTAGAAGTTTATACAGAAGAATTTAATATAAGGGGCAAGATAGATTTATATTATAAAAAAGAAAAACTATTAGTTGAAAGGAAAAACAATATAAAACAAATTTATGATGGTTACATATTTCAATTATACGCACAATACTATTCTATGATGGAAATGGGATATGAAATAAAACAAATAAAATTATATAGTATGATTGATAACAAATCATATTATATACCGCTACCAAAAGAAGATTTAGAGATGGATAATAAATATAGGAAACTAATAAAAGATATGCAAAAGTTTAATATAAGAGAGTTCAAACAAACTAATATAAGCAAATGTAACAATTGTATATATGAACCTGCTTGTGATAGGAGAGTAATATGCTAACTAAACCAGATTTTATGTTTAAAAAGATTATTGTGGTTTTTCCACATCAAGGAGAAAAGATATCTTTTAAAAATGATAATTTTGTGGTGAATTCAGGTGAAAATAAAATAAAATATCAAATAAGCTGCTATAAGTTATTTATGGTGTTTATAGTTGGTGGTGCTACCATAACATCAGGAATCATTGAAAGAACCAAGAAGTTTGGATTTTCGATAATATTAACTAATATGAATTTTAAAGTATATGAAATAATAAATTTTGAAATGGAAGGAAATACATTATTAAGGGAAAAACAATATAATAACAATTGTAGCACAGATATATCGTGTAAAATAGTACAAAACAAAATAAACAATCAAATCCAAACAATAGATAGCTTAAGAGATAAAAAAAACAACGAATTAAAATATAAATTGAGCAATTATGTTTTACAACTAGAAAATGTTAAAGAACTTAATACGATAATGGGAATAGAAGGGAATGCAGCTAAAGAATATTTTAAAACTATTTTTGGAAATATTAATTGGAAAGGCAGAAAGCCAAGGGTAAAACATGATGAAACAAATTTACTTCTTGACGTAGGGTATACATTATTGTTTAATTTTATAGAAGCTATCTTAAGAACATACGGTTTTGATGTATATAAAGGCAATTTACACCAAGAATTTTATAAAAGAAAGTCTTTAGTATGTGATATGATAGAACCCTTTAGGCCAATAATAGATTATAGAATTAGAAAAATGCATAGTTTAAAAGAATTGGATAAAGTAAATTTTATACTAGTACAAGGTAAATATACAATTGACTGGAAAGACAATACAAAAATAATGATGATGTTTTTAGAAGCAATACTAGAATACAGGGAATGTATATTTGATTATATACAAAAATATTATAGATGGTTTATGAAAGAACAAGATTTTAATAATTTTCCTGTAGCGAGGTTAAAAAAGAATGATATTAATTAGTTATGATATTCAAAGTGATAAATTAAGAAATAAATTTAGTAAGTTTATAAAAAAATATGGATATAGATTGCAATATTCTGTTTTTGAAATATCAAACAGTGAAAGATTATTAAATAATATAATAATAGAAATAAAGAATAATTTTGAGAAACAGTTTACTCAGGCAGATAGCGTTATAATAATAAAAACTAGTAAAAATTGTGAAATAATAAAATTTGGATATGCAAAAAATGAAGAAAGTGATATAATAGTTATAGACTAAAACAAACCTTAGTCTTAATGTATAAATATGAGTATTAGATGTATAAAAAACATGAAAATAAGATAAAATGTATTAAAAAATATAGGTATTTAGCCAATAAGTATATAAAACGGGTCTAATACTTATATATAATTTCTACTATTGTAGATTATTCTTCTATTTAAGTCTTTAATCTGTCTAATACTTATATATAATTTCTACTATTGTAGATGTACAAGCAGGAGCAAACACAAATGAAGTCTAATACTTATATATAATTTCTACTATTGTAGATAACTAATAGAAAAGCAAAACTCTATTATGTCTAATACTTATATATAATTTCTACTATTGTAGATTCTAAGGATTGGTTGGATATGTTAAGTCTAATACTTATATATAATTTCTACTATTGTAGATATACCATTCATTGTCCATTGCTGGTAACGTCTAATACTTATATATAATTTCTACTATTGTAGATATTTAACTGAATTTATAGATGCAGAAGTCTAATACTTATATATAATTTCTACTATTGTAGATTTTTTAGGTATTTTCAATACTTTTATGTCTAATACTTATATATAATTTCTACTATTGTAGATAGCTCAGAAGCAGAGACATTGACAAAGTCTAATACTTATATATAATTTCTACTATTGTAGATAGGAGAACGGATACGAGTGCAACAGAGTCTAATACTTATATATAATTTCTACTATTGTAGATGCTTTCTAGTTGTATAGTCTAAACTAAGTCTAATACTTATATATAATTTCTACTATTGTAGATGAAACATCATGCGTTCCACTCCTTTAGTCTAATACTTATATATAATTTCTACTATTGTAGATAGTGCCTGTTCTTTGTAAAGCTAGATTGTCTAATACTTATATATAATTTCTACTATTGTAGATATATTGATATATAGGTTTCTTTTTCAGTCTAATACTTATATATAATTTCTACTATTGTAGATGTTTACCTCCTCACAATCATTGTCCTAAGTCTGATACTTATATATAATTTCTACTATTGTAGATATTGCACTGTTTTTT
>JAQUBQ010000008.1 GCA_028686615.1 Clostridia bacterium | reverse complement strand
TATAAGTGCCGTGGCTCTTGCAGACCCAAATTCAGCATTAGAAGAATCGGTTGTAAATCAGGGAAGTAATGAATATGTTGTAAGAGCCATATCGAATAATGCACCAAATTCATTAATAAATGATGTTTCAAGAGGAATAATAGAGGCTACGACATACATAAGAAGTCAAAGTAATGGAGGAAACAATCAGAACAGGTATCAAGGGGATAAGAATATAATACATTATAGTAAGTATTATACACAAAAAAATATTTTTGGAGATAGTACATATGTAGCAGAGAAAACAGTATCGACGAATAATATAAATAGAGTTTATGATTTTAAAGTTACAGATGTTAAAGATATAGATTGGAAAAATATATTTAGAAAATCAACAACAACAAGTACTAATCTTCATTCAGGAAATGCATATTATTCGGGTATTAAGAAGTGGAACATATATACTGCTAAAAACTTTAATGAATTAGTGCAAAGAGATGTTTCTGAAATAGGGCCAACTAAACAAAAAACAATACCAGTTGGGCCATATAAACATTTAACAGCAGCATATACCAAAGCACCAAAAATGGGATATAAATTTAGTTTCGATTTAAAAACAACAGGAGCAAATTCAGATAAGAAGATAATAATTACTCCTAGATTTTATTATATTTCCAAGGACGGTTCAGGATACAATAAAAACATAAAACTATTTTATAAAAATAGTTCAAACAAATATGTAGATATAAGCAATTATAAAATATATTTTGTGCCTAATGATGGATATAGATTGACATTGGATCAAGGAACATATAATTTTTCTAGTTCACACATATCAATGAAAACTTTGGAATTAGGAACCACTAAAAAAATAACGTTAAATCAGAAGATGATGGAAGTTTCAGATAATACATTTGTTCAAATCTGGTATGGTGAATATAAACTACCGAACTCAACCATAGCAGTAGAATTAAACAATGGAACCTATAATATAAATGAACAACTTAAAAATGGTTATATAGGAGTAGTATTTGATATAGTAGTAGAACAAACAGATGGAAGCAAAATATATTATTCTCAAAATAATAAACTTGTTAACAACAAAGATAATACCTCTCAATGGGATTATGAAGGATTTTTAGGATTTTCCAATCCAGGAAGTAAAGTAACAGTAGATTCTCCATTAAGATTACGATTAGAGAAAGCATCTTGGAAAATTGAAAGGGATGATTTATACAACGAAATTAAAGGTACAGTTATACTATACGATACTGATTTAAGAGCAGCATCTGATTACGAATAATTAAAAGACAGAGATATAAATATGAATTATTTATATCTTTGTTTTTAATTAAGTATATATTTATGTCAAATGATATGCGTAAAATCACTTTAATATTGACAATAGTAAAAAGATAATATATAATGTGGGTGAAAATGATAATGATAGGTGATCTTATAGTTAAGATCAAATAGAAAATAATATTAAAGGAGGAAGAATAATGAAAAAGATTATTAGACGGATAATTATGTTGGTATTGGCAGTATGTATAGGAGTATCTAATTTTAGTGTTATAGCGAATACGAGTTCGGCTAACAATGTAGATGTGGAAAAGTATCATCCTTATAACCAGTGGGCTGTTGAAACAGGAATAAAAAATAAAATCATTCTTTTTACGGATGCAAACACACCAGCAAAACGTTGGGAAATAGCTAATATTCTATCCTTTTTAACAGAACTTAATACGCAGCTAAAAGATACTGAAGGTGTAGGCAATTCTTATGATGATATAGAAGGACTTCCTGGAACAATTCAAGAAAGAATAATTAAAATGAGTAATAAAGGATTAATTAAAGGTAAAGGAAACGGTAAGTTTGATCCTTATAGTAATGTTACTCGTGCAGAATATTCAACTATGATTAGCAGAAGTGGTGTATTAGACTCACTTAAACCTAAAAAAACAACAAATTTCCAAGATGTATCAATGCATTGGGCAAAGGCTGATATAGAAAAATTAGCTACTTGTGGAATTCTGGAAGGAAAATCATCAACGGAATTTTATCCAGAAGATATGGTAACAATACAAGAGGTTCTAATTATTCTAGACAGAATAGTAACAGAAAACTGTATAAAAAGAGAAATGTTGCAAAAATGTATGACGCAAACGTTTGAATGTAAAGTATACAGTGACGACGAAGCTTATATCATAGAAACCATTTATAGTAAGTTTGACGAAGTCCAAAATAAACTACAATTTTATTGGCATAACAACCATCATTACGATGTAAACAATTGGAAAGGATTAGCAACTTATCAAGATTTGGTTTACGCATTGTATTTTAATATTAATAGTTTGAAATACGATGTTGAAAACCAAGAAGATAGGGAAACTCTTCAAAAAACTTGGAAAAGAATGTTGAGTGTAAATGAAGGAATAGTAAGTGAAAGAAGTAATATAAAACTGCAAGACTTATTAAATGTGGTATGTAATATTGTTGGGATTAGTTATTCGGGAGAAAATAAGGCGAATTATGAAAATATTATATTGGTGGATGAAAAATTAAAAAAATCAATTAATGGGTTAATTTGGAAAAACTTTATAGATGATTCAAATTATTCATTACCTCTAAATGTTAATGTAACAAAATATATTCTTAACTACTTTATTGTAAAAATATTTGAGCTAGAACAACCGATTTATTTACAGAAAGGGTTTGAGATTGAAACTGACATCTCAAAAATGCCAGCAAACTATACAGACTATCCTCTAATTATAAAAGGAATACCAAAAGAAGTATATGAAATGCCGTTTAGAAATCAGGGAGGATACAATGTTTATACACCTAAGAAAAATTTTGAGTCTTATGCTAATGATTATTCACGTGTAACAGGAAAAGTAAGGGAATATTTTAATCTAATGCTAAATGTAAACTATACCACGATGGACATTGAAAAGTTTGCGACAAAGGCAAATGAACAAGTAGCATTTGATTACACGGATAAAATGAGGGAGTATGCACAATACGTAATTGACAACAAAATTATACTAGAAGGAAAAGCATATTTTGTACCAACAGCAATATATCAATCAGACGTGTTTAATTTAGCTAGAATTGTAGTAGAGTTTAAAATCATTTCAGCTAATGAAAGGAAGAACCTATTACTTGGAGATTTTGAAAACAGCGGCGATGTATGGTACACAAAAGATAGTTATTATTTTACTTTTGACAAAGTATTAGGAGGAGTGTACTCAGGAAATAATTATGACATTCGTTATTCGATTTCGTATAGTCCTATTATTCGCGATGTTTATTATAATGAGCATACGAGGAATGAGTTTTAAATCTAAAAAAACGCAAGATTAGTTTCTTGCGTTTTTTATGTTCTAATACATCAAATTTTGTTTTTTTATTTGACAATGGTATGTCCTGTGATATAATTTTTATAATAAAGTGAAGGAGATATTATGGTAGATTATAAAAAAACAACCATTAAAATAATAGGACTAATTGGAATATCGGCTCTAGTTTTGACATCTATTGGACTAGCAGTATTCTTTTGGCCATTTTTAATAGCAATAGCAGTAGCATTGTTACTTGAAAAAATAGTAGAAGGAATAGTCAAAAAAACAAAAATATCAAGAAAACTTATAGGAACAATACTTGTATTACTTGTGTATGCAACAATAGGATTTATAGTTTATTTGTTAATAGCAAGGCTAATAAAAGAATCAATGTCCATTAGCATAGATCTTCCGAGCATATTTGATTATGCTAAAGATAATTATGATGCAATATACAATAAATATTTTAAAGATATAGATATGCCAGAAGCAATAACAACTAAAGCATATGAGATAGGTATGGATTTGTTGGGAACATTATTTGGTTATATAAACAAATTCTTTAATGGGATTGTTAACTTTATAATGTTTATGCCAAGTTTACTAATATATATAATAATAACTCTTTTAGCAACATTGTTTTTAGTTACAGATAGGAGAATATTATCAAGATATATTCATGATATTTTACCAAAAAAATTCGTAAGAAAGATTTCTAATATATTTAAAGAAACTATAATTTCGTTATCTCAATATTTAAAGGCACAATTAATATTATTATGTATTACTTTTGTGGAATTATTAATAGCATTTTTAATTCTAAAACTGGACTATCCATTTACACTTGCAATTGTAATAGCTCTTGTAGATGCATTGCCAATACTTGGAACAGGAACGATTCTTATACCGTGGGGGATATATTCAGCTGTTATGGGAGATATGACCCTAGCAATTGGCCTCCTTACAACATATGTCATTATATTAATAGTAAGACAGCTAATAGAACCGAGAATAGTAAGTAGTAATTTAGGAGTACATCCATTTATAACATTGATATCAATGTATATA
Source organism: Clostridia bacterium (assembly GCA_028686615.1). Taxonomy (GTDB): domain Bacteria; phylum Bacillota; class Clostridia; order TANB77; family CAG-465; genus CALXJE01. The sequence continues at coordinate 23,059 of JAQUBQ010000008.1, read as the reverse complement.
GCGTTTAAGATATTTGGACTTGTAGGGCTAATTATTGGCCCAGTAGTTATGGTTATATTTAGAAATGTGTTTGCACAACTTTTTGAACATGGCTATATGAAGAATTTAGTTGTGTATAAAAAGGAACAGAATAATAAATTAAATCAGTAAAAAGAAAATAAAAAAAATATATATAATAAAGCAGAATAGTTGATATATTCAATATTCTGCTTTATTAGCTATAAAGTTAATAATTTGAAGTAGGTGGATTGACAAAGGTGTTTTCAGGAGCAGTAATTTTCTTTATAGTTTTTACCTTTATAATAGGCATATCGGTTTGATAAAAACCTTTTTCTATGACACCAGTAATTTGAACCCATTCTGATTCTAATAATTTATCAGCTTTTTTGTAGTTGCATAAGAAACCAACCACTTTTTCATTTCCTGATAAAATCATATTTCTACCACATACGAAATAACTGTCTTTAAAATCAGGCATTGTGAATACAAATCCCGAAATGGAAACTGTTTTACCAATATTTTTATCAATATCATCATGTATTTTTTTAAGCATATTGGTAAAGTTAGCATCTGTAATATTATAATCAAATTTATTACTATATACATTTACTTTTGAATTCTCCTTATTTTTATGTGGACCAAGTTCCATAAACAGAGCAACAGCAACTACTAAAACACCTATTCCAATAAGTATTCTTTTCATATTTAATTTTATATTATATACAAACATAAATCACCTCAACTGATTAATCAATATATTTAATAATATTCAAAACAAAAAAATATATACCAACATAGCAAAAAACAAGCCCCTTTTTAGGGACTTGTTTTTTGCACATTACCGAAAGTATTGATCGTAATACGTTAAGGACCTTGTGACTTTTAAACAAGATAAGTCTTCATCACCATCTTGATCTCTGTCCCAAGCTGCAATATTGGCATTTCTCTCTTCTATTACTTCTTGTCGGTCCTCCATAAACCTTTCAACGATGCACCAATCGTGCATTAATGTTTCTGGTGAGAACCCCACCTTAATTAAATCATTTACGGATCCAATAATCTTTTCAACGTCGAAATCATAATCCTTTATAATGAGATTTAAAAGACGGTGAGTTGCGAATAGTATGTGCTGTTCACCAAAAATGCTTAATACATCAGGACAAATAGATTTTACGGGTATTAGACCAGCTTCTTGATAAAAAGTAAGCTCATTGTTTAATACAGCCTCGGGAGTTAGTTCACAGAGCTCCTTCCGTAACACTTCAATAATTTCGTTGGCATTTGCAAATGTAATCGCGTTATTAGAGTTTTCAATACTAATTTGAATTTTCATATTGTTCATCATTTACTCTCCTTATTTTTTTATTACACACATATTTAGTGTATAACATATTTTAATAACTACATTTATATTATAGCATGATTGAAAAACAAAGTCAACAGTAGACATAAAAAACATTATTTGTAATAAAAGTTGACAAAACTAAAAGGTTATGGTAAAATACTATGGGATTTATAGTGAAAGTTTATTAAAAAATTTTAATAAAGGAGGGAATAACAGTGAAAAACGCACTAATTAATAGGGTAGATGCTATAGAAATGGCTATGAAAATACGGTTAAAAGGAGTAAAAGTTGATGAAATACTTAATGAACTTTTTTTAGCGGCAGAGAACTTTGGCATAGCTCAGGAAATAGAATTGCAGAACAATTTAGCAATTACCATTTTAAAACTCAGGGAAAGTACACTAATGCAAAACACATTAATAAAAGAAGACTGGCTTTACACTGCAATTAAAAACACATGGTATGTTGTAGAATTGTACATAAAAGATGAAGTTTTTAATGGCAAACTAAAGTTAACAGATGTTATTTCCTGCATTAAAAATGGCAGAAGTTTGGAGTTAATTGAAAAAGCAGAGAAGGATTACATTGATAGACTTAAAAAAGCTTGGAATATATTAGATAGAACTATAAAAATGATTCCAAGAAATAAAAAAGCTTTTTACAACACAAGGCAATATGCGAAGGAACTTAGAGAAACTTGGTTGCAGTTTGCAAACTACAAGGAAACAAAGGAGGAATTGACAGAACTAGCATCGTCTAAATTCTATCAGATGAATGCACCTGTTTTAATATTGCTTTCCATGAAGGGATTTCCTGCTTTGGAAAAAGCAATAAAGTATTTGTACATGGAAATTTCAATTCTTATGAAGTTTCCAGAAGGATACATTCACAAGTTGTGGTTAAAGAGGAAGAGCATTATGCCTTTTTCAGAATTTGAATTTAATCTTTTTGAATCAGTAATTAATAACTATTTGTTTTCTGCTGCTTTTATGGGGGAAAAGGAAAACATTGATATCGAGCGCATTGATGCAATACTTATAGGAGAAGCAATAACAAGTAAAAAAGTTACAGCAGAAGAACTAACTGATACTCTTATTTCAATGTTCGAGTTCAATAAAGAGGAGATAAAATACCTTAGGAAGTATCAAAGAAACTTACAACTAGATATAGATACTATGCGTAAGCATAAGAGAGTAAATTGGGATGTATTCCAAATAGCATGAAAAAAGACTAATAATATTTTTATTAGTCTTTTTTATATTAAATATGAATATTATAAATATCAGAAAACAATTTAAAAGGAGATTAAAAAGTTCATATACAAGCAAATAATGAGTAAATAGAAAGACTAAGTAAATTCAGTATTAATTAGTCTTTTTTTTTATACTTTTCTATGATATAATCAAGTTTATTAATTTAACAGTTGTTATATTTGGAGGAAAAATTAAATGAATATATTTGAAAAAGTATTTGGGTCATATAGCTCAAAAGAAATAAAAAAAATACTACCAATTGTAGACAAAATAGAGTCTTTAGATGAAGATATGCAAAAGCTTTCTGATGCAGAATTAAAAGCTAAAACAGATGAATTTAAAAAAAGATTAACTAAAGGAGAGACGTTAGAAGACATATTAGTAGAAGCTTTTGCTGTTGTAAGAGAAGGAGCATATAGGTCTCTTAATATGAAACACTTTAGGGTACAATTAATAGGTGGGATTATACTTCACCAAGGAAGAATAGCAGAAATGAAAACAGGTGAAGGGAAAACTCTTGTAGCAACATTACCTGTTTATTTAAATGCTTTAACAGGAAAGGGAGTTCATGTTGTAACTGTTAACGATTACCTAGCAGAACGTGATAGTGTGTGGATGGGTAAAGTATATAATTTCTTAGGGCTAACAGTAGGACTTGTAGTTCCAGGTATGTCTCCAGCTGCTAAAAAAATAGCATATAATTGCGATGTAATATATGCTACTAATAATGAGCTTGGATTTGATTATCTTAGGGACAATATGTGCATGTCAAAAGAAGATATGGTGCAAAAAGAGCTTTCATACGGGATAGTCGATGAAATAGATAGTATACTTATAGATGAAGCTAGAACTCCGTTAATAATTTCAGGGCAAGGAGACAAGTCAACTGAACTATATGAAAGATCTAATAAATTAGTATCTAGAATGAAGGCAAGAGAAATTGTAGAAGGAAATGATAAAGAATTTGATGAAGAAAATGAAAAATATGATTATGTAATAGATCTAAAAGCTAAAAGTGTTTCATTAACAGAAAAGGGTACTAAAAAATGTGAAGAGTTTTTTGGTTTGACAGAGCTTGCTGATATGGACAATATGGAAATATCTCATCATATTAATCAGGCACTTAAAGCTCATGGCATAATGAAGAGAGATATTGATTATATAGAAAAAGATGGGGAAATCTTAATTGTTGATGAATTTACTGGACGTATAATGGATGGTAGAAGATATAGTGATGGACTTCATCAAGCAATAGAAGCAAAAGAAGGGGTTACTGTAGAGAGTGAGTCTAAAACTCTTGCTACTATTACTTTCCAAAATTACTTTAGATTATATTCAAAGCTTTCAGGTATGACTGGTACAGCTAAAACAGAAGAAGCAGAATTTAAAGGAATATATGGATTGGATGTTATTGAGATTCCTACTAATAAAGATACAATAAGAATTGATAATAACGATGTTGTTTACAAAACTGAAAAAGGAAAATTTAATGCTATAGTAGAAGACGTTAAAGAAAGTTATGAGAAAGGTCAACCAGTTTTAGTAGGAACAGTTTCTATCGAAAAATCAGAAGAACTAAGTAGACTTTTAGATAAAGCTAGAATTCCACACAAGGTACTTAATGCTAAACATCACCAAAAAGAAGCTGAAATAGTTGCCCAAGCAGGAAAGTATGGGACAGTAACAATTGCAACGAATATGGCAGGGAGAGGAACAGATATAGTATTAGGAGGAAATGCAGAATTTCTTGCAAAAAGAAAGTTATTAGCAGAGGGAAAAGAAGAAGATAAGATAGAATTTGCGTCAGGACATGCAAATACAGATGATATGGAATTGTTAGAAATAAGAAAAAGATACAAATCACTAGAAAGTGAATATAAGAAGGATATACAAGCAGATAAAAGCAAAGTAATACAAGCAGGTGGATTAAAAATAATTGGTAGTGAAAGGCATGAATCAAGAAGAATAGACAACCAATTAAGAGGAAGATCAGGAAGACAAGGAGATCCAGGAGAATCTAGATTCTATATATCACTAGAAGATGATTTAATGAGACTTTTTGGTTCGGATAGAGTAACAGCAATAGCTGAAATGATGCAGTTACCAGAGGATATGCCTATAGAGATGGGAATGCTTACTACTGCAATTGAAACTGCACAAAAAAGAGTTGAAGGAAGAAACTATAGCATACGTAAGAGTGTATTAGAATATGACGATGTTATGAATAAGCAAAGAGAGATTATATATAAGCAAAGAAGACAAATATTAGAAAGTGAATCAGTAGAAGAATCTCTTATGAAAATAGCAGAAACTCAAATATCACATATAGTAGAAGAACATTTTGCTATTGCTAGGAAAGCTGAAGAAGTAGATTTAGAAACATTTAATATTAATTTATCTAACTTATTTGGAAAAAACAATTATGTACTAATTGATGATATTGAAAAAATTAATATCGATAAAATTAATGAAAAAGTTTTAAACAAAGTAAAAGAAATATATAATGAAAGAATAAAAACTTTTACAGATAAGGGAGAAATAGAGGCATATAGAAACATAGAAAAGTATTTAATGCTTAAAACAGTTGATGAAAAATGGATGAATCACATAGATGATATGACACACTTAAAAGATGGAATCCATTTAAGAGCATATGGACAGAACAATCCTGTAGATGCATACAAAATAGAGGGATATGATTTATTTGAGGAAATGAATTATGCAGTACAACAAGATGTAATAAAAGCAGTTTATACCCTTAATATTACAAGAACAGATAATGTTAATAATGTTAATAAATTTACAAAATTAAACAGAAATTATGAGAAACAAAACATTTCAAATTTTAAAAATGAACAATCTTCAGAAACGGCAAAAAAACCAATTAAAGTAGAAAAAAAAGTAGGAAGAAATGAACCTTGTCCTTGTGGCAGTGGAAAGAAATATAAATTTTGTTGTGGGAAGGAAGTAGGATAAATGTATTCAGAAAGAGTAATGGATCATTTCAGTAATCCTAGAAATGTTGGAGAGTTACAAAATGCAAATGGTATAGCAGAAGTTGGAAATGCAAAATGTGGGGATATAATGAAAATGTATTTATACATTGAAAATGATATTATAAAAGAAGTATCTTTTAGGACATTTGGATGTGGAGCAGCTATTGCAACTAGTAGTATTGCAACTGAAATGATTAAAGGAAAAACGATTAAAGAAGCTTTGGAACTTACAAATAAAGCAGTGGTAGAAGCATTAGATGGTTTACCACCTGTAAAGGTTCACTGCAGTGTACTAGCAGAAGAAGCACTAAAAACTGCAATATTAAACTATCTAACCAAAGAGGGTAGAGAAGAAGAATTTAAAATTAAAAAATGTTCGGGTTGTTGTAATAGTTGTTCTGGACATTAAATGAAGTTTATGGCATGAAAAATATATTTCTATTATTGAAGCTGCAGAAACAGTAAAAAGAAGTTATATAATGATAAAAATAAACTCCTTTAAAAATAAATATCTATAATTACAATAGGTATTTACTTAAAGGAGTTTTTGTTATATAAAATTTAAAATCATCTTATACTATTTTAAATAAGTGTTTACTGCATTTTCAAGTTGTTCAAATGCTATCTCTCCATCATGTTCAAATATAAGATTAACGTTTTCATCTAATATATAGGTTAAAGGAACAGATGAAGCTTCGGGGTCAATATGTTTCCTTATAACCCTATCCTTATCAAACCATATCTGATAATTAAAAGCATTTGCTTTTAAATAATCAACTAGAGAGCTTGCTTCATAATCATGAGAAATTATATATAAATTAAAATCTTTATTATTATATTTTTCAATAGCTTCTTTTAAAACATCATTTTCTGCCAAGCAATGTGAACACCATGACGCCCAGAAGAAAATAAGAGACTTCTTCCCCTTAAAGTCTTGTTCATCGTACTTGTTAATAATTTTGATTGTATTGTTATCATCAACCTTAACTATTGAACTGTTGTCATCTGTTTTTGGATAGGTTATTTTAGTATCTGATTTGGCATCGTTATTATGACTTTCCCCATCTAAAACTTTAGTGTATTCATTATTTGTATCTATATATCTTATAAATGTAGTTATAAATAAATAAAATACAATTAAAAATATTATGACAGTAATTATAAGAGTTAGGTTCTTCTTGATTATATGACTATTATTAGATTTCTTTGTCATTTTTGCCTCCATTAAAATTCAAATATCTCCACTTCGCAATTTTTTTTAGTATAGTCAGTAAGAGACCCAGTTTTAGGCATTCCATTAAAATATGTATTCATACCTCTCATTACACCACCGTGAGTTACTACTAGAACATTTTTATAGTGCTTATTTTCTTTCAATTCATCTAAGAAAGAATATATTCTTCCAAAAAAATCTTTTATTGTTTCTGCAGTTTCAAAACATCCATCTTCGGAATAATTCCAAAACTTTTCCCTTTCAAATTCCGAATTTGGGACTAGAGTATATTTTCCGGCATCTCTTTCCATTATTCTTTTGTCATATATAATTGGAAGGGAGTGCACATTTAAGAGTTCAGCTGTGTATGCTGTACGTTTTAATGGAGAAGAAATAATCACATCAAAGGGTATATCCTGTAGTTTTAGTGCAGCATCTTTTGCTTGTGCTATTCCTTTTTGGTTAATCTCTTCATCATAATGTCCGTTGTATAATCCTTTGACATTACAATCTGTTTCGCCATGTCTTATAACATATAATTTCATATAATCATCCTTTCATATAATAAAATATATTACCATTTTTAATATAAAGTACTGATATTATAAAACACATTATACACAATAATATACTTTAGTACAAGTAAAGAAATTTTGAAATATCTTAAAAATATATTGAAATAAATAAATATATGGTATAATTAAATATATAAGAGAAGGTGAAATACAAATTGGAAAAGGAACTAGATATAAGAGAATATAATATAAAGACATTAGCATATTTAGGTGATGCAGTATATGAGCTTTATGTAAGAGAACATTTGGTTAGAAACTCTAGGGAAAAAGCAAGTAAGTTACATGTAAAAAGTATAAAGTATGTTAATGCAAGCGCACAAGAATATATTATTGGTAAAATATACGAGGCACTTACCAATGAAGAGCAGAATATATATAAAAGAGGAAGAAATGCTGAAGCCCATACAACACCTAAAAACACAGATGTTATTAGTTATAAAAAAGCTACTGGATTTGAATGTATAATAGGATATCTATATATTACAAGACAAAAAAGACGCTTAGAAGATGTTATAAGAGAAAGTATAAGAATTATAGGCGAAAGGGTTGATTAATATGAAATTTAATATTAATAGAAACAAAGAAAAAGGAATATATGATTGGGGTATTAATGAAGAGTTATCAAAATTAATAAATGATATAGAAATCCCTTTAGACCGTAGAGTAATATTTATTAATGAGGATAAACAATATCTATACGATAATGGTCAAATATATCAAACCAACGCAAAAGTTTGGTCTTCAGAAAAACAAATAACTAAGGCAGAGTTTGAAGATCAAAGAGGAGATATGATTGTAAACCATTTAACTAAAAAGAGTGATATAATAATAGAATAAAAAGACGTACGTAAGTGCGTTTTTTATTTTATATAAATGTATTTGTTGCAATATATATAAAAAATTTCACAAATGAATTATTCTTGCATAATATATTATTATTTATGAAAGGAGAATTTTCGATGGAAGAAAATAATAGAAATATTGGAGAGGGAGTCTTTTGGGGACTAGGACCATTTGGTTTCGCTCCAAATATGGGACTTCGGATACGGGTTTGGATATCCTGGTTTAAATCCATTTTTAAGTTTAGGGGTTAATCCTGCCATGATAGGTCCGGGAATAACTGAAACTATGCCATTTGGAAGCGGGGGAATGGGAGGACATATGAGTCCAATTAGGGATTGCACTGCACATATGGCTGGAATAAAAAAAGGTGATATGCCAATGTACTATAATAACATGCCAGAAATGATGGCTATGAAAAGTATAGATTCCTTGTATCCACCATGTCATAATATGTTAAATGAAGCAGTACATAAAGAATGTAGAAAATTTATGATGAAAAGTAATGGTATGATGCCTGCAAGTATTACTAAAGAGGTATTCTTAATAATGTTAGAAAATATTACTATAAATGTAATGAGTAATGAGGCAGAATTATTAAATAAACTAAATGAAGGAATGATGATGGACCAAAGAGAAAAAACAGAAGAAAGTGAAGCAACAGATAGAGGGTATTTTGGTACGCATGGAGGACTGCTAGTAAGAAGTGTAATAGCAATAATGCTGCTTAATGAACTAAAAAGAAGAGGCTGTAGATATTGTCATTATTAGTAAATTTTAAAAAGACATTGGAATTATTCCAATGTCTTCTCCTTTATTTAATTATATTATCTAATATATCTAATTCATTTATATAAGGGCTTAAATTATTAAAATATGTTGTATATTCTTTTTTATTTTTAATAAAATCATCTACTATATTAAAAGTAAGAGAACTTAAAATAGAAGTTACCAGTACTATGCCTAAAAGTAATAAGCCTAAAATATCATATTTTAATATAACATCATCTTTTTTACTATATAATAATATTTCTATTCCTATAAATATAAGAATAAGGGGCCAAGCATATAATACATATTTTAGAATTTTTATTCCAATAAACATGGATAAAAAGCTAGCAAAACCTATTAATATTAAACATATTCCTAGAGTTAGTGTACCTATTCTTTTTATTTTTTTATTTTCATTCATATTATTCCTCCTTGCTAGAAGAAATTAATTTGCTTCCAATATAAACAGCCAGAAGGGAAACAATTATTGTAGGTGTGTAACGTGAAAAAGTATAAATAAGGTTATTTACCCATTCTATATTAAATCCTCTTAATATACTTAATAAAACAGAATCAAGTAACGCATAGATTCCAATACTTAATAAAGCAATGCCAACAATCTTTCTTGAGTTGTTGTTTTTCTTAAACTCAAATGTTTTGATAAGTTCATTAGAATTCCATATATAGTCATCCTTAAGCAAACTCGCTTTTTCTTCATTCATGTTACGTATATTATATGTATCAAAGAAGCTATAAGCTAGAATAACCATTATTGGAACAAGTATAATTGGAGTAGCCAGCATAGCAGTAAGGACAACAAATATTCCAAATATTATCATAATAGATAATCCTCTTTTCATATATTCTTGATACATTTGACCTGCCCCAGGAATAAATGAAAATATAAATGTAAAAAATAAATTTTTTTTCATAAATTAATCTCCTTTCAAATTATTATTCATCATAAAGCCTTTAAAGTTATGCATAAAATCTTTCAAATCATTATTAAAACAATCATGACTTTTTGATAGCTTTTCAATAAATTCCGGTTTTTTTTGATTTTCTTTGTTTGAAGCATAAGTAGATCCTACTAGCAAATCAGTACATGTTGTAATAAGTAATACAAAACATGCAATTTTAATAAAATCTAAAAATGATTTTTGTTTTGTTTTAATATTAATATATTTATAACTTTTAATCGGATTACATTTTTTGAGTATTTTATCTTTTAAATCTTCTGGTGGAGATTGTAAATTACTTTTTTCTAAATATTTAATATAATTATTAAACTTAGAATCATCAAGTTTTAAAAGATTATCAATATATTTTAACTTATCCAATAGAATCTCCTCCTTTCAAACTAGATTTTAAGATTTTTTTTGAGCGATATAATTGTGTTTTTATAACAGCCTTATCACGTTTTAGTTTTTCTGAAATTTCATCAAGTGAAAGCTCATTAAAGAAATATTCTATAACAACTTCTTTGTATGGATTTTTTAGTTCTTCAACAACTTTTCGTATTCTGCTGTTTTGTTCCATCTTTATTATATTTTCAAGAGATGACGTTTTACTATCTTTCAAATCTTTGAGCTCTAAGAAATCAAAAGAATTAGCAACAAGTTTAAAATGTGAACTTTTAATATAATCTTTGCATTTATTAATTGTAATCCTACAGAGTAGATTTTTAAGTTCATTGTCTCCTAAATCAGAATATTTATAGAAGTTTTTATAGAGACTTAAAAAGGCTTCTTGAGAGATGTTTTCTGCTTCAAATGGATCATGCAAAATATCTATACATATTTTATAAATAAGTTTATGATAACTTTCTACTATACATTCGAATGATCTATCTGTTTTAATCTCTTTCACCCCTTCCAGACAATATATATAACGATTAAATATCAAAATAGATAACAAAATTGCTATTAAAGTTAATATTAAAATTATATCATGGAGTTACAATAGTAGAATACTCATTTAACTTGATTTTTAGGTTCATTTGTAATAAAATGTAGTAACTTGATAGATGAAAAAAGGACAAAGTATAAATTATGACAAAAAAATATAGTTTTAATATAGTAATATAGATGTAGAATAAATGAAGCATAAGAGGTGTAAAATGATTTTTGAAGAAAAACAAAACAACGATACAATAAGTGTTAAATATAGCAAATTAGATAATATAGTACAATTTTTAAAAAATATAATTAGTTTTAAATTTTTGGTATATTCAATTATACTTTTTATCTCAAGTTCAGTTGAGATATTAGGTTATAGACCAGTACCGTATATAATGCTAGGAGTAGCAACTCTTTTTAAAATACCATTGTTGCTTCCTGGTATTTTGAGTGTTGTATCTATGTCAGTGTTTGGGATACCAGTAAATGAAATTATGCTATATGTATTTATTAATATGGCATATGCTATTACAACAGTAATTATAAAAGTATCGGGAACTAGTAGGAAGGCTTCTATAGGATTAAAACTCAGCATTGCAATGATAACGGTTTTTTTTATTAAATTCATATTAAAGGGTTTTGACGTATTAATCATATTAGACGGATTATCTTTAACATTTCTAACTCAAGCACTTTATTATGTGTATGCACACGGGTTTTATGGAATTATAAATATTGATAAGAATATTCTATATTCTTTAGAAGAAACCATATCTATGGTAGTTGTAACTTTGATAACAACTATAGTAATATCTAGTATTTCAATAGGAGGAGTATCACTTTGGATAATAGCAGCTTATATTATGACTATATTAATATCATATACTGGTAATGTTTCATCGGGAATTGCAACATCCATAATTGTTGGAGCTATCGTAGCAATTACAACAAAGGAAACAGACAGCTTTATTTTATTAACAACAATAGGAGTAGTTACAAGTCTTTTGAACCACGTTAATAAACTATTTACATTAGTGGGGGTAATATTATCTTCTTTTGTAATTACATATGTACTAACAGGGAGTATGGGATTAAATAGTTCAATGATGGAAGTTATAATAGCTTCTTTAATAATTTTATTACTACCTAAAAAGATAACTATTATATTAGAAGATGTTTTTAATAAAAACAACACATTAAAAAGTGCTTATGAAAAAGAATTAGGAGTAGGAAGTGATGTAAAAAACAAGTTAAGTGCTATGTCAGAAGTTTTTGATAATCTCTCTAATATTACACTTGAATCTACAAAAGAAAATTATGAAGAAACACAGAGAGTTATAATTAAATATTTAACTGATTATAAAGAAACAAATTGTTTAGCGTGTAATAGAAGATATTACTGTTTAAAAGATAATATGGAGTTGGTGACAGGATATGTTGCTAGAAAACTTGAAAGTAATGATGAAATTCGTGAAAGCATGTTAGCTGTTGAATGTGATGAATCAGAACAAATGATAAGAGAAATAAAAGACATATATAATAATATGAAGTTGATGAGAATAATAAAAGAAAAAGAAAAAGAAAGCAACTTAAAACTTGCAAATGAATATAGAGAAGTATCAAAAATAATAAAGAATATGGCAAGGGAAGTTCAGACACTGCAAAAAGATGTTTCTCATACTCAAAAGTGTATAAGACAAGAGTTAAAGATGCTTGGATATAAGATATACGAAGATGTATATACAGATAATAACGATAATAAAATATATGAATTTATAACAGATATTATTGATAATAAAGAGACTTCAAAACAAGAAATACAAAACGTTGTTGGTGAAGTAATAGGACAAAAAATGAATATAAAACTAATATTAAATAGTAGTAAAAATGAAAAATCAAGAATAAAATTAATATCAGATAGTAAATATTTAATTAGTTCGGAATTGTTTACACAAAGCAAAGTTGAGGGAATTGTATCAGGAGATAGTTATTACATGACAGATTTAAAAGATGGTGGAAAAGTAATAACTATTAGCGATGGAATGGGTTCAGGTGAGGAAGCAAGCAAAGTAAGCAAATCAGTTATTGAAATAGTTGACAAGATGTTTGCAAGTGGATTTGGTAGTAAAGTAACAGCAAAAACAATTAATGCTATTATGAAATTAAAGGAAAATTCTAATATAAGTGCAACTTTTGATATGACAATAATAGATACAAAAAGTGAAGAAATTGAGATAGTTAAGCTAGGAGCTCCCCCTACATTTATTATAAGTAATGGTAAAGTACAGAAAATTGAAAAAGAGAATATGCCAGTAGGCTTAACTGAAATAGACAAAGAAATAACAACTAGAGTTAAATTAAATAATAAAATGATAATTATAAACATGTCAGATGGCGTAAATCATGAGAACTTAAAAGAGTATTTTAATCAATTAGCAAAGAGTGACTTTGATTTTGTAAGAAAAAAAGACATTATAGAAGAAATAAAGAAATACGCCAATATGGAAAGTATAAATGATGATGTAACTATTATTGTAACTAAAGTAGAATAAAGTATTTTTTTTAAAAGAATAGAAATAATAAGTGATATTTACTTTGAAAGCTGAATATGCTAGAATGAAGAAGAAAATATCATTATCCGAAGAATAATTTATGAGGAGAGATAAATTAATGAATAAAAAAGGAAAATGTGAAACAATCCATATTAATGAGATTAAAGGGCGGGTATCTGCAACTTGTTTTATGGCTCTAAATGAGTGGATGCAAGAAGGATATTTAAAACTTGATAAACAAGAACTATTAACTACATGGTTATCTGAAGCTATACGTGAATTGTCCCAAGAGCCTAACTGTGGAAAGTTAATAAAACTACCAGAACAAATATTAAAGCAGGAAGAGAACCGTATAATACAGATATTTAAAGTGGGAGTAGAAAAACATGGATTCGTAGTAGAGCATATAAATTGTAACTATATTAAAGTATATAAAACAACAAGTTAATTTATATTATTAAAGAAACTTTTAACATGATCTATAAAAAGCACCTAGGAATAAAATTCCAGGTGCCTTTTTATTTAATATCAAGATAAATCTAACAAGAAGTTTTAAATTCAATTAAAACATATTAAAAAATGTTTTGTTATTTATAAATGATGATTAATCCTTTATCTTATTGATTAGTTTTCAAGATATCGGTATTTAATGTTGTCTTATAATTATTTTAATAATTCTTTTTTCTTAATTTGAAATTCAAATTCGGTTAAAACCCCATCTTTGTATAAGCCTGCGAGTTTTTCTATTTGATCTGCCACATTTGCTTGTTTGTTGCTTGAATATTCAATCTTAAAAGTTTTATAATTGTTTATTTGTTCATTAACAGATTTTACAAAATCCTGAACTTCAGACTTAGGCACATTATATATATTTAATTTATGGCCCATGTTATTAATTTCTATGGTTCCTTTTATGATGCCTGTAGAATAAATAATAGAACTTATTTTTTCTATTGGGATTTCAATTCTTTTTTCATTAAATATAGTTTTATGATATCCTATAAATCTTTTATTAGTGACAACACAAGATAAAGCGTGCTTGTAATCATTTGCAAGTTGAGTGCCATGGGTAACAGCCTCTATGGATTCAGTTTCAGACAAAACATCCCTTAAGTGTGTTGCTAATTTTTTATAATTACATTTTGGTGATAAACTTTTAATTAAATTTTGTATTTCATATAATGTATTAAACTTATCATTTGATATACCATGATTTTTATTATTTTCATTATCAATATAAGTATGTTTAAATGGTTTTCCTTTTTTATACCACATTAAAAATAAAGTTAAAGAGGTTATAATTAAAAAGATTAAAAAGAAAATTTTTTCTTTTTCAAATAACATACCTAATAAGAAAACCAAATTAAAAAATGCTAAAATAATAGTATATAAAATTTTCAATATTAACTTAATAATGTCTTTTAGACTCATACAATTTATACCTCCACATACAATACAATTTAAATAATTTTTAAACCCAAGTTTATACTTTTGTTTAGTAGTAGGTTAATAGGTTTATTAATTATTATTTTTAATTTAGTTGTCGTTCTATGATTAAACATGTTTTGTAAAACAATTATAACATGCATTACCAATAATAAACAGTAATTATTATATCGACTTTAATTGAATGTAAAAAAAGAGGCTGAAAGCCTCTTTAATGGTGAACTAGGAGCGATTCGAACGCCCGACCCATGCCTTAGAAGGGCATTGCTCTATCCAACTGAGCTACTAGTCCATTTGTAACTGCCAATATATGATAACATAAGAATGTTATATCTGTCAATAGAAAACGGAAAAAAATAAAATTAAAGAGGAAGTGAAAATTCATTATTTAAGACAAAACATAAAACAACCATATAATACGCTTTATCTATATCAAAACAAAGGCATTATATGATTATATAAATAAAATATTGTTTAAAATAGTGTTTATGAAAAGGGTGTGTTGTATTGTAAATACAAGTATATTATAATAGAATAGGTATGAGAGAATTGTAGAAAATTGACAAGGAACATTAAAAAAACAATAATGTTTTGTCGAAGAAATGGAGATGCAATGATAGTACATGTAATTGGAGCAGGACTTGCAGGATGTGAATGCTCATATATACTGGCAAGTAATGGTATAAAAGTTAAACTTTATGAAATGAAGCCACATAAAAAAAGCCTAGCTCATACTAGTAATAATTTTGCAGAATTAGTATGTAGTAATTCACTTAAATCTAACGATATAACTAATGCTTGTGGATTATTAAAAACAGAAATGAAAATACTAGGAAGTTTAATAATAGAAGCAGCAGAAAAAACTAAGGTGGAAGCAGGTAATGCTCTTGCGGTTAATAGAGATGAATTCTCTGAATATATAACAAAAAAAATAAAAGAAAACAAAAATATTCAAGTAATTTATAAGGAAATTCAGGAAATATCAAATATAGATAAAGCAGAAGGAGATAAAATAGTAATAGCAACAGGTCCTCTTACAAGTGATACCTTGTCTAGAGATATTAAAAAAATATTAGGTGAGGAAGAATTGTTTTTTTATGATGCAGCAGCTCCAATCATATCAAAGGATAGTCTTGACATGAATAAGATATATAGAATGGACAGATATGGAGAGATAGGGAAAGGGGACTATTTAAATACTGATATGACTGAAGAAGAATACCATAGATTTTATAACTTGCTAATAAATGCTGAAACAGCAGAGCGCAAAGAGTTTGATAAATTAACGTTTTTTGAAGGGTGCATGCCAATAGAAGAGCTTGCAAGAAGAGGAGAAAAAACATTGGTTTTTGGACCAATGAAGCCTGTAGGGTTAGGCAAGGATGGTAGAGCATATGCAACCTTACAACTTAGAGCAGAAGATAAAGAAGAAACAATGTACAACTTAGTAGGGTTTCAAACAAGTTTAAAGTTTAGGGAACAAAAGAAAGTATTTCAAAACATTCCAGGACTTGAAAATGCAGAGTTTTTGAGGTATGGGGTAATGCATAGGAACACATTTATAAACGCACCGAAACTTCTTAAAGCTGATTTTTCTTTAAAATCTAATGAAAACATATTCTTTGCTGGGCAAATATCAGGAGTAGAAGGTTATGTTGAATCTGCAGCATCAGGGTTAATGATAGCATATAACATATTAACTAAGTTAAAAGGGAAAAAAGTAAATTGGAAAGAGGAGACAATGCTTGGAAGTTTAGCAAAACATGTCTCTACAGAGGTTAAAAATTATCAACCTATGAATGCTAACTTTGGAATTATAAAACCACTGGAAGTGAATAAAAAAATAAATGACAAGAAATTAAAATATGAAATGTATGCAAAAAGATCTTTAGAGCAAATGGAGGTACTAAAAGATGAGTTTAAAGGAGTTAGAAGCTAAAATAAAGGACAAAAACATCTCAGGGGTATATTTATTATATGGAGAGGAAGAATATGATAAAAACAGGTATCTTGAAAAAATAAAAAAGTGTTTTGAAAATCTAGAATTAGGAGTAAACCATTTTATTCTTGATAAAGTATCTATTGATATGCTTGCTGATCTAATAGACAATATTTCTTTTTTTGGAGAGAAAAAGTTAATAGTGTTAAAAGGTTCAGGATTAAAAATAAATACAATACTATTAGAAGAATTAGGTAAGGATACAACTATAGTTATATTGCAAGATTCAGTAGACAAAAGGACAAGTGAATGGAAATATTTAAACAAAAATGCTATGTGCGTGGAATTTGAAAAGCTAAATGAAAAGAATGCTTTAGCATTTATAATAAAGACTCTTAAAGCATATGAAATTATTGTTAGTAACGAGGTTGCGGAATACCTAATAGAATGTTGTACAACAGATAAATTAATGCTAATTAACGAGTTTAAAAAGATAACATCATATTTTGAAAAAGGTACTGTACTTAAGAAAGAACATATTGATAAAATATGTGTAAAAACATTAAGTAGCAAAGTCTTTGATATGCTTGATTTAGCAGTTAATAAAAAGAAGTCAGAGGCGGTTAAAAAGCTTACTGAATTATTTGATCAAAAAGAACAACCAATAGGGATTAGCATAATGCTTTTTAAACAAGTTAAACAAATGTATTTAATAAAATTAGCAGAGAAGGAAAAAATAGATAATATATCAGCAGAACTAAAAATTCATCCATTCGTATATAGAAAACTTAAATATGCAGTTAATAAATATTCTGAAGAACAATTAAAAAGAATATTGAAAGAATTAAGTGAATATGATGAGAAAAGCAAAATTGGTGAGATGGATGCAGAAAAAGGGTTAATACAAATAGTAATGTCGATGTAAGAATAAATGAAATAGCTCTAGTACATAATATACATGAGGTGTATATTATGAACAAGAGTTATTTGAATTTTAGAACGGATATGGCAGATGAAAGAGTTGATACATATAAGCAAGTACATAATTTAAGTGAAATTGACGGAATAAAAGTAGCAAGTAAAGATAAAGATGGAATTAATACAACAATAGTAGATGTTATAAATGAAAATGGAAAAAAAGTTCTTGGTAAGGAAATTGGTAAATATATTACAATTGAAAAGCACGATATGGAATATTTGGATGAGGAACAAAAGCAACTAGTTATAAAAGAGGTGGGGGATAATATAAATTTATTGCTTAATGGTATATCTAAGGTAAATATAGAAAATAAAAGAAAAGCAAATAATAAATCAGTATTAGTGGTGGGACTTGGAAATAGTTCTGTAACACCAGATGCTTTAGGGCCTAAAGTAATTTCTTATATTAATATAACAAGACATATAATTAAATACGCGGATAACCTTATAGAAGCTGATACAAGGGAAGTTAGTGGTATTTCACCAGGCGTATTAGGAACCACAGGAATTGAAACATCAGAAATCATAGCATCAGTTGTAGATAAAATAAAGCCAGAAATGTTAATAGTTGTAGATAGTTTAGCATCAAAAAGTGTTTCAAGAATTGGAAAAACAATACAACTTAGTAATACAGGGATTACTCCAGGTGCAGGAGTGCATAATAAAAGAAGTGCACTAGATGAAAAAACACTTGGTATACCTGTAATTGCAGTAGGGGTTCCTACAGTTGTAGATATGGCTACAATAACTAATGAGGCAATTGACAAATTAATTGATAGTATTAAAAATGAAGTATCATATTATACAAATGGAAATATGAGTAAAGAGAAGATTAATGGTATATTTGAACTTTTTGAAAAAGATGAGAGATATAATATGATAACAAATGCTCTTGATTCTGAAAATTATATTGTGACACCTAAGGAAATAGATAATGTTATAGCTAAAATATCAGAGATTATAGCAAGCAGTATTAACGTAGCTTTAACTTAAATAAAATATTAATATTAAAAATAAGTCTCTGTTTATTTGATTTATTAGCACGTATATTGAAAAAAAGAGAAAAGTGTTATAAAATTGGGATGTAAGAGAGGAAAAAAGGTGATTAAATGTATAAAAAAATATTTTTTGTCTTTATATTTATAATATTAATGTTTTCTGTAACTAACATATATGCAGAAAATGAAACTAGGATTATGGATACAAAAACATACACTAATTTATATAAATTAAGTGAAGAGGCAGGTATTAAATTACCATTTATACGTGTTTTTAACGGTAAAGCTATTTTTGACAAACCTGTTAATCATTCAGGAATATCAATTGGCTCAAAGTCTATAGAGATTACAGATGATTTAGAGGGAATACAAGGAATTATATCTGGAGATACGATCACCATAAAGGGGAGTGCTGAATATCCAATTATAATCGGAACAAATGTTGTTATTGAGGGAAATATAACAAAAGACCTAATTGTTATAGCAGAAAGTATATTTATAACAGACTCAGCAGTTATAAATAGAGATGCTATTTTATTAGCAAGTAAGATTATTGAAAATAGTGGTGAAGTAAAATCTAACTTTATTGCAATTACTCCTGAAATGAAAATGAATGGAATAGTTGGAAAGGATTTTAGAGTACAAAGTGAAAAAATAGAAATAAAGGAAGATGTAACTATCAATGGGAACATATACATTGAAACTAATTCAGAAATTGATTTATCATCTAAATATCCAAATGCAGTTGTTGTAAAAATAAAAACTAATGTAATGACAAAAGCTGAAAAGATGGATTATACGAAAAGAGAGTTGCTAAAAGTTATAACTGCAATTGTATTATTTGTAATAGTTAATTTAATTATAAGAAAAATGTTACCGAACATGTTTGATACTTTAGCTAAAAAATCTACTAAGTATTCTACATATACTATATTAATTGGAGTCGTGGGGCTTGTAACAATACCCCTTGCAATCTTTTTATTAATAGCTATGTGCATATATGGAATGGCAATTATAGGAGGACCACTATTAATGATTTACACTTCACTTATATTAATAACGATTATATTAGCTAAATTTATAGTAGGTTCAGTAATATTTGAAGTAGTTAAAGATAAAATTAAAGAGGAAAATAAAAAGACAAAAGAGGTATTATTATTAACAGGCATATATTCAATAATATATTTATTATGCAGAATGCCATATATATCAGGCTTCATGAGCCTTGCTACAGTACTGTTATCTTCTGGTATTGTTATAACAGGAATAACTCGCAAATTGCACAAAGAAAAATAAACTAACTTTAAAAGTTAAGAAAATAAGAAAAACATGTTGACAAAGCATGTTTTTTTTATTATAATAGAATTCGGCAACAGGTAAAAGATGGGCGCATAGCTCAGTTGGGAGAGCATCTGCCTTACAAGCAGGGGGTCATAGGTTCGAGCCCTATTGTGCCCACCATTTTTTTACTTGGCCTGGTAGTTCAGTTGGTTAGAACGCTAGCCTGTCACGCTAGAGGTCGTGGGTTCGAGTCCCATTCAGGTCGCCATTTTTTTTATTTGCCTTGGTAGCTCAGTCGGTAGAGCAAGGGACTGAAAATCCCTGTGTCGGCGGTTCGATTCCGTCCCAAGGCACCAAGAAGCAAATGGAAAAATAAATATATTTTACCATTTGTTATTGCATATGTATTATATTACAATTTAAAACATATAGTGTATTATGGTTTGCGGGAATAGCTCAGTTGATAGAGCGCTGCCTTGCCAAGGCAGAGGTCGCGGGTTTGAGCCCCGTTTCCCGCTCCATTTTTTTATTCGAAATAATATAAGAAGGTGTAATATTGCAAATATAATTATCATATGCTATAATGTAAAAACTTAACCAGGCAAGATAAAAACATATTAGGCGCCATAGCCAAGCGGTAAGGCACGAGTCTGCAAAACTCTGATCCCCGGTTCAAATCCGGGTGGCGCCTCCAAAGATTTAGGCTCAATGTCAAATGTTGGGGTAAGGATAATGAAATTATCTTTGCCTCACTTCTTTTTAGGCTGTATAATAATATTGAGTTCATTATACAATATATACAGTAGTAGAAGAGTTTGAACTGTTTTTAAAGAATAATTATTAAATGGCTGTAAATGTCTAAAATGTAGAGGTAAATATTGACATAATTTAACAGTTGTGATAATATAAATGCAAATTAAGAGTGATGATGTCAGTATAACTATTATTGATGGATGAAAGGAGAATTCTCATGAAGATGGAAAAATATGAATCGCCTAAAATTTTAAACAAATTTTCGTGCACAGAGCCAGTTGAAACTGGTTGTTGCCTAAGATCCTGCGGAGGAAAGCCACATCATTTGGGAACAAACAAGATTAGCAAATCTGTTAAAAAAAGTTTGGAGAAGGCCATTAAATAGTAAAATGTTTTAAGCCGTGTTCTTATTAAGGATAAAGTATAAAAGTATCACTAAGTTTTAGAAAATTTAAAAATGACATCATCGTTTTTAATGTAATTATTAACAAAAGAAGGGAAAACTATATATAGTTTTCTCTTTACTATTATTATATTAAGGAGGGTTTTTGATGAGTAATGTTAAATTTAGAAAAGAGGAAAACGGATATCTGGTGTATTTTACAAACGAAAGAACAAATACAATGGTTAATAAAACAGGAAAGGTAGCTCTTGACATGATAATTAACCAAGGAAATACAATAGAGGAAGTTATAAAGTTTTTTATCGAACAATATGATGGAGTAAAAAAAGAGCAAGTTGAAAAAGAGATAAAGGTGTATTTAAAAGAAATTTTAGATCGGCTTGGGAAAAATACTTTTAATGAAGCTGAACAGCTCCTTTTAAAAGCTCCTCTCGGTGTTGAAATTGAAATAACTACTGCATGCAATATGAGATGTAGGCATTGTTTTCAAGGGGATTATCCTCAAAAATACATGGAATTTGAAAAATTTAAGAAAATTGTAGATATTCTTTGTCATACAAATGTCTACGAAATTAATTTAGTGGGTGGTGAAATATTTTGCCACAAAGAGTTACATGAAATGATAAAGTATATTAAAAACAAAAACATGGCTATTACTATTGTTACAAACGGACTTGCTATTGATGATAAATGGGTTAATATTCTCGCAGATTTGCCAAATCTTCATCTTTTACTTAGTATGGATGGAATTGGAAAGGTTCATGATTATATTAGAGGTGAAGGAAAATATATTAAACTTCAAGAGACATTAAAGAAACTACAGCAAAAAAATATAAATGTTGAAGTTTTGACAACCCTTAATGCTTATAATGCTAAATATGTGGATGAAATTGTTGATTACACAAGAGAGACAGGTATTCCGGCTAATTTTAATCTTTTTAAGCCGTTTGGTAATAGACATAAAGATTTAATTCTAGAGCCTAATGAATTCTTTTCAATAATGAAGAAGTTATTATTCAAAAGAACAAAAGAAGGTTATAAGTTAGGTGTTTCTGATGCAGGCTTGGTCGCGTACATGCTTGGTTTACCAGAAAGAAATGAATGCACTGCTACTTTGGCTGGCCTTGTAATCACAGTTGATGGCAAAATGTTGACATGTCCTTATCTTTTAGAAATTGGATATTATAAAATTGATGATTTGCCAGATTTTGATGAAAATTATATTAATGAATGGGCTAACGGAAGAATATTTAACGAATTTAGAAATAATGGACTTAAAAATTGCCAAGCAAGATCACTTATTTTCTCAGGTGATGTAAAAGGATATGATCCTTATGGACTTGAAGCATATAAAAAGATGTTGTTTGACATTCAATCGGAGTCAATATAATCAAGAACAAGCTTAATGCTTACATTATTATCTAAGTCATTTAATTAATAGGTATCAGTTAGAAAACTGTAAATATACTTGTTTTCTAACTGACACTATTGATTAAGCATTATAAAATTAGTATAATATCATAAATGAGGTGAGGGAATATGTTGGAAGTAAAAAGTATAACATATAGTATTAATTCTAAAATTATTCTTAATAATATTTCTTTTAAATTAAACCGCGGGAGCAAGATGGGTTTGATTGGCAGTAACGGTGTTGGTAAAAGCACTTTGCTTAAAATAATAATTGGAGAATTGCAGCAAGAAGAAGGAGAGGTTTTTAAAGCAAAGGATACTCTTATAGGTTATTTCAAACAAGAAATGGAAATATTGGACACCTCAAAAACAATATCAGAATATATAAAAGATTATGTTGGTATTACT
>JAQUBQ010000057.1 GCA_028686615.1 Clostridia bacterium | reverse complement strand
ATTTAGGCACATCTATGGTAGATAATTGCTATTATAATACTGATACAGCAAATCAAGCAAATGGTAATGGAGGATACAATGGAATCATGGATCTTAAAGGATTAACAAATAGTAGTATGAAACTACAAACAAGCTACTCAAAACTAGACTTTGTTAACACATGGGAAATGGGACCAAATCATCCAGTTTTGAAAAATTAAGAAAGGTTGATAAATTATGGATAAAAAAGAAATAAGATTATTAATAATTATTTTAATAATATTAGTTATATCAGTATTATTGTTTGTAAATGTAATTAAAAATAAAAATAACAGTGGTACTAAAGATAAAATAGATATATATATTGAAGATGTAGAGAAAGAACCTAAGGAAGAAGAAATAATTAATAACGTTTATAGAAAAGGCGGGAAATCACTTAAAGATGGAGACATGAAATTATTTAATCCAGTAATTGTAGAATAGAAATAAAAAATAAAAACAGATGCTTTACATGGAAACGAAAGCATCTGTTTTTCTAGTTTGTATGTAATCTGTCTAAAACATACTCTTTGGTTTAATCTATTCAGATTAAGGTACTCAAAGATCACTTTAAAGAAGAACCATTTAACAAGGGTAGTTAAACTTTTGTGGGAAAGGAAATCCACCATTGGTCTTCTTATACATCCATAATACACAAATAATCATCTAAAATCAACTACAAATAAATTAAATTACTGTTACAAGTTTGTTACAAAAAGTTATTCAAATATATTAGATATTATAATCAATTAAATAAAAACAAATGTTTTAATATAGACTTTTAAGAGACTAAAAATCCATATGAAAAGGTATATTAGGGGTATATGTTACAAAAATATTACAAAAACATCAATAATAATGAAATTTTATTAAAAAATGCTTGCTTTTTTGATATGTAGAAGTTATAATACTTATGTTGATTTGCGATGAAGTGGGATGTGGCTACTCATTTAGAAGTAGGGAACTCTCATGGAGCATGTCTGATTTAAAATCGGGCGGCAAGTATGAAAAGTTTATATTTGCCAAATTTAAAACTTGTTTTAAAATTTGGTTTTTATTATAACTTTCAGATGAAACACGCGGAACGGTGTAAGACTTGCGAGACCTTGAAATTATAGTAAAGGAGAGAGAAATATGTCAAAAGCAAATGTATCTAAAATGAGAATAAGATTAAAGGCTTATGATCACGTAGTGATTGAACAAACAGCAACCAAGATCGTTGATGTGGCTAAAAAATCTGGAGCAGAGGTTTCAGGACCAATTCCACTTCCAACAAGAAAAGAAATAGTGACAATTTTACGTAGTCCTCATAAACATAAGGATTCAAGAGAACAATTTGAAATGAGAACACATAAAAGAGTTATTGATGTTGTGGCACCTAATCAAGCAACGGTTGATGCTTTAATGGCAATAGATATGCCAGCAGGTGTTGAAATCGAAGTGAAACTTTAATAATACTTAGTAGTCATCCTGCAATTAGTGTAGGCAAGTGACAAACCCTATACCTAAGTATGGCACAAAAGTTAACAAAAAAGTTTTAAGAAAAAATAAAGGGAGGAAAACAAAATGAAAGAAATTTACGGTAAAAAACTTGGAATGACTCAAATGTTTGATAATGATGGTAAAGCAATTCCAGTTACAGTAATAGAAGTAAATCCTATGATTGTAATAGCAAAAAAGACAGTTGAAAAAGAAGGATATAATGCAATTGTAGTAAGCTTTGGAGAAATCAAAGAAAAAAATGTGAATAAGCCTATGAAAGGAATATTCGCAAAAGCAGGAGTACCTGTAAAAAGAAATGTAAAAGAAATTAAAGTAGACAACATAGATGAATATGAAATAGGTAAGGAAATTGATATTTCTATTTTAACAGAAGGAGATAAGATTGATGTTAGAGCTGTTTCTAAAGGAAAAGGATTTCAAGGAAACATTAAAAGACATGGACAAAGTAGAGGACCTTCATCACATGGTTCGCACTATCACAGAAGACCGGGCTCTATGGGAGGAACAACTACACCAGGTAAAGTATTTAAAAACAAAAAGCTTCCGGGACATATGGGAGCAGTAAATAGAGCAGTACTGAACTTAGAAGTAGTAAAAGTAGATAGTGATAAAAAAGCTATTTTAGTAAAAGGCTCAATACCTGGAACTAAAAAAGCAATAGTGAATATTAAGAAAAGTGTAAAATCTTACTAGTAGGGAGGAGGAAATAGAATGCTTAAAACAGATGTATTAGATATGAAAGGCAAAAAAGTATCTGAAATAGAATTAAATGAATCAGTTTTTGGAATAGAAGTAAATGATGTTGTAGTTCATGAAGTGTTAGTTAATTATTTAGCTAATCAAAGACAAGGAACTCAAAGTACAAAGACAAGAGCTGAAGTTCGTGGTGGTGGTAAAAAGCCATGGAGACAAAAAGGAACAGGAAGAGCAAGACATGGAAGTATACGTTCACCAATTTGGGTAAAAGGTGGTATAGCTTTTGGACCTAAACCAAGATCGTATAGATATAAACTTCCAAAGAAAGTAAGAGCTCTTGCAATTAAATCGGTACTTACAACAAAATTTGCGAATGGCAATTTAATTGTTGTAGATAAAATAGATTTAAAAGAAATCAAAACTGCAGAAATAGTTAAAACTTTAAAAAATTTAAAAGTAACAAATAAAGCATTAATAATGTTAAATGAAAAAAACATAAATGTTCAAGCATCAAGCAGAAATCTTGAGAAGGTAAAAACAACACTAGTAAACACAATTAATATATATGACTTATTAAACTATGAAAAACTAGTAATTGATTCTCAAGCTATTAAGAGCTTAGAGGAGGTGTATGCATAATGACTAAATTTGCTGAAGATATAATAATAAGACCAATAATAACTGAAAAGAGTTATGAGGCAATGGCACAAGGGAAATACACATTTGAAGTATCAGTAGATGCTACAAAAATAGAAATAAAAGATGCAGTAGAAAACTTGTTTTCAGTTAAAGTACTAAAAGTAAATACAATGAGATATGAAGGAAAAATGAAAAGAGTAGGAGCGCACCAAGGAAAGACTAAAGCATGGAAAAAAGCAATTGTTCAAATAGATACTAATCCATCAGAAGAAAAGTATATGACTAAAGGTGGAAAAGTAGTATCAACTTCTAAGAAGTATAAAACAGAAATAGAAGAAATTAATTCGGCATTTGCAAATTAATAAAACAAAGAAATAATAACTATAAAATTTATAGAATCAATGAAGGTAAACAACTAGTACAAAGTGACAATATAAAATACAATTTACTAAATTGATTAATTATCTAGATTAAACTAGGATAAAAAATAATTAAGGAGGAAATAAAAGTGGGAATTAAATCATTTAAACCAGTTACTCCATCTAGAAGACAGATGACAGTTCTAACTAATGAAGAAATTACAAAAACAGAGCCAGAAAAGTCTTTATTATCAAAAATAAAGAAAAATGCTGGAAGAAATGTATCTGGGAGAATTACAGTTAGACATCAAGGTGGCGGAGCTAAAAGAAAATACAGAAAAATTGATTTTAAAAGAAATAAAACAGATATGGAGGCAACAGTAATTGGCATCGAATACGATCCAAATAGAAGTGCCAATATAGCATTAATTGAATATGAAGATGGAGATAAAGCATACATAATTGCACCAGTTGGACTTACAGATGGAAACAAGGTAATATCAGCAGAAACTGCAGATATTAAACCAGGAAACTGTATGCCTATTAAATCAATTCCAGTTGGAACAATAATTCATAATATAGAAATGATGATTGGTAAGGGAGCACAACTTGTAAGAACAGCAGGTGCGGGAGCTCAACTTATGGCTAAAGAAGGTAGTTATGCACATATTAGAATGCCTTCAGGTGAAATGAGACTTATACCGGTAGAATGTAAAGCTACAATAGGAAAAGTTGGAAACACAGACTATTCTAACGTTGTAATAGGAAAAGCAGGAAGAAGAAGACATATGGGAGTAAGACCTACTGTTAGAGGTAGTGTTATGAATCCAGTGGATCACCCTCACGGTGGTGGAGAAGGTAAGGCGCCAATAGGTAAACCAGGACCTGTTACTCCTTGGGGAAAACCAACACTTGGCTACAAAACTCGTAAGAAAAAACATAGGACAGATAAGTTCATAGTTAAAAGAAGAAATCAAAAATAATAGATTAGGAGGTAAAGTCTATGTCAAGATCGATTAAAAAAGGACCGTTTGTAGAAAAGAAACTGTTAGAGAGAATAGAAAAAATGAATGAAGAAAACAAAAAAGTTGCTTTAAAAACTTGGTCAAGATCTTCTACTATATATCCTCAAATGATTGGACACACAATTGCAGTGCACGATGGAAGAAAGCATGTTCCAATATTTATTAGTGAGGAAATGGTAGGACACAAATTAGGAGAATTTGCTCCAACAAGACTATTTAGAGGTCATGCAGGAGATAGAAAAAGTAAGTTAAAGAAATAAAAGGAGGAGCTTTAAATGGAAGCAAGAGCAGAACTTAAATACGCTAGAATAAGTAGCAGAAAAGTTAAAATAGTAATTGACTTAATTAAAGGAAAACCAGCAAAAGAAGCAGCAATCATTCTAAAATATACAAATAAAGCTGCAGCTCCAATGGTTGGTAAATTATTAAGGTCAGCTATTGCAAATGCAACAAACAATCATAATATGGATGAAACAAAACTATATGTTGCAGAAGCTTATGCTAATCAAGGGCCTACATTAAAAAGAATTATGCCAAGAGCAAAAGGTAGCGCTAATAGAATTCGTAAAAGAACAAGCCATATATCAATTGTATTGAAAGAGGCAAACTAAAAAGGAGGGAAAATAATGGGTCAGAAAGTTAGTCCGAAAGGATTAAGAGTTGGAGTTATAAATGACTGGTCTTCAAAATGGTATGCGAATAAAAAAGATTTTGCAGACAAGTTAGTAGAAGATAACAAAATTCGTACATATCTTAATAAACTTTTAAAACCAGCTGGAATATCAAAAATTGATATTGAAAGAAAAAATGAAGAAGTTAAGGTACATATTTATACTGCAAAACCAGGAATGATTATAGGAAAAGGTGGAGCAGCAATAGAAGAATTAAAAAATAAACTAGACAAAAAGACAGGTAAAAAAATATCTATTAACATCGTAGAAATAAAAAATATAGATACAGATGCTAAACTTGTAGCAGAAAACATAGCTACACAACTTGAAAAAAGAATTTCATTTAGAAGAGCTATGAAACAAAGCATGGCCAGAACAATGAGAGCAGGAGCTTTGGGAATCAAAACACAAGTTTCTGGACGTTTAGGTGGGGCGGAAATTGCAAGAACTGAAGCATATAGTGACGGAACAATACCACTACAAACTTTAAGAGCAGATATTGATTATGGATTTGCAGAAGCAAAAACTACATATGGAATATTAGGAGTAAAAGTTTGGATCTATAAAGGTGAAGTATTACCTGCTAAAAAAGAATCAAAAGGAGGTAAATAAAATGTTATCACCAAAAAGAAGTAAATATAGAAAAGTACAAAAAGGAATAGGCAAGGGTAGCGCAACACGCGGAACAACTCTTACTTATGGAGAATATGGAATTCAAGCTTTAGAACCTGCTTGGATAACTGGAAATCAAATCGAATCAGCGAGGGTAACGATAACAAGACACACTAAGAAGTTTGGTAAGATGTGGATTAAAATATTCCCAGATAAACCAATAACTAAAAAAGCAGCAGAAACTCGTATGGGTTCAGGAAAAGGAAATCCAGAATATTTCGTAGCACCTGTTAAGAAAGGTAGAATATTATTTGAACTTTCAGGTCTTCCAGAAGAAGAAGCAAGGGAAGCATTAAGAAAAGCTATTCATAAACTTCCTCTAAGATGTAAAATCGTAACTAGAGAAGAAGCGGGAGGTACTGCTGATGAATAAGAATATGGAAAAATATAATAAAATGAAAATAGAAGAACTACAAAATGAATTAAAAGAATTAAAGAAAGAATTATTTAAATTAAGATTTGGTCTTGCTATGAATGGATTAGATAATCCTAATAAGATTAAAGAAACCAAGAAAAACATTGCAAGAGTCAATACTGCTATGACAATTCTTGAGATGGGAAGTAAAGAATAGGAGGTAAAGTTTAGTGGAAAGAAATACTAGAAAAATAAAAATTGGTAAAGTAGTATCAGATAAAATGGATAAGACAATAGTTGTAAGAATCGACACTAAGTTTAAACATCCGCTTTATAAAAAAATTCAAAAAGAAACATTAAAAGTAAAAGCACACGATGAAAACAATGAATGCGGTATAGGAGATACAGTTGAAATAATGGAAACAAGACCGCTTAGTAAAGATAAGAGATTTAGAGTAGTTAGAATCGTTGAAAAGGCTAAGTAATTTGAGAGGAGGAAGAACGCGCTATGATACAACAACAATCAGTAGTAAAAGTAGCAGATAATACAGGTGCAAAAGAAATTATGTGCATTAGAGTGTTAGGTGGATCTCATAGAAGATGGGGAAACGTAGGAGATATTATCGTTGCTTCTGTTAAAAAAGCAATACCAGGAGGCGTTGTTAAAAAAGGTGAAG
>JAQUBQ010000056.1 GCA_028686615.1 Clostridia bacterium | reverse complement strand
ACTATATGTTTTAAGCCTTCACAAATTGCTATTGAAGTACCGTGTGCAAGAGGCAACAAAAATCCAATAGTTGACTCATACGTGTGATGTAAAGGAAGAATGGAAAACATTCTATCTTCTTCATGTATATGAACATAAGCAGAGGCTGCATTTATGTTTTCTGCAAGATTTCTATGGCAAAGCATAACTCCTTTTGCATCTGATGTTGTGCCAGAAGTGAAAAGTAGAACCTTAAATGCTTCAGGAACAACAGAATAATTCATATATGAGTTATTTCCCCCAACAACAAAATCCTTTCCTTTATTTATAAGGTGATTCATTCCAACATCCTTGTTTTTAATATCATTATCTGAATTCATTTCTACAAAATGATTTACAGTTTTTAAATTTGATTTAATTTTATCAATTACTTCCTTCTTCTTAGAAGAATAAATTACAATTTTAGCTTTAGAACGATTAATTACATTTTCAATTTCATTTGGTGGCAATTCCTTATCAACAGGAACAGCAATATACGGTCCTATAAGAAGAGTAATATATGAAACATACCAAGAATAACTTGTTTCTCCAATAATAACTACAGGACAATCCTTTTCTTTTGTTAATTCTGTAAGACCAGTGCCAAATCCTATTACGTCTGCTCTAAATTCTCCATATGTAGCTTCATAATAAGGTTCCTTATGATCTTTTTTATATAAGATAAAGGGTCTGTCTCTAAATAGTTCTGTAGACCTTTCAAAGACTTCTTTAATATCTTTATATTTCGTAGGAGGGTACCCATTTGGTCCTCTTTTTGGAAGGGTTTTAACATTTTTATGCCCATCTTCTTTTACGTCTAGCTCATCAATGTTGGCTATTTCTTTCATTTTAAATTTTGGAAGTTTAAAATCAGGAATTTTAAAGTCCTTTAATATTCTCATAAATACCACCTTTCATTTTTACTAAAAAGATTATATAATAATTTATATTACATGTCAAGATAAATTGTTACCAGGTAACAATAAGGAAAGTATAGGATATTTATTACTATTCTTTGATTAGTGAATAAAAAAGTTGCTATTTATTAATAGCAACTTATAAAATAAAAATTATTTTATTTTTTTGAGTATTTTATTCTAGTAGCTTCACCGCCCCTAATATGTCTCTCGGATTTGTTAACGTTTAGGATGAGTTGTGCTTTTTGAGCTAACAATACATCAAATTTTGGTAACCGCTCCCTGATATCCTTGTGTACTGTGGATTTTGACAATCCGAAAGTTTTTGCAGTAGTTCTCAGTGTTGCGGAGTTTTCGATAATGTAGTTTGCCATTTCAAGAGTTCTTTCTTTAATGCATAGCCTCATAGATAAAACCTCCAAAAAGTATTTTAGAAATTAATTATAACACGAGTTGACATAAAAAGCAATAAAATTTTCTTTTATATATAAATTACTTCTATTGATAAGATATATTAGTTTTTTCACTTAATTTTGCCAGAATTTTTTCTTTTCCTTTTAATAGAGGAGATATGGATTGTTGGTAATTTAAGGTACTGATTATATCTGCAAGATAGTTTGCACAAGAGACAATTTTTATCCAAGGTTGTTCCTTTGCCTCAGGAGATATATATGATAGATCAGTTGTATATATCTTTGAGAAAAGGCCTTTTTCATAAGCTTCATTAAATTTTATGATTCCTGATGTAAAAAGAGAAAAGGTAGAGATTAGATAAATGTTTTTAGCCCCTCTTTTCTTAAGTTCACTTGCAACATCAAGTATTGAATCTCCAGAAGCAATCATATCATCTACTACTATAATATTTTTACCATCAACATCTTTCCCACTATATTCATGTGATACAATTGGGTTTTTTCCATCAATTAGAACAGAGACATCTCTTCTTTTGTAGAACATGCCAACATCAGCTTTTAACATGTTAGCATAATATATATTTCTTTTCATAGCTCCAGAATCCGGACTAACGACTAATAAATTTGAAAAGTCTATTTCTTCAGAATCCACAAATATATCTAAAATAGTGTGAGTTGGATAAAAGTTTTCAAAATTCATACATGGTACTGCATTTTCTACATTAGGATCATGTGCGTCAAATGTTAGAATGGAATCTATTCCTAAGCTTTCTAATTCTCTTAGAGCAATGGCACAATCTAATGATTCCCTTGAATCACGCTTGTGTTGCCTAGAAGCATAAAGTAAGGGCATTATAAGATTGATTTTTTTTGCATGACCCTTAGTAGCAGATATTACTCTTTTAATATCTTGAAAATGTTCGTCCGGTCCCATGTGGTTTTCATATCCAAACATTTTATACGTAATACTATGATTTCCTACATCCGATATGATATACAAATCCTTACTACGTATTGTTTCACGGATTTGTATTTTGCCTTCCCCGTTGCTAAATCTGTTTTCTTTTATAGGCACTATATAATTAACATTTGTTCCACGAATTTTATTTAATTCTCTATTTACTGCTTCTCCAAACTCTTTACAATTGCTAAAAACTATAATTCTCAAAGAATCAGACATTTTATTTTCCATATATATATATCCCCTTTCATTTTTTCACTTAAATTATATATCAAAATATTCTATTAATCTACAAAAGTTAACAAAAGCTAAAAATGAAATATAAATGAAACATCAATAAAATATGCTTGTTGTAATTGTATATAAAATTTGATATAATTTAATTGTTAAAATAGCAAATGGAGGGAAACACATGGCGTTATCACCTATGATGAGACAATATTTAGATATTAAAGAAGCTAATCCAGATTCAATACTGTTTTTTAGACTGGGTGACTTTTACGAGATGTTTTTTGAAGATGCAAAAATTTGTAGTAGAGA
The DNA here is from genome assembly GCA_028686615.1 of Clostridia bacterium. Lineage (GTDB taxonomy): Bacteria > Bacillota > Clostridia > TANB77 > CAG-465 > CALXJE01. Next base: position 3,860 of record JAQUBQ010000056.1, on the reverse strand, counting down.
ATTAGAACTTACTCTTACGGGAAAAGATTGCGGATTAGAAGAAAGAGCACCAATGTGCGGAGTTCCACATCATAGTAGCCAGATATATATACAGAGATTAATTGAAAAAGGATATAAAGTAGCTGTATGTGAGCAAGTAGAGGATCCCAAAAATGCCAAAGGAATTGTAAAAAGAGAAGTAGTAAAGATAGTTACACCGGGAACATTACTTGATGGAGAAATGTTAGATGAAACTAAAAATAATTATGTTGCAAGTGTTGTAAATACTGGAAAAGAATTTGCCATATCCTACGCAGATGTATCTACGGGAGAATGTTACGTATCAAGTATAGAAGGTCTAGATTCTGCAGAAAGAATAATAGATGAGGCTATAAGGATAGCACCTTCTGAATTTATTTTTGAAAATAACATAATATTACAAAAAAACTTAATTGAAAGCATTTGTGAAAGAATAAACACATATGTTTCTGTTTATGAGGAAAACAAAGAATTAGAAAGTGAGGCTTTAAATTTAATAAACAAACATAAACTTGATTTAAAAGAAGTAGAAAAAGAGGCATTAACAAAGCTACTTAGCTATGTTATAAATACTCAAAAATCTCAGATTTCACAAATAAACAATATAGAGAAGTATGAGTTAGATAAATTTATGAGACTAGATATAGCAACTAGAAGGAATTTAGAAATACTAGAATCCAATAGAGAGAAAACAAAAAAAGGAAGTTTACTTTGGGTTCTTGATAAAACATCAACAGCTATGGGAGCAAGGCAGATTAAAAAATGGTTAGACAAGCCTTTGCTTGATAAAGATGAGATAAATAAAAGGTTAGATGCAGTTGAAGTTATTAAAAACAATATATTTTTTAAAGATGAAGTTATAGATTCTTTAAAAAGGATATATGATATAGAAAGAATTATAGCAAAGGTAGCTTCGGGTAATGTTAATGGACGTGACCTTATAGCATTAAAAAACTCAATACATAATATACCAACATTAAGACAATGTATAAAAAATATAATAGATACAAATGGATTAAATTCAGGATATTTAATAAATATATATAATAATTTAGATGAACTTAATGATGTATATGAACTTATAGAAAGTAGCATACTAGAAGATGTGGGAGTTACAATTAAAGAAGGAAATGTAATTAAAAAAGGATATAACGAAGAAATTGATAAATATAGAACTGCAGCAAGTGAAGGTAAAAACTGGCTTATGGAGCTTGAGGCAAGAGAAAAAGAACTGACGGGGATCAAAAACTTAAAAGTAGGATATAATAGAGTCTTTGGATATTATATTGAAATAACAAAATCTTTTTTAAAATACGTACCAGAAGATAGATATATGAGAAAACAAACACTTACAGGAGCAGAGAGATATATAACAGAAGAATTAAAAAATATAGAAGAAACTGTCCTTGGAAGTCAAGAAAAACTTATGGATTTAGAACATAATTTATTTCTTAAAATTAGAGAAGAAATAACAGTTTCTACTTCTCGTATACAGAAAACAGCACAAGCTATAGCAATTATGGATGTTCTTTGTAGTTTTGCAATAGTGGCAGGTTCAGAAGGATATACAAAACCAAATATAAGTGATGATGGTAAACTAAACATAATTGATGGCAGACATCCAGTAGTTGAAAAATCCCTCAAGGAATCCTTTATACCAAATGATACAAAAATGGATACCGAAGCAAGTAGATTGCATATTATAACTGGGCCTAATATGTCGGGTAAATCAACATATATGAGGCAAATAGCACTTATTGTATATATGGCACAAGTTGGATGCTTTATTCCAGCAAGTAGTGCAGACATTGGAATAGTAGACAGAATATTTACTAGAGTAGGGGCTAGTGATGATTTGGCAATGGGAGAATCTACATTTATGGTTGAAATGGTTGAACTTTCGAATATATTGGAGCATGCAACACAAAAATCTTTAGTTATCTTAGATGAGATAGGCAGGGGAACATCAACATATGATGGACTTGCTATTGCCTGGGCAACAGTAGAATATATAAACGATAAAAACAAAATAGGAGCAAAGACCCTTTTTGCAACGCATTACCATGAACTTACAGAGTTAGCAGAAAAACTAGATGGAATAAGAAACCTTTCTGTTTCTATAAAAGAAAAGGGTGATGATGTAATCTTTCTACATAAGATAGTAGAAGGTGCAGCAGATGAGTCATACGGAATATATGTTGCTAAACTTGCAGGTGTTCCAAGACAGGTATTAACAAGATCTAAAGCATTACTTAAAGGATTTGAAGAATCAGATTTGAAGAGAAAAGCAAAAAATAACGAAACACAAGTTATTAATAAAGAAATGCAAGTAGACATGTTTAATTACAAACTTGCTGAAATAGGCAAGATGCTAGACAAAATATCATTAGATGAGCTTTCTGCAAAAGAAGCATTAGATACATTATATAAAATGAAAGAAAAAATGAAATAATATAAGGAGGAAGTATTATGAAAATATTTTTAATAGGAGGAACCGGTTTATTAGGTTCAGAAATAGCAAGACAGTTAATAGAAAAGGCGCATGATGTATCATCAATTTCTCTTCCCCCACTTTTAAAGGATGGAAATATACCAAAAGAAATGGAATTAAAGCTAGGTAACTACATAGATATGACAGATGATGAAATAAAAGAATGTTTCAAAGGCTGTGAAGGATTTATATTTGCAGCAGGGATTGATGAAAGAGTAGAAGGTGCTCCACCAATATATGATTTATACAAGAAATATAACATTGATGCACTTGAAAGATTAATGAGAATTGCTAAAGAAATGGGTGTTAAACACACAGTTATACTTGGATCATATTTCTCACACTTTGCAAAAGAATGGAAGCATTTAGAACTTACAAAACATCATCCATATATTAGAAGTAGAATAGATCAAGAAAAACTTGCGCTTTCATTTGCAGAAGATGGTAAGATGGATGTAGCAATACTTGAGTTACCATACATTTTTGGAGCGCAAAAAGGAAGAAAACCGGTATGGCAATTTATAGCAGAAATGATTAGAAATACAAAGGGTGATAAATTAATGTATCCTAAAGGTGGTACTACTATGGTAACAGTAAAACAGGTTGGGCAGGCAACTATAGGAGCATTAGAAAAAACAAAAGGTGGTAAATGTTACCCGGTTGGTTGGTTTAATATGACTTGGGAAGAATGGCTTGAAAAATTTTCTATGTATATGGGAGAACCTAAAAAAGTTAAAACAATACCAACATTTTTATACAAACTTGGTGCTAAAAAAATGGCAAAAGACATTATAGCATCGGGAAAAGAGTCTGGTCTAGAAATGAATGAATATGTTAAAGTAATGACATCTAATGCATTTATAGATAAAGATATAATTAAAAATGAACTTGGTGTACAAGATGATGATATAGATGCAGCAATAAAAGAGTCTGCAGAGTTATGCTTAGATATTTTAGATAAAAAGGAAGAAGCAATAGATATGAAAGCAGAATAAATAGTAAAAATAAGATATATGCGGTATTATGAAAAAGCATATTACCATACACACCATTAATAATAAATGACATACAAACGTAACAAAAAACAACAAAAATATAATTAATAAAAATTTAGAAACACTTGTTAACATATCAAATAAAACCAAAACACATAATAGTTGTAATAAACTTATGTTTTTGGTTTTATATATTTTATTAAATTTCTAATTATATAATTATTTTATATTATAGGTTAAACAAACATATGTCAGTAAAATAAAAAAATAGAAGTACCGATATGATATAATTGGTTTACTAAATCAAAAAAATATCACGGAGATACTTCTATGAATAATATAACACAAAAAATGAA
>JAQUBQ010000055.1 GCA_028686615.1 Clostridia bacterium | reverse complement strand
GGCATGTATTTTTTAGAGACAAATTTCCAGGATTTGATGATGCAATGTATGCAGGCTTAAGACTTATAGAAATATTAAGTAAAACAGATAAACCACTATCACAACTTTTAGAAGGTATTAATAAATATTACTCTACACCAGAGATTAAAATTAAAAGCAAAGACGATATAAAACATAAAATAGTAAATGACGTTATAGACTATGCAAGAAAAAAAGGATATGACTTAAATACAATAGATGGAATGAGGGCAGAATTTGAAGATGGATGGGCATTAGTAAGAGCATCCAATACAGGTCCAGATATAACGGTAAGATTTGAGAGTAAAACAGAAGAGGGATTAAAAGTATTAAAAAATGAGTTTATGAATGAAATTAATTCTAGTATCAAAAAAAGCTTTGCTTTTTAATAAATATATAATATAATTAAGATATTAGTTGTGAGAGGTAAAATATGAGTAAGTATGATGAGTTAAAAAAACATGTAAACATTCTTTTAATAGATGATGATGTGGACTATGTTGATGTGACTGCATTTTTCATGAGGAGCAAAGGATATAATGTTAGTATTGCGACAAATGGTGCAGATGGAATAGAAAAAGTTAAAAATGGAGATATTCAAATTGTTCTTCTGGATTATTACATGCCAGGATTAACAGGAGAAGATGTTATAAAAGAAATTCGTAAATTTAACAAAGAAATAATAGTTATAATGCAAACAGGTTTTGCAGGACAACAACCTCCATCTGACACTTTAAAAAGATTAAACATACAAAATTTCCATGATAAATCTGATGGGGTAGACAAGTTGTTGTTACAAGTAATGTCTGCAATTAGAGTATTTAATCAACAAAATGAAATAATGTTAAGTAAATATAGAATTAATGCAATAGGTAAACTTATAAAAGGTATAGCAGAAGAAATGAAATCACCTATAATGTCTTTAAGCGCTGGCATTGAAGCAACTAATTCATTAATTGAAGAATCTGTAGAGGGACTGAATAGAGATACAATGGTAAGTTTGAAAAAGTTCTATGATAACAATAAAAGATACTTAGAAAAAATAGATAAAATTCTTACGGCGGTTATACATCAATCTAATGATAGAGATAATGAAGAGTTTTTAACAGGCAAAGAAATAATTGAAAGAATAGAATTAATAATACTAAGCGAAATAAAAACAAGTGGAGTCATATTAGAAAAGGAACTCCTGTTAAGAGCAGAAACACTTATAACTGGAACAATTACAGACGTAATATTTATAATTTGTGAAGTATTAAAAGATATTATGAATGTATCAGAAATAGGAAATAAAATTAAAATGTATTTAAAAGAAGATGAAAAAATGTGGTATATAGAATTGATATCAGAAAACATAGAAAAACTAGAAAAAAGTAAAACATATAGAATTAGAAACATTATTGTTGGATTAAATAATGTTGAGATGGAAATCGAACAAAATAAAATAAGTGTAAAAATGCATAAAGAATAAAAAATAAAACTAAATATGTCATGTTATATTATGTATTTAGTTTTATTATAAGCAAACAATTAACATAACTATTGCAAAAACAATATAAACATGATAGAATTGCTTTACAGAAGATAAGATATGATTTGAGATTTAATAATTATTGAAAAGGAGAATATTATTATGACTAATATTATCAACCTTACTCAAGCTTCTAAAATCAAAAGCACAATTCGGTTTATAGATAAAAACTATGAAGAACTATGTATCGGTTTAGAAAACTTAAAAAGGTTCGTAGTAAGTATAGGAGAGTATACTAAGGCTTATAGTTCACAAAGTATGGTCTTTATGGAAATGCAGAATTGTTTTCCTAAGGATCAAGAAATCGTTAAAAAGTTTTTCTGTAATATTGAAAGCATTTCTATATATGCAATATTTGAAGTATTACAAGGGAAAACTTATGAAGATATTTTGAATATAATACGAATTGAAGACAGATATGAAAGAATTGATATTGCATGGAAAACAATTGCTAATTTAAATTATCTGATTTACGAAATTAAGAGACTTAATGAAAAACAGACAATGGAAGAAAAGCAAAAAATATTAGAAGGAATGTTAGTATATGTCTAACACTTAATGAAAGCACCTCAATTGAGGTGCTTTTATTATATAAAGAAATGCACTGTAAAAAAAGGAAAACCGAAAAATGGTTGAAAAGTGATTTAATATAGTATAATATATATATAATTTAAAGAACAGGAATTAAAAAGAATATGATAAGATTGTCAGTAGTAAACAAAATACAGTTCACGTAAAAAAATACAGTGAAAGTAGGGTGAAAAATGGACAAAAACACTGAAAAACCTAATAAAAAGGAATCAATTACTACTAAAGGTAATGAAGATTTTTTTGGTAAAATAAAAAGTTATTTTAAAAAAATAATTAATAAAAATAGTATAAATAACAACCAAAAAAACTTAGAGATCGAAAAAGCAGAATCAATTATAAATGAACTTAGCATCAATAAGGAATACGATGTATATTCAATGCCGGCTTTTAGGCAACTTGTAAGTAATGAAATTTCTAAAGATTCAAGAGGAGTAATACACAGTTTGGATATTAACGATTTATACAAAGCAAATAAAAAGAAATCGAGGGGACTTGTAGACAATGATATAAAAGAATTAATAAATAGTATAAAAGAAATAATTTACAAGTATAACAAAAATGAAAACAGTTATATAACAAAAAGGCGGAGATGAAATAATTGTATATCAAAAGGATATTGACCAAGAAATAGCTGAAAAGCAAAATGAGGAGTTTAAAGATGTTAAGGCAGGAAGTTTAACTATGAGTAGTGGATATACCACTGACTTAACTGAAGGATTAGAAGAAGCCCTAAGAGTAGCAGAAGAAAGCATGTATAAAAACAAACTAGACAGAAAAATAGAAAAGATAACAAAAAAATGTGGAAATGATATTGATAAATTAATAGATTATATCATAAACGAAAATTTAAATAAATGTCGTATAGATATTGAAAAAATAGTTGAACGTACAAAACGTATGGAATTAATATATGCATACAATTCATTAAGTTCTGAAATTGATGTAAAAGAACTCATGGATGAACATAGTACCGTAAAAACAAAAGAATATAAGATAGATAAGTATTCAAATAGAATAGAAAAGTTTAGAAAAGAAGCTAAAAATAAATATAAAACAATTAATGAAGAAGAAGTGGAAAAATATGCTATTTCAAAAATGCTTAGTATTGGAAATTTTGAAGGAACAATAAGTAATGAATATTTTCAAAGTATGGAAAAAAAACGTATATGTGAAAATGACAACTATGAATTGTTGTCGGTTGATATCTCTGGGCTTAAACATATAAATGATACTTTCGGGCATGAAGAGGGAGATTTACAATTACAAGAAGTTATGAACAGATTAAAAAATATATTAGAAGCAGAGCAAGTAAGAATGTTGTCACCGATAGTTGTTAAAGCAGCAGGTAATTGTTTCGTACCAATAGATAGTTTAAATAAAGAACAAAGAGAAAGATTGAGTAAGAAAGTAGATAGAATAACAGATGACATAGATGAGGAAAAGAGATTATATGTAAACCATAATATTGCAATTAAAGAGGATTACATCAAGTTAAAAAAGCAAAACCTAAAAAAGAAAAATGTTGATAAAGTAGAAATTAAGGAAAATACCTTTGACATATTATTATCAATCAACGAAAGTATTTTAAAAGAAAAAAGTGACAATTCCAAGATTACAAGTAGTGAGCAATTAAAAAGACTTATAAAAGAACAATATGCCGCTATTTTAAATAATGATATAATAAATGCATCACTGAATAAAGAATTAATAACATATAAAGAATTAAGAGAAAAAGTTGATGGACGATTTGAAAGAATAGTATTAAGAGACCAAGAACCTTCAAAAGAAAAGCTTAAAGAGGAAAAGCTACATATAATTGACAAAGAAAAAATACCAGACTTAGAGAAATAAATAATGAAAATGCTAATGTATAAAACACATTAGCATTTTTAATCTAGGTCTCTTAAAAAAAGATCTAGAAATATAATTTGGGTTTGAATATCTAAATTTTTAATTTTAGAATAAGTGTTCCAAAGATTCTTTTTATTTTCATTAGTATTAAGATATGCTTCTAAATCCGTAATTGTAGTTAAACTTTCATAAAAGCATTGTTCAGATGAATCTTTTTCTAATACTTCTAGAAGCTCACTAATTTGTTCAAAGAAGAATCCTGCATTTTGATTTTGTTTCATAGAACATTCCTTTCGCCTGTTAATAGGCAACAACTCTAATATTTAAAAAAGCATAACACATAATGATAAAAGAGTCAACTAAAATGGATGTGTCATATAAACTACAGACAGAATTCATTCGAGGTTAGTTGTTTGGCGTGTAAATTAATTAACAGTGCCCAATGTTTTGTGCATAGTTCAAAGAATTATTACTCTAGTTTTGTTAATAATTTGCGTTGACAATTTTTTAAATATAGGATACTATAATATTATAATTGTTAACGATACAAAGGGGGCTAAACTTATGATGTCTGAAGAAAAGCAAATAGCAATAGAAGAGCTATTAAAATTAATTGAATTAAAAGAAAAAGATATAGAAGGTTTAGAAGCTGGCGAAAATATAGATGGTGATTTAGACTATATAATTAAAGAATCAAAAAAAGAACTTGCTACATATAAAAAGGAATTAGAATATGTGAAAAATGCAAAAGTTCAAATACCAGATATTGAAAAGTCGAAAGTTGAAACAGTAAATGAAGTAGAAACAGAGAAGAGGGAAGAAATTATAGAAGAATCTGAAAAATGGACCCCAGTTTCAGTAAAGGGGGATATTAAGCATTTAAAGGAAAAGGTAAAACTAATAAAAGAGTGTAAAGCAAAAAATCAAGAAATAATAGATAGTTTATCAACAACTGAAAGTCAGAAGGTTAATGCACAGGTAGAAATTGATAATATAAACGCAAACATAGAGGAATTAAAACTAGAAATAGCAAAAGAAGCCTTTGAAAAAACAAAAGTAGAATATAATGGAGAACCTATAAAACCAACTGAGTTGTTTGGAATATATAGTCTAGAAAAAATAAAACTTGAAAAGGAAAGAGACGAATTAAAAGAAAAAGTTGAAAATCAAACAAAAAGAGGAGAAAGGCAAAAGTCAGAAAGAAAAGTACAATATGAAATAGCTAAAGAAAAATACAAACAATTATTAAAGAATGGTAAAATAACAGAGGAATTATACGAAAAAAGAATTGAGAATATGGCTAATGCTATGACAAAAGACAATTTGTCTTATGAAGAAAAAATCAGTTCTTTAAATGAAAAGTTAAACGATGTAAATGATAAGCTTGTTAAGGTAAATGAAAGTATAAAAGAAGTAAGTGATAAAATAGAGTTAAGGGAAGAGTACAAAAAGATATATGCTGATTTATATGGGGAAGACCTTATAATAGAAGATATCCAAGTGGTACATATACAAAAGAATAAAGGACAAAATGTTCAAGGTGCAAGTGTGCCGAAGTTTACAGAATCAAAAATAGCTGAGTCTAATCAACCTGGTCAAGAAAAACAGGAAATTGAAAAGGAAGAACCACAGCAAATAGAAACAAAAAAACAATTTAATAAATTATATAAAAAGCTTAAAAAGGGAAGTATTACAAAGCAAGAAGTAGATGGACTTACTAAGGCATTAGAAAATGCAAAAAACTATGATAAGTTCGGAATTAGCACAGGTTTAATATTTAATAAAAGTAAAAAAATCTTAGAATTATCTGCTGATTTTTTAGCAAATGATATGGAAAGTTTTATCAAAGAAAATTCGAAATTTGCAGAAGGCATTAATTATGATGAAGAAGTTGAAAATGGTGAAATCTTCTATACAGCAGGAGAATTAAGAAGTTGGTTTAAAGAAAGTGAATTAGGAGAAACTTCAAACCCTAAATTTGGAGTAGAAGAGTATATAGCTAGAATAGAAGAATACAAAAAAAACGGAAATGACCTTAATGCCAATCAGAATAAACAATATAATGAAGCTATGAAATTAAAAGAAAAAATTGAAGGATATAGAAAATCATTAAAATCACATAGAAACATTTCACTTAAAAGAAGTAAAGAAGGAATACTCAACAAACTATTTGCTATTAATGAAAGTACTCAAATTTTACCTGAAACAAATCAAGAAACAGTAGTTGAAAAACCAAAAGAATTAGAATTTGCTGAAACTTTGGAAGATAGTGTAAGAGAAGAAGTTAATATTGTTGAAACAGAAGTAGCAGATAAAAACAAAGAAGGACAAATTATTGATGAAGAAATAAGATAATTAAATAGTGAGAAATGGTAACCTTGAAGGATTTCTCACGTTTGTATATATAAGGAGGAATTATGAAAAAGACAGTACTAATAACAGGAGCAGCAAGAGGCATTGGAAGGGCTATAGCAAAAGTGTTCGCAGAAAACGGATACAATGTATTACTAAACTATAATAGTAGTGAAAAAATGGCTGGAAATATAATTACAAATTTAAAGGATAGTGGTTATAGTGTATTAGGGTATAAGGCAGATGTATCAAATAGGGAAGAAGTAAATGATATGATAGCTTACTGCTTAAAAGAATTTGGTTCTATCGATGTTGTTATAAACAATGCAGGTATAGTAAACACAAATTTATTCACCGAAATATCAAATAAAGATTGGGAAAAAGTATTAAGAATAAATTTAGATGGTATGTTTAATGTTACACAAGAATCATTAAAAAGGTACATGA
>JAQUBQ010000054.1 GCA_028686615.1 Clostridia bacterium | reverse complement strand
CAGTTGGCATATGAGTTATTCTAACTGCAGAATCAGTTTTATTTACATGCTGACCACCGGCTCCACTCGCTCTATATGTATCAACCTTTAAGTCATTTGTATTAATTTCTACTTCAACATCATCTACTTCTGGAAGAACTGCCACTGTAACCGTAGAAGTGTGTATCCTTCCATTTGCTTCAGTTTCTGGAACCCTTTGAACCCTATGCACTCCACTTTCAAATTTCAGTTTACTATATGCGCCTTTGCCTTTTAACATGAATGAAACTTCTTTAATACCACCTATACCTGTTTCATTCATATCTAAAACATCTACTGTCCAATTATTTATATCAGCATACATTGAGTACATTCTATATAAATTGTATGCGAAAAGTGCAGCTTCTTCACCGCCGGCTCCACCTCTTATTTCAATTATAACGTTATTATCATCATTAACATCTTTAGGTAATAATAAAATTTTAAGTTCTTCCTCTAAATCTGGTATTTTTTCTTTGTTTTCGTAATATTCTTGTTCTGCCATTTCTTTCATTTCTGGGTCATTTAATAGCTCAGCTGCTTCATCTATTGCAATTTTTACTTTTTTATATTCTCTATATTTCTCTACTATATCACTTAATACAGATTGTTCTTTCATATATTTTTTAAAGCTATTTTGATTAGATATGATTTCAGGATCTGAAATTAGTTTATTTAATTCTTCATATCTTTTTTCTACTTCTTCTAATTTATCAAACATTATATTCTCCTTTTATATGTGTATGTATTCTATCATTATTATGTTTGCTTTTCAATATTTAACTATTAAAAAGCTAGAGAGTTTTAACATTTCCCCTCTAGCAATATGTTTTACTATACTATTCTACAGTATCTGATGTAGTGCCAAATATCTCATCAAACTTTCTTTCTAGTTCTTTTTGTAAATCTATCATTTCTGTTTCTTTGTTTTGAACAATATCCTTAACAAAACTTGATGCTTCTGTTTTTTCAGTTTTTTCTTTTGAGTTCAAATCTATATCAAAACCTTTATCTGTTTTTGCCTCTGAAAGATTAGATTTTCCAACATCTATTTCCGGAACCTCAACTTCTGATTTAGATCGAATAACTTCCTTAGCTCTTCTTATTCTATCATTAATATGCTTTTGAACATCCATTATTCTAACCTCAACTTTTTCAGCTTTTGGCATTTCTGATATATTTTTAATTTCAGTTCTTATCACTACATCTCGCATCGGATGATGTTTAAACCACCATGCTTTTTTAGCCATAATTGGTTTTAGACCTCTTATTAATAATATTTCATCATCTGGGCTCATTCTTTTTAATTCATCTATAGTCATAAGCTCCCTAGCTTGACGCTGCTCACTTAATGATATTCCTTGTGTAGAAATATTATCCTTATCTCTATTTTTTGATTTACTTTCAAACTTTATAGTTTTTTGACCTAAACTCTTAGAAAAGTATTCACATGTTTTTATAGATTGACTTCCTAAGAACAAGTGTGTATCACAGTTACCTAGTATATTTTCATAATTGTCTTTATATAATGCTTCAAGTTGATCTAAGCTTTGCACTATTATAGATATACTTATGCCTAAGCTTCTTGTTGTACTTAACTTTTTATTAAAATCAGGTATTTGACCTATATTGGCAAATTCGTCTAGTAAAAAGTATACTTGATTTGAAAGTGTTCCACCATTTCTATCTGCTTGTACATATAGTCTTTGTAATAATTGACTAAAGAAAATTGTTGATATAAAATCGTATGTACTATCTGACGCAGATGTAATTACAAACAATGCAACCTTCTTTTTACCTAAATCATCAAAGTCAATATTATTACTTGTAGTAATTCTTTGCATTGCTGGGGTATCAAACGCTGTGATTTTTGAAATTGTAGAAACCACTATACTTTGCATTGTTTTATCTGCTGCTGTACTAAAGTTTTCATATTCCTTTCTTCCTGGATGTTCGGGTTTAAGTTCATTTACAAATAGCTTTTTAAATATATCTCCATCTGCTCCACCTTGCCTTATTATATTTAAACAACTTGATATATTTTGTTCTTCTTTTGGTAATACGGATATAACATAGTAAATACAAGCCTTTAATAACATCTTAGCTGTTTCATCCCAGAAAGGATCATTACTTCCTGTTCCTTTTGTAGCCCCTGTAACTATTGTATGTGCTATAACATCAACACTTGTATGATCTACAATATGTGCTAATGGATTATATCTATCACTATATTCTGGATTAACTAGATTAAAAGCTTTAACTTCATAGCCGTTTTCTTTTAAAAAGCCTGATGTTTCCCTGTATAATTCTCCCTTAGGGTCAGTAATAACATATGAACCTAACCTTTGTAATATATTAGGTTTAATGTAACAAGTTGATTTACCTGCTCCTGAACCTCCGACTACAAGTATGTTTTTGTTTATTTTAACTTTTCTTAAATCAGTTCCTAAATAATGTGTTTTACTTAATATGAATCCTTCTTTTCTATTTAGAACTTCACTACCATCTGCTAATTTTCTGTATTCTTCTCCGCCTTTGCTCCAGTCACTAGACCCACTTTCTATTCCATCATATTCATGCTTTTTTCCATTTTTGATTAAAAACCAAATTGTCATTCCTATGAAAAATATTAAAAGCCAAAAACAGCCTGTAAAAAACATCGAAGCTGCTCCTTTTATTGAAAATAATCCACCTATGATTTTAAATGGATTTTTCATATATTCTTTCATTGTTTCTGCTAAATTTGAAAAAACTCCAACTATAGCTCCTTGGTTTTCAGGTAGGTTTCTTGCCACAGAAAAGGCTCCTATTATCTCAATACATAAGATTAAGTAGAATACCCCAATTGCAATTAGTTGTCCTTTATATCTTCTAATAGTCTCCATATATCCTCCTTGTTAAAATAATATTATACTATCATTCCGTCTTGTTCTCTTTCTGCTTTTTCTTCCTCTTTTTTCTTTTTAATTTCAGGTATTCTAACATTAGCTATTTTTACTTTGCTTTTAGATTTATGAGTTAAATTGTTATCTAATCCTACTTCTATAGGTGCTCCTGCTACTGATAATTCTGCTTCTGCCATTTTTATTTCCTCCAAACTATTTTTTGTCAAGCCTTAGCTCTAATACTATATATGGTCTAAGTGGTAATATCTTACACTTTCCTTTTACTTCATTTGTTATTTTATCTACGTATAAAGTTGGTTTGACTTCTTCACCTATGCTGGTATCAATTATAGCGAATTGTCTCTTCATACTAGGTGTATAAGTAAACTCTTTATATTCAACTCCTTCTTGATTATAAACTGAGCCATAAGATAATGGTATTGCATTGTCTTTAGAAACAAAACCATCTTCTGTAATTTCTCCTGTACTCAATATAGCTCTTGATTTATCGAGGGTAAGTAAAACCACATACTGTCTTTCATCTGTATTTAAAACAGAAAATGTCTTTTTTAGTTTTCCTTCTTCTTCTCTCCCTGTTGATTCTAACTTTTGAAGGGTAAAAAGCGCATTCCCTTTTCTATATTCTTCATCATTTCTCTCTACTAAAAACGCAATAGTTTGCATTCCTGGCAAATCTACTATTTCAAATTTATTCATTTGTAATTCCATAACATCAATCTCCTATATAGACTACATAAATCTACACTTCAACATTATACTATATATGAAAAAAATATTCAAGCCATCATTGTAAATATAATATTAATTATTAATTCCTCATCTTTTGATTTAACTTTACTATATTTTTAATTTATATTCCAAATCTTCCTTTATCCATTTGGTAGTTTCTTGTTATCTCTTTCTGAGTTAGCACCTTATCATAAATCCTTACTGAATATATGATAGCGTCATTAAAGTAATACGTAATGGAAGATTCCATTCCATAAGGAATTATGAGACTACCATAATAACTACCATTATTCTTGTCAGCCCCATTTGCATACATTTCAACTTTAGTACTAACTGAATCTTTAAAATACGTTCCTGTATAACTTAATATCTTATTTACTTCGGAAGCATTATTAGAATATGCATAATGATCACTGTTCCCATCATTTATATAGTGTAAAGCTTTTTCATTATAATAATTTATATGAAACCCCCTGTTTATCCCTCCAAGATATCTTCTTATTCCTATGGATTTCTTTTGAAATACAACTTCTATTGTATAACCTTGTTCCATAAGTGTTTGGTTTTTCAAAGGATTGTTTGAATTCATTGTATGTTGTGTATTGTCTAGACTAAGCCCCTTACCATTCCATCCATCTGATATAGTAAAATCTATATTTGAAATAGTCATATCATTACCATTTCCACTTAAATCCTTCCATACATTGTTATTATCATTATAAATTCCTATTCCTTTATTATATATTCCATCATACCAAAGAACTAAGCCATCTTTTATATAAGGAATATCTAGCGATACCCCTTTTTCTTTTGACCATTTTATTTCATTTAAATCTGAACCTATATATGCCAATTTTCCATTGATTATTTTGTATTTATTTATATCCTTTTCTGGTATGTTTTTGATATATTCTCTTATTTCATTATTAGTAAAGGTATTTACACTATTTAAGTTAAATTCTTCTTGAACTTGCAAAAATTTACTAGACAAGTTCATCATAAGTTCATTATTATATTGTGATAAATTTGTTTTAAAATTAGATTCTAAAGCCCTCTTTATTACATTAGACTTAGATGTGTTTAAAACAATTACTCCTGCTAGAATTATCATTACAATTATAGCTATTACTAATATTATTATACTTATTCCTAATCTTTTATTTTTTTTCATAAACAACTCCTTTTACTAATTACTCTTCTTTCTATAAATTCTATCCTATAATTAATTTTATTACAATGCTTTAAAACTTTACTATATTTTTATATTATTTTTTATACTTTGAAATTTAGCTTCTCCTATTCCCTTTACTTCCATAATCTCTTCTATTTCTTCAAATTGCTTCTGTCTTCTATATTCAATGATATTTTCTGCCGTTTTTTCTCCTATTCCTTTAAGTTTCATTAATTCTACTTTACTTGCTTTATTTATATTTATTATTTCTTCTGTTAGTTCGCCCATTGCTTCTTTAATTTGTTCCTCTTCAATATGTACTTCTTTCTCTTGTATTTGGGCTTTAGAAGGAATTATTATTTTATCTCCATTAATTAGTTTTCTTTCTGTATCTAGGTTAGAGATATTTGCGTTTTCAGTAATTCCACCTGCTTTACTTAAAGCTTTACTTAAGGTAGTTCCTCTCTTAAGAACAAGCTTCCCTTTTTTCTTGACTTCCCCGCTAATATGTATTTCTATAGTGTTTTTTTTAGCTTTACTAATACTTTCATTATTTATAACTAATTTATTGTTGGTGTTTATCATAGAGTAAGCATTTGTGGTAATAATGGTAATTATTAGTAAACTTATTCCTATAATAAAACCCTTGTTTTTTATATATTCCTTTACTTTTATTATACTATTTTTCAAACTTATCTCCTTTCTCTTTATTTATCACTAACCTTATAGTATAATTTATAATAAATTCTACTTGGGAGTGATAATTTGAAAACATATAGATTCTTCAATAATTTACATATTTTTAAAAAATTATATAAACCTACAATTTTATTGTTTTTGATTTTTACTTGCACAAACCTTATCTTTGCAAGTGAAATTCCAAGATTAAATTCTACTTCTGCTGTACTTGTGGATAGTAACAGTGATAAAAGTCTTTTTGAAAAGAATGGGGATAAAAAAATATATCCTGCAAGTACTACAAAAATTCTTACTGCAATTCTAGCATTAGAAAATTTAAATTTAGACTCTTCTGTAGTCGTATCTAAGACCGCATTAGATATTCCTTGGGACAGTTCAAATGCAGCATTAAAAAAAGGTGAAGTAATCTCTGTTAAAGACTTATTATACTCTTTAATGCTTAAATCTGGGAATGATAGTGCAAATGTAGTTGCAGAAGCAGTTTCTGGCACTATTGATGAATTTATAGTCCTTATGAATAATAAATTGGAAGAACTCGGATGTAACAACACAAACTTTACAAACGCTCATGGTTATCATGATGAAGAGCATTATTCAACAGCTAAAGATATGGTTAAAATACTCTCTTATGCTGTAAAAAACGATGATTTTGTAAAGATCTGTTCTACATCAAAATACACTATCCCCCCTACAAATAAGACTCCTGTGGAAAGAGTGTATCAAAACACTAATAGACTTATACTATCAAAATCCGAAAGTTATCTTTCAAGGCATTATGAGTTTTGTGTAGGTGGTAAAACAGGTTTTACTAACGAAGCGGGTAGAACATTGGTTACATTTGGTAAAAAGGATGATAAATTTCTTTTAGTTGGAATCTTTGGAGGAAATGGTAATTCTGGGGAAGATACAAGATATACAGATGCTATAAATTTATTTAATTATGGCTTTGACAATTTTACAAGGATTAAAGTTTTAGATAATAATAATTATAATTTTTCATATATAGATCATAAAGATAATAAAAGTTATTCTCTTTCATTAAAAAACAATTTTGATACATTAATTCCTAATGACGATTTAGGGTTTGTTAATTCAATCAAGTATAGTATTGTTTTGAATGAAAATAATGATATATCAAGGGCAAATATAGGACAAGCAGTTGGAACATTTAATGTGTCTATTAGACAAAACTCTTCTACTTTTCATAACAGTCTTAATTTGATAACATCTGATATTACTTCATATCGCCCACCATCTTCTATTTTTAGTAGCCTTATATGGTATTTATTAACTATGATTTC
>JAQUBQ010000053.1 GCA_028686615.1 Clostridia bacterium | reverse complement strand
TTATAGTAGATGCAATGTTTAAAATACCATCAGATAAATCAATAACTACTTGTAGAATAACTAAAGATGTTGTACAAAGCAAAGCGCAGCCTGTATATGAATATAAGAAATCATCATAAATTAAATATTATATAACAATAAATTAGAGCGTTAATTACATATATTACGCTCTTTTTGTTGTATTAATTACAATGTAGAATACAATATAAAATGTTTATATTACAAATGTAATGTAAAAAAGTTACAATTATCACTTGCATATAGGTTTATATTAATATATAATTTAGGTGTTTATTAAAAGAGGAGGTTTTTTAATGTTACTAGAATTAAAAAATGTGAAGAAGAGTTTTAAACTAGGAAAAAAAGAAGAGTTTGTAGCACTAAAGGATATTAGCATGTCTTTTGAAAAGGGTGAGTTTGTTTCAATAGTTGGTCCATCAGGTAGTGGTAAATCTACAATGCTTAACTTAATTGCTGGATTAGACTTTCCTACTAGTGGAGAATTAGTTATTGGAGATAAGACTTCAAAGAAATTTAAGAAAAAAGATTGGGATTTATATAGGAAGAATAATGTTGGTTTTATATTTCAAAATTTCAATCTAATTGAACATTTAACTGCTTTAGAAAATGTTGAAATAGTTATGAATTTAATAGGATTAAGTTATCCTAAAAGACATAAAAGAGCTATAGAATTATTAAAAAAGGTTGGATTAGAAAGTCACTTAAATCATAAACCATCTGAATTATCTGGTGGCCAAAAACAAAGAGTGGCTATTGCTAGATCACTGGCTAATGATCCAGATATAATCTTAGCAGATGAACCAACTGGTGCATTAGATAAAAAAACTGGAAAGCAAATAATGGAGCTAATTAAATCTATTGCAAAAGATAAACTTATTATTATGGTAACTCATAATGATAAACTAGCAGATGAATATTCTAGTAGAATAATTAGAGTTAAAGATGGAATGATTGAAAGTGATACAGTAATAAAAGAAGGAAATATAAATACAACTAAATCTACTTTAACTAAAAAAGATAGAGCAATGTCTTTCTTTGAAGCATTCAAATTATCTTTAAGAAATATGAAAAAGAAAAAAGGTAGAGTCATTATAACAACTATTGCAGGTTGTATTGGTATAATAGGTTTCACCCTTATAGCAGGTCTTGGTAATGGAGCTAATATACATATAGATAAACAACTTAATAAATTTGGTACAGCAAATGTTTTAGTTGTAAATAAAGCCATTAAAGGATCAGATTCATCAGGTAAAGAAACAATGGTTACAACGACTAACATTGCAGACTACGGTAAAATTGTAAATAATGAGTATATACAATCTAAAATATCTAGTTATAGAAAGTTTATGGCTTTAAATACTGCTACTATAAGAATTAAGCAAGATGATAAAAAGTTTAATGAACATAATGGTCTTAATATATATGCTTTAGCAGATAAAAATAATTTAGAGTTTCTAAATGAAAATGTATCTGGAAAGTTACCGGAAGAAGGTAAATATGAAGTATTGTTAAACCAAGCTACTGCAAGAGGTATATTAAATGATTTAGATTTAGATAAAGATAATCTGGATCAAGTTATAGGAAAAAGTATAATATTAACAATTAATATACCTGGTGTGCCACTTAAGTATGAAAAGGAGTTTTACATATCTGGACTTGTAAATGAACTAGATATAGGTATACCAAATTTGTATTATAATTATAACGATGTTGAATCTTGGACTAAAGGTATAGATATAATGGATAAAAGTCTATATTCCTATCTTGCAGAAACTGCATATATGTATGAGCTAATAGTTTCAGATGTAAATGAAACAAAAGAGGTTTCAGATTATATAGCAGCAGAAGAAAATGGTGGTAGTGGTAAAATTTCTATAATGAGTACAGGAGTAACAAAAGAAGGGTTTAGTGCTAATAATGTGGCGATAGTTGTAAAAAATATATTTGAACAGCTTATAATGATGGCACAAATAGTAATCAGTATATTCATAATTATAGCATTGGTAGTTTCATCGATTATGACTTCAATAGTACTTTATTCAAGTGTAATTGAAAGAAAGACTGAGATTGGTATTATAAAAGCTGTTGGTGGTAGAAATAAAGATGTTATAAGAATATTTGAAAGTGAAGCAATACTTATGGGAATGTTTTCAGGAGTATTAGGCCTTATCATATCATTTGTTAGTGCTCCATTTTTGGAAAAACTAATATTTAAAATTTTAGATTTAAATTTACCGGGTATAATTACAATACCTGTATCTAAAATACCGTTTACAAATATAACATTTCCGTTTGCAACAATAATAACAATTATTGCTTTTAGTAGTTTAATTTCTGCTATTGCAGGATATTTACCTTCTAAAAAAGCAACTAAGATGCGTGTAATAGATGCATTAAGAGATGAATAGGAGGCGGGAGTTATGTTAAAAGTAGATATTAAATCAAAAATATATAAAATGAAGAATCAAGATTTTAAAGCATTAAAAAATATAAAATTTGAAACTCCAGATAGAGGTATAGTATGTATACTTGGACCTTCTGGTAGTGGTAAAACAACTTTAATGAATATAATTGGAGCATTAGATAGTGATTTTGAAGGCGATGTAATAATAAATAATAAATCATTAAAGGAATTTAAGAATAAAGACTTAGATAGTTATAGAAAGAATAATATAGGATTTATATTTCAACAATTCTATTTAATAAATAAACTTACTGCCTATGATAACATTAAAGTTGCACTAGATTTATCTAATATAAAGGATAAAAAAGAAAAAATATTAAGTTTACTTAAAGAAGTTGAAATGGATAAGTTTTCAAGGAGAAAGGTTAATCTATTATCTGGTGGACAAAAACAAAGAGTTGCTATTGCTAGAGCACTAGCTAATGACCCAGATATAATTTTAGCAGATGAACCGACGGGTTCATTAGATAGTAAAATGAGCAGCGAAATAATGGAACTTCTAAAAGAACTTTCTAAAACAAAACTGATATTAATTATAACCCATTCACAAGAACTTGTAGATAAATATGCAGATAGTATAATAAACATGGAGGATGGTAAAGTAATAAGTGTAGAAGACAAAGCTGAAAAGATAGAAAAAACTGAAATAAGTGAAATAGAAGAAGTAAAAAACAATTCAAAATCCGGTATGTCATTTTTTAGAGCTTTTAAATATTCTTTAAAAAATATAACTTCTAGAAAGTCTAGAGTGATTGCTACATCTATAGGTATGTCTATTGGAATAGTTGGGATTGGTCTAGCCTTAGCATTATCTAATGGATCAATGAATATAGCAAAATCTCAAGTTGAAGCTATAATGCCAACTAATATGGTTACAGTTACTGTAAAGGGCAAAGATGAAGATAAACCAATAAAAGTTATGACTTCTGGCGATGAACATAAAATGGTAAAATACTCAGATATTGAAGATATAAAAAATGCTAATAATAAAGTTAGTCATTATTGGATTGTACCAAGTAATCTGTATACTAATTTCTTTAGTGAAGTTACATTAAATAAAGAAAATGCTGAAACTGAAGTAATAGAGTCCTCATCATATAATACAATGAATGGATTTGAGCCCTATGAAAACGTAGAAGGAAATTTAACATTAGGTAGAGCCCCTGAAAATGAAAAAGAAACAGTACTTTCTTTAAATACTGCAGAATATTTGATTTCTGGAAATAGTTCAATGACTATTAAAGATCTTATAGGTAAAGACTTATATATGAAGTTTGGCCCTATGCATTCGTATGGGAGGGATAATCCAGATAATAAAGTACTCTCATATAAAATAGTTGGAATAACTTCAATAAATACAATTGGTTACTCAACATACCAATATTCACTAGATACATTAAAACTTTATGAGCAGTTGTATGATATTAAAAAAGAAGATATGTTATATGTACAATCATATATATATTTAGATAAAGATTTAACAAGTAATCAGATAACAAATGTTATAGATGATTTAAATGCAAAACTGGATAAACTTACATTTAAGGGTTCAGCTACTTCAACACTTTCTGGTGTAGAAACAGCATTAAATGTTGTAAGAAATGTTTTAATAGGTTTTTCAAGTATATCTGTAGTTGTAGCGATACTTATGATAGGAATTGTAATCTATATCTCTGTTGTAGAAAGAATAGCTGAAATAGGTATTTTAAGAGCAATAGGAGCAAGAAGAAAAGATATTAGAAACATATTTTTATCTGAATCTGTAATAATTGGTCTTTTTGCTGGTATAATAGGTTTAGTAGTTACTAATGTATTTTGCATAGTAATAAATAAAAGTATAACTACAATTTTACTTAATTATGGTATGAATATGGGCGATATACAAGTTGCAAATTTAAGTAATTTAGCAGGTGTATCTTTAGTTATAATATGTATAATATTATCTGCTATAGCTGGAATAATACCATCACTTAAAGCAGCTAAAATGGATCCAATTGTAGCTTTAAGAAAAAGTTAAAAGTTAAAAGTAAGAATTAAAGGTAAGTTAAAACTAAATAAAATAAAATAAAATAAAATGTACAAATAGAAGTAAGAAGAGATATCTTGCTTCTATTTTTTACTTATAATTTACATTAGTTTATAAGTATGGTATAATATTTGTGGTGATAACTTTGAATAAAGATAAACATATATTAGCAAGTGATATAACAAACTCTGAATATGGTGAAATAGCATCTGGATATTATGATATAAAAAAATCTAAGTTTTATTCATATATATTTCATGTTAGTTCTAGTGAAGAGGTGGAAGAGTATATAAGTAAAATAAAAAAGGATCATAAGAAGGCAAGACATGTAGTTTATGCATATGAATATTATACAGATAATGTTAAATATTCTAAATTTTCAAATGATAATGAACCACAAGGTACAGGAGTAAATTCTGTCATATCTACAATGGAACATGAAAGCGTAACTAATTATTTAGTTGTAATTGTAAGATACTTTGGCGGTACATTACTTGGAGCAGGACCGCTTCTAAGAAGCTATTTGACTAGCTTTAAAGAGGCTTTTGCTAAATGTAATAAAGAAAAAATATAATAAAAGTAAACAAATATTCACTTTTTTACAAATTTTTCTAAAAACACTTGACAAACACTTGTTCATATTATATAATATTATTAGTTAAAACAAACATATGTTTTAGGAGGTAATATTATGGAATATGTATATAGTAATAAAAGTAATACAATAATTGGTTCAAAAAGAGGTAGAAATTACAGAAAAAGAAAAGCAACAAAGATGTTTCAAAATATTCTTTTATTAGTAATGATATTTATAACAATAAGTATATTTTTCAATGTAAATTTAGGTAAGGATCAACTTACAACAAAAACAATGATGGTAAGTTCAGGAACAACATTATGGAATATTGCAAATAATGTTTGTGACAAAAACGAAGATTTAAATATACAAAATGTTATATTACATATAAAGAAATTAAATAACCTGCAAGATAGCATGATATATGAAGGTCAAGAATTACTAGTATATAATTATTAAATAAAAACAAAAAATAAATAAAAAAAGAATTATAAAATAATTATATATACACATAATATATATGATAGAGTTTGAGTATTGTTTTTCTTAATACTCATCTCTATTTTTGTTTATTATATTATCAATTTTTGATGTATTGTCCATATAATTTAAAAATATTTGTATAGACTAATTTATATTGGGGATAATATAAGTAATAGAGTTGAGATTATTGTTTTTCATATAATCTCACTCTATTTTTTTAACCTTTAAATATTCTAGCAATTTCAACAGCCAAGGCCTGGCCTTTTGGAGCAGTATATCTAAATTTAGGTTTTTCATCTTCAACAGCCTTTACATATTTATCTATAATATTATCATAATCTTTAAGTTCAATTTTTTCCCAAATTTTATCTTCATACTTTTTTAATTCATCATAGTTATCCTTGAAATATGATTTAGAATTCATCCAAGTATATTTCTTTTCATAATTAATTTTATTAAAACCAGTTGCGTAAGCTCCAGGTTCAATTAAACAGACTTGTATCTTGCTTCCGGGTAATATCTCTAATTCATACTTTAAAGACTCTATAAACGCTTCTAAGGCAGATTTAGAAGCACAATATGGAGATAGGAAAGGTATAGAAACTCTTCCAACTAATGAAGATAGAAATATAAGTTTGCCATATATACCTTTTTCGATCATTCTTTTTATAACAAGTTGGGATAACTCTATATTAGCAAATACATTAGTTTCAAAAACATTTTTAATTCTATCTATTCGTATTTCAGCTACAGAACCAGAATCGCCTATTGCAGCATTAGCAATAAAGGTATCTATATCATAATTTAGCACAAGATTTCTATCTTCTTCTAGTAATATATCTAATTTAAATACTTCCATATCTAAGTTGTTTTCTTTAGCATAATTACTTAATTTTTCTATTTCTTCTTCATAATGTACAGTTGCATATACTTTATGACCTCTTTTAGCTAATGCTATCGCTGCCTCTTTACCTAGTCCAGAACCGGGCACCAGTTATTAATACTTTCTTCAAAAAAACACCATCTTTCGCTATATAGTATTATTTGCAATAAAAGATATTTAATTACATTTAAGTAGTATAAAAAGCATGAAAATAACATATTTATATAATTAGAGGTGATATGATTTGTGTGGAATTTTAGGATTTACAGACTTTCAAAAAAATATTAAAGAAGCAAAAGAGTTATTAAAAAGGATGACTGAAAAACTTACCACAAGAGGTGAAGATCAAACAGGTTATTATACAACAAATAATGTATACTTAGGATATAAAAGATTAAGTATTATAGATATAAATGTTGACAGCCAGCCAATGACATTTAGTAAAAATGGTAAATTATATACTATAGTATATAATGGAGAAATATATAACTACAGTGAAGTAAGAGAAATATTGATTTCAAATAATATAGCCCTTATAACAAGAAGCGATACTGAAATGGTTATAAAGCTATACATGTTACATGGAGAAA
>JAQUBQ010000007.1 GCA_028686615.1 Clostridia bacterium | reverse complement strand
AAAGATATGACCCCTTTAACAAAGTTTTAAGATTAAAATGCAGGTACAAATATTGTATCTGCATTATTCCTTTTGTATTGACATATAAACATAAAAGCAGTATAATATATTTTATTAATTCATGTCTCCGTAGCTCAGTCGGTAGAGCAACTGACTCTTAATCAGTAGGTCCACGGTTCGAACCCGTGCGGGGATACCAAGATGTATAACATGTCTATAGCTTTTAAGCTTTTATGACATGTTTTTTAATGTTAATTTATAAAACTAGGCAACGTGAACCGTCTTATTATTAATATGTTTGGCACCTAATAAGGTGGTTTAATTTCCTGTGTAATTCCATTTAACTGTTGCATTTGGTGCACTCCAAGGAGCACCTGTCAATGTTCCATCATTTGGTCTTTTTATTTTTATTGATGTTAAGTTGGAGCACCAAGAAAACGCAGTATCTTCAATCGAAGTCACGGAGTTTGGTATTGTTATGCTAGTTAAACTATCACAAAAATAAAATGCATTCCTACCAATAGAAACCACTGAGTCTGGTATTATTATTCTTGTTACATTGTAACAACTACCAAAGGCCTCTACATTTATAGAAGTTACAGAATTCGGTATTGTTATACTAGTTAAACCTCCACAACCAAAAAAAGTTCCATTACTAATAGACGTCATATAAATGGGTATATTTATATTCGTTAGACCGCTACACCATTCAAATGCATATCTATCAATGAAAATTACAGAATCAGGAATTTTTATATTTTTTAACTTATAACAATTACTAAATGCAAATTCCCCAATAGAAACAACAGTATTTGGTATTGTTATATTTATTAGATTGGGACAATTCATAAATACATTGCTCCCAATAGAAACCACCGGTTTACCATCAATAATGGATGGAATATTTAAATATTTTATAGTAGTATCATCTTTCTTTGTATATCCCGTAATTGTTACTTTTCCATCATTCTCAGAATAATTGAAATAGCTTGCAGGTGCTGTTTCAACAAATACATCCATAAATGTTTCAGCTGTTTTATCATCTACATTACCTGTTAAAGAAACCTCTCCATTAGAACTAATTTCTATAGGTAAATCTCCTTTATTTATTTTAGAAAAATTTCCTGCAGAATCATTTAATAGTGTTTCTGCTTTAACAATCCCAATTTGTTCTTTTACAGTTGCCATATCAACCTTTGTTTTGGCTTCACTTGCCTTACCTATAATGTTACTGCTGTTTAATGACAATATTATTGCCCCTGCTAAGACTATCATAACAATTATGGTTATCACTAATACAATTAATGATATACCGCTTGTTTTGTTTTTTCATTTTATATCCCCCTTTAAATATATAAAAATGTTATCATATATATATATAATCTTCAACACCATGATATATAAATCATCGTGTTTTTATTAGTTATGATATTTTTATAAAAAGATATGACTGAAATTAAAAAACAAAAAACGATAGGCTATACGCTTACCGTTATGTTTTATTTTCCTGTATAATTCCATGTAACTGTTGCATTTGGTGCACTCCACGGAGCACCTGTTAGTGTTCCATCATTTGGTCTTTTAATTTTTATTGATGTTAAGCTAGTACAATTGTAAAATGCATTACTAGCAATCGAATTCACGGAGTTTGGTATTATTATATTGGTTAAGCTAGTACAAGTAGAAAATGCATAAAGGCCAATCGAAGTCATGGAATTTGGTATTATTATATTGGTTAAACTAGAACAATTAAAAAATGAAAAAATACCGATTGAAGTCACAGAGTTTGGTATTGTTATATTGGTTAAACCAGAACAATTATAAAATGCCTCTGTGCCAATTGAAATAACAGAGTTTGGTATTACTACATTTGTTAAGCTAAAACAAGCATAAAACACCGAACTGCCAATACCAATTACTGGTTTTCCATTTATAGTAGAGGGTATTTTTAGGTATTTTATATTATCTGCTTTTCTTTTATATCCCGTAATTGTTATTTTTCCATTATTTTCAGAATAATCAAAATCACTTTCAGGTGCTGTTTCAACAAATACATCCATAAATGTTTCAACAGTTTTATCATCTACATTACCTGTTAAAGAAACCTCTCCTTTAGAACTAATTTCTATAGGTAAATCTCCTTTATTTATTTTAGAAAAGTCACCTGTAGAATCGTTTAATAGTGCTTCTGCTTTGACAATCCCAATTTGTTCTTTTACTGTTGCCATATCAACTTTTGTTTTGGCTTCACCAGCCCTACCAATAATATTACTGCTGTTTAAGGATAATATTATTGCCCCTGCTAAGACTATCATAACAATTATGGTTATTACTAAAACTATTAATGATATACCGACCGTTTTCTTTTTTTCATTTTATTTCCCCCTTTAATATATAACAATATTATCACATACACCAAGGTTTCACAATATCATTTTTTATCAGTCTTGCTCTTTTTATTATTTCAATTTCATCGATATTAATTTAGATACTCCATATTCTTGCATAGTTACACCATAAATAGAAGTTGCTACTTCCATAGTTCCTTTTCTATGAGTTATAACTATAAATTGAGTATCTTTTGAATATTTTTTTATATATTTAGCAAACCTTACAACATTAATATCATCTAAAGCGGCTTCTATTTCATCCAGTATACAAAATGGTGGTGCTTTTATTTTAAGTATTGAAAATAGTAATGCTATTGCAGTAAGTGCTCTTTCTCCTCCTGAAAGTAACATCATATTTTGAAGTTTCTTGCCTGGAGGTTGAACTTCTATTTCAATTCCACTTTCAAGTACATTAGATTCATCACTAAGTTTTAATTCTGCTTTTCCTCCGCCAAATAATTCTTCGAACACTTCAGAAAAACTTTTGCTTATTAATTTAAACTGTTTTATAAATTGTGTTTTCATTATACTTATTGCATTATCAATTAAATTTTCTAGCTTGGTTTTCGTTTCTTCTAAATCTATTTTTTGTTTTGATATGAATTCTGCTCTTTCACTTTGTTCTTTAAATTCTTCTATACTGCTAACACTAATTTCTCCAAGTGATTTTATTTCTTCCCTTGTTTCTTTTATTAATTTAACTATTTTATTTGCACTTATTTCTTTATCTAGAATAGTATTTTTTTCATATTCTTTTGCACTTGATATTGTAAGTTCATAATCGTCCCATATTTTACTTTTTAAAGTATCTATTTCTAGATCAAACTTTATTTTTTTACTTTCTGTTTTATTTTTCTGTTCTTTTAGTATTTCTATTTTTTGAATTTCTTCAGTATACTTATTATTTAATTCTTCTTGTTTATCTAAATTAGAAGTTTTCTTATCTTTTAAAGTATCATTATACTTTTTTAGCTCTTCAAGTGAACTATCTTGGTTTTTAATAAGTTGTTCATCTAATATATTTTCTTGTTTTCTTGCTTTTATTAGTTGTTTAGATTCATTAATAGATTCATTCTTCTTGTTATTTGATAGTTCAAGGGAAGCAATATCTTCCTTCATCTTTTCAATCATTTCATCTATAGCAATATTAGATTCATCAAATGATGATAAAGAAATCCTTAAGTTAACAATATCTTCTTTAAGAAAATTAACTCTATCTTCCTTTTCTTTATGGAACCTTGCATATTCAGACACTTCTTGTTGTTTCTCTTCAATTTCTTTTTCTATACTTGCTACACTTTCCGATATAGCTATCTTTTTTTCAACTATAAACTTATTTTGTTTAAATAATTCATTTTTTTCTTCTTCTTTATTCTCCCTTACTTTTGCGATACTATCTACTTGCTTTTCAATATTATTTAATTTTTCCTCTACCACATTATATTCAATTGTTGCTCTTTGAAGTTCTTCATTCTTCTGAAGCATTTCTTCAACTATTTTTTCATATGATATTTTATCATTTTGTATACTTAAATTAAATTTGCTGTATTCTTTTTCAGCCTTTCTTAACTCTTCCTTTGTTAACTCTATTTTTGCACTTCTTCCTAAAAGAGATGAACCCTTTGATGAAACATTTCCTCCTGTAAGCGTTCCTGTTCCCATTATTACTTCACCGTCTAGGGTAACTATTTTCATAAATGAAGATATCTTCTTGGAAATTGAAACTCCATTATCCATATTATCAACAATGATTGTTCTACCAAGAGATAAGTCAATAATATTTTGATATTTTTCATCAAATTCTACTAACTCTGAAGCCATTCCTATGACACCTTGAAGTTTCGATGGAACTCTTTCTACTTTAACCTTTTTTATACTATTTATTGGTAAAAACGTTGCTCTTCCAAGTGAATTTTGTTTTAAATAGCTTATTGCTTCTTTTGCTTCTTTATCATTCTCAACGACAATGTTTTGGATGTATCCACCAAGAGCTATTTCTATAGCCTTTTCATGTTCCTTTTTCGCATTGATTAGTGATGCTAAAGTTCCATGCACTGTTTTTCCATACGTTCCATTTTCTTTTGCTCTAGATATAACTGATTTTACACTCCTAGAATATCCTTCATTTTCATTTTCTAAACCAATTAAATAATTAAGTTTTGATTTTGTTTCTATAATTATTTGTTTTAGACTTTCATCTTTCTGTTTGAAGCTCATTATTCCTTCTTCTATTCTTGCTTTTGCCTCTCCTAAATCATTAATAACTTGTTCTAGTTCTATTTTCTCTTTTTTAACTTTAGAATACTTTTCCTTTTCATCTGTTTGCCTAATTCTCATTTCATCAGCAGAAGAAATATCTGTTACGTTTTCTCTAAGAATGGTATCAATACGCTTACCATTAGCTTCCATAGTAGATTCTAGAGAACTTACTTCTACTTTATACTCTGTAAGCTTGTCCTTAAGTCCTTCTATATAATTTTTAATCCCATCAATTTTTAGATCTTCATCATTCATGTTATTAGTTACATCTTCTAGTTCCAGCTCTTTTTCTTCTAATTCGTGTTCAAATCTAACTTTATTATCTATCATACTTTGTTTTCTTGTGTTTCTTTTTTCAATGTCTTCTTTTAAGGATTCAATTTTTATAACATTTTCTTCTATTTCAAGTATTAATCTCTCTATTACTTCTTCATCTTGCTTTACTCTGTCATCAAAAGTTTCTATTCTTGTTTTTACTTTTTCTATTTCATTAATTGTTTTAAAATAATCTTCTTGGCCTTTTTCAATATCAAGTAATATTTTTTCTAAATCCATTTTTAATTCGTCTCTATTTTTAGAAATGCTATCAATTAAAGTTTCACTAACCCTTATGCTTTGATTAAATCCTTCAACAACGTCATTAATTTTATTTAGTTCTTCTTCTGCTGTAGATATAACATTAAGGAAATCTCTAACTTCTAATGTTTTTAGTTTTTCCCTTAATTCCAGATATCTTTTTGCTACTTTTGATTTTTCTTCAAGTGGTCCTAAAGAAGACTCTATTTCATTTAATACGTCTGTTACTCTTGTAAGATTTAAATTAGTTTTCTCTAACTTTCTTACAGCTTCATCTTTTCTAGTTCTATATTTAACAATTCCTGATGCCTCTTCAAAAATATTTCTTCTTTCTTCGGACTTGTTAGATAATATCTCATCAATTTTACCTTGACCTATAATACTATATCCATCTCTACCTATCCCTGTATCCATAAATAGTTCTTGAATATCCTTAAGTCTACATTGTGACTTATTTATATAATATTCACTTTCTCCGCTTCTATATACTCTTCTAGTTACAGAAACCTCATTATATTCTAAAGGTAATTTTCCATCTATATTGTCTAAGATCAGCGTAACTTCAGCAAGCCCCAGCATCTTTCTTTGCTGAGTTCCTGCAAATATTATATCTTCCATTTTTGAGCCCCTTAGACTTTTTGCACTTTGTTCTCCAAGCACCCATCTTATTGCGTCTGATACGTTGCTTTTTCCGTGAGCCATTTGGACCTACTATTGTAGTTATTCCATCTAAAAACTCTACATTTGTCTTTTCAGCAAATGATTTAAATCCTTGTATTTCTACTCTTTTTAACTGCATTATTTCTCCTACTCACTATGTTTCTTATATATTATATATTTTACATTATACCGTAATTTCTTTTAGAACCTCTCATCTTGCTCGAACATAGTTTCTTCCATATTTTATACTCTTGTACTTCTTTTGAAATTATTTCAATGTGATATGTATCTTGTGCTAGTTTTATAATTCTAGTAATATCATCTTCTTCGTAATTAATATTCTTTAATTCATCCGAATGAAAAGTTATATATGTTTGTCCTGCCTTAGAACTTATTTTAGCCTTATTATCTGAAACCTTTTTTCCACCTTTTACATCAACTATCTCTAGTTTAATGTTAACTTCTTTAAACACACCATCTACCCTTTCAGATGTTGTTCCTTTATCAAGTGCTTCAAAAAAATCTGGTATCATTTCTTTAATATAATTTGGCACTTTTATTACTCCAACGTCTTTGCCTTTAGAGGGTTTTTTAGGAAGTTCTAATATTAAATTACTTACTTTCGCTAGATCTATTTTTTTAGATACTGGTTTTTCCTTACTCTTTTCTTTTTCTATTTTTTCTATTTTCTTATCTATACTTCTTTTATCTATTCCAACTGCTGCTGTTTCAAACAAGATATCTTCTATATCCAAAACTTCATTTTCATCAAAGTCTGTTTTGATGTCATCTACTTCAATAGTCTTATCTATTGCTTTATCTTCTTTTTTTATATTTGCTTTATCTTCTTTTTTTTCTTTTATTATAATATTTTCTTTGCCCGTTTCAAGTTGTTGTTCTTTTTCGATCATATCTTCCACATCAATATTGATATTAAATTCTTCTAATCCACTTAAATCTATTTCTGGTATAATCTGAATGTCTTCCCAATCCTTATCCTCTGGAATTTCTACATCATCCTCTGATAACTTTTCTTTTTTTATTGGTGTTTCCTTTTCATTTAACAACTCAGATATAGACATTACATTATGTGTATATTGTTTGTTTGTAAATATTTGTTGTTTATCAAATAGTTCTTTTATATATTCTTTTTCAAGTTTACGTGCTTCTTCAAACTTGGTTATATTTAAAAGTTCATCTATGTATTCTTTATAACTATCATTATCTGATTTCAAGCTTAGATCATATGTAATTAATGTATATGTTGATATATTATCAATATATCCCCCTTCAGATACATTTCCATTTATAACATAAATTTTAGCTGTTTTCTCATGTTCGAAAACCATAATGTGAGTATCTAACTCAATCATATTGTTGTTATTAAATAAATAAACATTTTTAGTGTATCTTAGAATAGTTTCTAGCATCTTTTTAGTCGTATTCTTTCTATCTACACCTAGAACAATTAATTTTCTAGCTTTTAAATCTATTAAACATTCTTCAAATATTTCAAAACCTGTTTCCTTCATGTTACCAATATAAAAATATACTTTTTTAGGTTTTAAATTACTTTCTTTTAATAGTTCGCATTTAATTGATTTTTGTCCTTCTTTTTGAACACATAGTTTTACCTTCATAAATCTCCCATCCTTTGCTATATTTAAGCAATTCTACAAACATATAATATACCAAATGATTATATTTGTAAAGTTTATAACCCCTATATCTACTAATTAACAATATTTTATTTCCATTTATCTTAACATGTCTTTTAACATAAAAAAGAGAAGTATGTTTTTATATTTCATACTTCCCAAACCTCTTATATATCGCCTTAGATTACAACATCTAATTCGTTCAACTTACTTTCAAACTCAGCAATTCTTTCTTCCGTTTCATATTGTTCAATTCTATTTAATGCATATAAATATTTTCTTTCTTGAGAAAGTAATGCTTGGTAATCATCATTCCAATCTTCATGACTTCTCAATGAAGTATGTACATCGTTTAATTTGTCTTCTAATGCTTTTCTAATTGGAGTAATAAGTTTTTCATCTTTACCCATTTTTATTCCATTGTCTACCATATGGCAAATTGCTTCTGAGAATGTTCTTTCTCCTTGATAATTAAGTCCTTGTCCATCAGCTTCACCAAGTATATTTATCATTTTATTTACTTGTTCTATTCCTGCTTTTTCAAATATAGTATCAACACGAGAGTCAATAAATTGTCCCTTTTCTCCAAATATTTCTTGGCCCTGTATGAATAAGTCTACATTATTTTGTATTATTCTTGCTTGTTCAACTGGAAATTCATTTACTGCCATTTTAAGTGCATGTCTGTCATAATATTTTTGGAAAGCATTTTGACACATTTCTGCACTTTCTCCATATGGTTTAAAAAACTGTGCATATTCCCTTAAAACATCATGTTGTGTTCTTTCCCCACAAAAACTTTGTTGTAATTCTTGTAAGTTTTCTCCGAAATACGTTTCTACCTTGTAATCCACTTCATCTGGAACATATTCTTTTGTCTCTTCTATTGCTGGTTCTTGCATTGGAGCTGCTGCAATCATAAGTGGTTCTTCCTTTCTTGAGAAGAATCCCATAAACGCACTTCCTATTGCTTCCATATCTTGTAAAAACAATCTCCATTCATTCTTGAAAAAATCTTTCATATAAACACCTCTTTTGTAATATAACTATTTTATTATAATTACATTATACTATCTTATAAAACAATTACAACTACAATACAATAACATTTATGTTTCAATTCATATGCATTTCTGTTACAAAATTGTTACAAAGGAGGTGTTTGCCCCATACTTATAGAGTTTTATACTTTTTCATTATTCATCTCATCAGTGAGCTTTTCTATAACATCTTTATATTTAAAGTTATTTATCCCTCCTCCTTCCCATATTATTAAATTTGTATATCCCATATTTTTAAGTAATTGTACTGCTTGAGCTGTTCTCGTTCCAGTAGTACAATAAACCATAATACAGGCTGACTTATTAGGAATTATGTTTGTTATGTTTTCCCTAATCATTGCTAAAGGTACATTAATTGCTCCTTTTATTCTCATGACCTTGTATTCATTTTCAGTTCTAACATCAATGATATTGCAACTTCCAGCTTTAATTTGCATGTATGCATCTTCCATACTTAATATTCTAGTGGAACTTCTGTTATAATTATAATTTCTCCTATTTCTATTTAAACCTGTAATATTACCTAGTTGAGATAGTATGTTTTGCCCATTTTTTATTATATTATTAAAACTATTATTCTCCATAAAAAAACTCCTTTACTTCTATTACATATATATTAATTTGAACAACATTTATGTTAGTTTACAGAAGAAAACTATATATAAGAACTGGTTAACTTCTTTTATAGTTAACCAGTTCTACAATAAATATTATAGTTTCTTATTCCTTATGATATACTTTAGCAAGCAATACCTTCATCATTTCAGCTATAATTACAAACCCAAATGCAACACCTATACAAAGCATGTATAATTCTAAGCTTAATTGCTCTACTTTAAAAGTCTTTGCGATTGATGGTATAAAGGTAACAATTAATTGTAAAGCAATTGTTATAATTGTTCCCAGTAACATAGGCTTATTTGAAAATACACCTATCTGTTTTATAGTTCTTCTGTCAGATCTCATTGTATGTGCGAATAACAATTCTATAAATGCCATCATTATAAACGCTACCGTCATTGCTTCAGCATGACCATACTTAGATTCAACAATAAA
The DNA here is from genome assembly GCA_028686615.1 of Clostridia bacterium. Lineage (GTDB taxonomy): Bacteria > Bacillota > Clostridia > TANB77 > CAG-465 > CALXJE01. The sequence continues at coordinate 19,613 of JAQUBQ010000007.1, read as the reverse complement.
GAATGATGTTAATATTAAAATACTTTTTATTATTGCAGGTATTAATATTCTAAGTGTTAAGAAAGAGTTAAAGAACTTTTCTTTTGAACTTCTTGGTTTTTGTTTCATAATACCTTTTTCTGCTTTTTCGAATCCTAAAGTAATTGCAGGGATTGTATCTGTAACTAGATTTATCCATAATAACTGCAATGGTAACATTACTATGTGTCCAAATAACATTCCCACAAAAATTACAATTACTTCTGCTAAATTTGAAGCTAAAAGATATGCAATTACATTTTGAATGTTAGTATATATTCTTCTTCCCTCTTTTACTGCTACAACTATAGTTGCAAAGTTATCATCTGTTATAACCATGCTAGATACACTTTTTGATACTTCTGTGCCTGTTATACCCATTCCTACGCCTATGTCTGCATGTTTGAGTGCAGGGGCATCATTTACTCCATCTCCTGTCATTGCAACAGTTTTACCTAGTTTCTTCCACATTTTAACTATTCTAAGTTTATTTTCTGGAGAGACTCTTGCGTAAACTCTAATTTTTTCTATTTTAATTTTAAACTCATCATCAGACATTTGATCTAGTTCCATTCCAGTAATGGCTAATGAATCTTTTGTAATTATTCCCAGTTCTGTTGCTATTGCTTTAGCTGTTTCAATATTATCACCAGTTATCATCACAGGTAACATACCTGCTTCATAACAATCTTTTACTGCTTCTTTTGCTTCTGGCCTTGGTGGATCAATCATTCCTACAAGTCCTATATATGTCATTCCTTTTTCTACTTTGCTACTTTCAATTTTTTCTGGAATAGCTTTGACATCTTGCATTGCAAATGCTAATACTCTTAATGCTTTTTTAGACATATCATGATTTTTATTTAATATTTCTTTTTTTATATCTATTGTCATTTCTATCTTTTGCCCATCTATTACAGCATAATCACATCTAGCAATAATTGTTTCAATAGCACCTTTAGTATAAACTTTATAGCCTAGTTCCGTTTTATTTATGGTGCTCATCATTTTTCTTTCAGAATCAAATGGAAGTTCTTCTTTTCTTTCAAACTTGCTATCCCATTCTGCTTTTTTGATGTTAAACTTTTGAGCATATGCAACAAGTGCCGTCTCCGTAGGGTCTCCAATTAAAACATCATCAGTTTCACCATATTTAGTATCATTACACAGTATCATTGCATTTATTAACTCTAAACCATCGCCTGATTTTACTTGTTTATCTGTTACTTCTTCTAATATTTTCTTACCAATACATATCTCTTTTACTGCCATTTTATTTTGAGTAAGTGTCCCAGTTTTATCAGAACATATTATTTCTGTAGAACCAAGAGCTTCAACTGAAGATAACTTTCTTACAACACTATTTTCCTTTGCCATTTTTTGAACGCCAATTGATAATATTATTGTTATTGCTGCCGGTAGCCCTTCAGGTATTGCCGCAACTGCAAGTGAAACCGCAAGCATAAACACTTCCATTGCTGGTTGTTCTCTAAACACTCCTAATGTAACCATTATCAATCCTATTACCACAACTATAATGCTTAGAGTCTTGCTTATCTCGTTCATTTTCTTTTGCAATGGAGTAAATTCTGATGTATGCTCTGTTAAAACATTGGCTATTTTACCAAGTTCTGTATTCATCCCTGTGGCCACAACTACTCCAGTTCCTCTACCATACACTATTCCGCAGCCGGAATAAAGCATGTTTTTTCTTTCAGCAAGAGGAACACTTCCATCTATTGTATTTGCATATTTATCTATTGGTAACGATTCTCCTGTTAAGGCAGCTTCTTCTACCCTTAAACTACTGTTTTCTATAATTCTCATATCAGCTGGTACAAAGTCTCCTGCCTCGACAAGGACTATATCTCCTACTACTAAAGCTTCAATATTTATACTTAATACTTTACCATCTCTTTTTACTCTAATAAATGGTGTTGACATCTTTTTCAAAGAATCTATTGCTTTTTCTGCTTTACTTTCTTGAATTACTCCCATCACTGCATTTAGAAATACAACAATTAAAATAATTATAGAATCAGTAAATGGTTCTTTTTCAATATATGCAACTATTCCTGAAACTATTGACGCAATAAATAATATTATTACCATTACATCCTTAAATTGTTCCAATAATTTTGTTATTAACGTTTTTCTTTTTCCTTCTAGTAATTTGTTTTCTCCGTCTCTTTCAATCCTCTTTTCAGCTTCTTCATTAGATAAGCCTTCCATTCTTGTTTGCATTTTATCTAATGTTTCATCTTTAGAAAGGTTATATATTTCCTTTTCCAATTAAATCCCTCCAAAATAAAAGTATCATTTATATAAAACTTTGTCAAGCTAGTAACGTTGGTTTTTAATGTCTTTTTACATATTAATATGTGAGAATATAGTTGCCTAAATACACAAAAAACTCAGTTGCAATAAAATAACTGAGTTTTTTATAATTATTATTTTCTAAGTCCAAGTTTAGCTATAAGTTCACGATATCTTTCAATATCTTTATGTTCAAGATATTTTAAAAGTCTTTTTCTTTTACCAACCATTATTAAAAGTCCTCTTCTTGAATGTTCATCTTTGTTATGGATTTTTAAATGTGCTGTAAGTTCATTTATTCTTTCTGTTAAAAGAGCAATTTGAACTTCTGCAGAACCAGTATCTTTATCCATTCTTGCATATTCGTTGATAATTTCCGTTTTTCTATTTTTAGTCATGATTTCCCTCCTTAAAATTATTATATTTACCTATCATCCAAGTAATAATTGTTAGGGATATTAAAACCTAGATCATGGCACATATATATTATACACTACATGTCAATAGCTTTATTTGTTAATATCACTATAAATCTCTAATGAATCTTCTCTTTATATTACCATATTTTAAATTAATTTTATAAAAGCATTTTGTTTCCCTTCCCAGGGATTTACTCGGCTGTTTTGTTCTGATTTTGAAAGAATACTATTTGCATGGTTTTATAGCTTGTCTGTATCAATTTTTTCATCCACTTTTTTATCCTACTTATTGAGTTTCATACATGTATTCATAAAATAAATTCATATAATTAATATTTTTAAAAACATCTATTCCTTTCCTATAAATAACATATGTATTCTTAGAGTATATTCCAGCAATAGAAACTTCTTCTGAAAGAGCATTTCTTATTTCTTTGATTCCAGTCTGTAATTTTGAAGTCTCTAACAGCTTAAGATTTTGTATTTCATTTTTAATTTTGTCGTTTAAAACCAAATTGTCATAGAAATGTTTTATATTTGGATTTTCATTTATATATAGACTTGCAATCATTAGGTCATATTCGTTTTTTTCTTTTTTCTTTTCTAATTCTGCTACTGAACATTCTTCTATCTTTAACTCTATTCCCATTTTAGCCAAGTCTGTTTTTATCATTTTGGCTATTTCTAATTTTTCATTATCCTCTTTATTAACTAACATTGTTAGAACAATTCTTTTTCTATCTTTTGTATAGTAACTTCCTATTTTACTATAGTTATTGGACTTTAATAAGTTTTCTGTAGCATATATGTCATATTTGTACTTGTTTTCGTCATAAATATATGGTAAATCTATTACTTTTCCTTTACCATAAGCAACTTCCTTTAGAAGGTTTTCTCTATCTATACTATAAACAATTGCCTGCCTTATATACTTTTCTTTAATATTTTGAGATTCCGGATTAAACATTAAGTATATCCCCTCTCCGCTGTTATATGATTTTACATCATATTCATATTTACCTAACATCTTCATCGTATTTTCAGAGTTTGAGAAAAACACATCAATCTGTAATTCCTTATACATATCTATTGCTATTTGTTCATTGTTAACTTTGATTATTTCAATTTGTTTTATTAAGTCAGTCGGCGCTTTTTCTGTCCTCTGTAAAACAAGTTTTTTATTTAGGTCTTGACTTATAATCTTATATTTTGAATAGTCTGAATCTTTTATATAAATTGGTATCTCTAAGTTGTATACAAAATATTCATCCTCTTCTTTAAGCTTTATTAGTAAAGTCTCGTCGTTTTTAACCTCTATGCTTTCCACGTTTTCAACTTTATAATAATATTTGCTTTTATCGTTAATGATTTTATCTATCTGTATTTTTGTTTCTAAAGCTGTAATAATATCTGTATTTATTTTCAAATCATATTCCTTGTTATTTATTTTTTCTATATTTGTACACACTTCATATCTAATATTATAATCTTTTCCTATTCTTAAAAGCATAGGGTATACATATTGTTCAAGTTCTGTTAATATAACATTATTCGTTTCAAAGTTTATATCATCAAATATTGCTATACGTATATTCTCGTTGTTTTCCTGAACAGACTTTTGAAAAAACACTGGGATAAACGGTTCCTCATTCTCTTTAGTTATTAATCTAGACAAAAATAATATAATTGCAAGTAAAAACAAAGAAATTATAAGTTTTAATACTTTGCCATTTCTTCTTTTATAACTTTTCTTTTTTTTGACATTATCTATTTTTTTAATTTTATTTTTTTTAATATTTGAAGATACTCCTCTACTAGCGCCTCTTTTTCTATTTGGGCTTCTTGATACCTTTTTGTATCTACCTTCATTTACATATTTTTTTTCCATTTTTACTACCCTTTTTATCTGTATATATTGTACCATAAATTGATCTAACAAAAAAGAGGTTTCACCTTTTTACTAAAATTATACTTTAATCATTTTTTCTAACGTATAAAAATAGCGCTACTATTTAGCGCCACATATCATCTATATTTCTATTTTGGGTTCCACTGTAAATCTTATACCTGTCTTTTCTTCATCATCAATTCTCACTTCTGTAAAAGATGGTATACAAGTTAATTCTATTCCAGATGGTGCAACAAAACCTCTTGCTATTGCAACTGCTTTTACTGCCTGATTTATTGCTCCTGCCCCAATTGCTTGCATTTCTACTTTACCATTTTCTTTAACTAATCCTGCTATTGCTCCTGCTACGCCATTTGGCCTAGACTTCGCTGATATCTTTAATATTTCCATTTTATCCCCCTCTTAAGTTCATGGCAAATTTCATTTGTATTATTTGCTAAATTAATTATACTTAATCACTAAACATTATGCAAGTGATTTTTAATGCTTTAATCAATGTTATACCTTGTTATTTTTATTGCTCTATTTGTTTTATCATCCGTTTCAACTATAATGCTTCTTAAAAAACCTGGATTATTACTACATTCGTATACCCTGTTTCTTTGTTTTGTAAGAAATCTATCTATTGCAATCTCAGTTTTAAGCCCTAGCACACTATTTCTAGGTCCAGTCATACCAACATCAGTTATATATGCCACTCCTGGCTCTATTATCTCTTCATCAGATGTCTGAACGTGAGTATGGGTGCCAAAAACACATGTAACATCATTTTTTAAATAATTCACTAATGATATTTTTTCCGCTGTAGCCTCTGCATGAAAATCTATGAATATATAATCTACATTTTTAGATTTTGCTTCTTGTACAAGTTCTTTTGCTTTTATAAATGGGTTAGACATATAGTCTTCTGTATTATTCCCCATTCCAAATTCCCCAATTAAACTTATAACTGCTATCTTTTTCCCATCTTTTTCTTGTATATTCATACCATGCCCATCTATATTGGTTATATTGGCAGGTATTAATAATCTTTCAACTGTTTCATATAGCACTCTTGCTTCTTTTCTATAATAGAGATGATTTCCCATAGTTATTACATTAATACCAAGATTAAATAGTTCTTTCATCTCTTTTTCTTTTATGCCTCTACCCGCTGTTGCATTTTCACCATTTGCTATTATAAAATCAATTTTTTCTGACTCTACTATTTTAGAAAGATAATTATGTATCATATTTATTCCACTTCTACCAACAATATCTCCTATAACTAAAAACTTCAATTTTACACCTTCTCTTATTTTCCTCGTTTTATTATTTTTAAAAAAGTGGCATATAAGCCACTTTTATATTTTTATTTTGCTGTTTCTACTGCTCTAGTTTCCCTAATTACATTCACTTTTACTTGTCCTGGATAATTCATTTCTTTTTCGATTTGTGATGCTATGTTTCTTGCCATCATTACAGCTCCTGCATCATCTATTTCATCCGGTTTAACAATTATCCTTACTTCACGACCTGCTTGAATTGCATATGACTTATCTACGCCTTTAAATTCATTACAAATCTCTTCAAGTTTTTGTAAACGTTTTACATATGTGCTTACCGTTTCTCTTCTAGCTCCAGGCCTTGCAGCTGATACTGTATCTGCAGCTTGAATCAATATAGCTTCTAGCGTTTTTGGTTCTGTGTCACCGTGATGAGAAGCAACCGCGTTTATTACTTTTTCATTCTCTTTATACCTTTTAAGTATTTCTACCCCTAATTCCACATGTGTTCCTTCAGCTTCGTGATCAACAGATTTACCAATATCATGTAATAATCCTGCTCTTTTAACCATTGATACATCTAATTCTAATTCTGATGCTAATAATCCTGCAATATGAGCCACTTCAATTGAATGATTAAGAACGTTTTGCCCATAACTTGTTCTATAACGAAGTTTACCTAGCAACTGTACTAGTTCTGGGTGTAAATCAATCACTCCAGTTTCATAAAGAGCCCTCTCTCCTTCATCTTTAACTGTTGTTGAAACTTCAACCTTTGCCTTTTCAATCATTTCTTCTATTTTGCCAGGATGAATTCTTCCATCTTGTATTAATCTTTCAATAGCTATTCTTGCTACTTCTCTTCTAATTGGATCAAATCCAGAAAGAATAATAACATCTGGTGTATCATCAATAATAATATCTATTCCTGTAAGTGTTTCGATTGACTTTATATTTCTTCCTTCTCTTCCTATGATTCTACCTTTCATATCATCACTTGGAAGATTTACAACAGATACTGTTGCCTCAGATGTGTGATCTGTAGCACATCTTTGAATTGCTTCAGTAATTATTACTTTAGCTTTTTTGTCTGCTTCTAATTTAGCTTTATTTTCTGTTTCAATGACATACGTTGCCATTTCTTGTTGCATTTCACCTTCTAAGTTTTTCATTAATTCTTTCTTTGCTTCTTGTTCAGTCATTTTAGAAATCTTAATTAATTCATTTTGTTTTTCTTGTTCTTTTTGCATTAAACCTTCTCTTTGTCTCTCTAGTTCCTTGTGTTTTCTAAAAAGCACATTTTCTTTTTCTTCTACTGAACTTACTCTTTTGTCTAATAAGTCTTGTCTTTGATTAATTCTTTTTTCTGCTTCTTTTAGTTCTTCTTTTCTTTTAGATATTTCTTTTTCTACCTCTTCTTTATACTTTATTGTTTCTTCTTTTGCCACTATTTCTGCATCTTTTTTAATTCTTTCGGCATCTTTTCCTGCCTCTTCTATCACTTTTTTTGCTTGTGTTTCAGCACTATCTAATTCTTGATTTGCTTTTTTTCTTCTATGATTAGAACCTATGATAAAAAACACGGGAGATGCTACGATGGCAGTAATAACAAAAGTCACTATTGTTTGTATCATAAAACCCTCCACCTTAATATTAAATTTTCAATGTTCAATATCTTTATATCTATTTTTACTCTTAAAAAACACATTGTTCTAAGAATACCTTTTATATATTTGACATTGATTCTTTATATTGCTTTTCTATTATGTAATTAGTATATTAACCTAATATACCTTGTTAGATTATATCTTCTTTTTCATAAATATGCAAGAAATTTAACTTAACTTTAAATTATACTTCTAAAAAATATAAATCACCTCATGATTTATGATCGATGAAGTGATTTATATTTATTTCTTGAATATTTATTGTATGTTGTTTTTTACCAATATTTTTAGAATTATCATTGATTTCTATTTTATCATTTGAAGGTTTAATCTTGTTTCGTAACTTTATTTTCTAAGCCAAATTATATTTGTATCATAAAAATCATCAACATTAAGTGTTCCTTCCACATTGTCTATTATAAGATTTTTTACATAACATGCATTAAATGCTCCATTAATTTCTTTAAGTGAATATGGTAGCTTTACTGTATCTAAATAACCCCATTCAAACATTGACCAACCTAGTTCCTCTATACCTTCTTCAAAAACCACATTATTTAAACTTTCAGTATTATAAAATACTTGATTTCCAATACTAATTAAACTTCCTGGTATTATTACACTTGATATATTAGTAAAAGAAAATGCAGATTCTTTTAAAACTTTTAATGATTTTGGTAATAAAAGTTCCCCTTCTAGGCCTGCACTATCAAATGCTATCCAGCCAATTTCCTCAACTGAATCTGGAATATATATGCTTTTTAATGAAGAACAATATTCAAATGCTTGATCTCCAATAATTTTCAAATAACTTGGTAATTTTACATAGGATAGGTTTCTACACCCACAAAATGCTGCGGCTTGTATTTCTGTAACTGTATTTGGTAATATAACCGTCTTTAGTGTATCATTATACCATTCTCCATATTCTCCCATATCTTCATTCCATGAATTCATTACATCAGGTCCAATTTTTGTTATTCCAGCACTTTTAGGTATTATTAAGTCAGTAACACTTGGATCTACTGATATAAGAACTCCATTTTGAATAGTTAATAAGCTCATATCTGTATATTCATAATCCGGCATTATATCTATTTCCTCTGCCCAATCCATAATGTTATCATCTGGTGAATTTATGACCAACATTCCTAATTTTATGCCTATTACATCATAATATTTACTATCTTTTATTCCTGGAAATATTTGTTCGAATATTTCTGAATTATTTGTTTTATTAGCATTCAAATTTTCTGAATTAAACGATTCATCAGCTAGCATTTTTTCAAATATATAAAGCTGTAACTTTGTTTTATAATTTTTTAAATCACTTTTAACTGTTGTCTCACTTGCACTTTCTACAATATTGCTGCTATTTAATGACAATATTATAGCTGCTGCTAATATTATCATTATTATTATTGTTATTACTAATACTATTAAACTTATTCCCTGCTTATTGTTTTTTTTCATATGTTTCTCCTTTAAAATTTATACGCAAGTAGTATATATATTGTCCCAGTATTTGTTTTAATACTTTTTATTAAATACTAAAGTGAATACTTTTACACATTTTTACTTTTCAATACACTTTGCATATTACAATAAATTCTACTTCATTATGTCTTTTTTTGCAATTACATTTATATATCAATTATGTTACAATTTTGATTTTTTATCCTTTATAATTTGTAAAATAATCAGGGTTCATTCACCCTGATTATACATATACATTTATTTCTATTTATATACTACTTTCATTAGTTTATTGTCATTTGTAATTATGTAATTTTCTTTACTAATTGTGAAAATTGAATAGTATTTATTACTAATTAATTCTGCTCTATCATCTCTAATTCTATATATGTTGACTCCTTGATATAAAAATACTTCTCCGTTATAATTGTTCATATTGAAGTAGCCTGAATTTGTACTATTAATTCCTTGTATTTTTGTAGCTGTACTTCCTTCTAGTTTATAAAAATTGTATCTACTCGATGAATCCCTGTCATAAGCATACATTTTACCATTAAAAGTATTTATAAAAACATTCATATAACTTGCACTACTTCCTAACATCCCAGATACTGGTGTAAGGTTCGTTTCATTCAACAAAAACAATTCCCTATTTGATCTATATAAATATGTAAGCTTACGTTTCATATTAGTAGTTACAGAAAAGCTACTTGTACTAGAGTCTATTTTTACAGAATCTAATCCCTTCACTTGAAATAATCCTTGGCCTGATAAAATTACATATAAAGTGTTTGTATTTCTATCTATAGTATAAGCATTTATGTTTGCTATAGGTAGATTAACTCTAATTGCTTGCCTCCCTACAATTTTATATAACATATTAGAATTAACTTTTATATATAATTCTTTACCTGTTGAATATGTTGCATTAATATTACCAGCAGATAATGATATTGGTATTATTGTGCTTCCTTCAACCTTCTTAATATAATAACCACTATCATACATATTACCATAAATGTATAAATTACCTGCTCCATCTATCATCGTACTAATATAACCATCATAACCAGTATTAAACACTTCTTGCACATTAATTCCATCAAATCTATATAGTGCTGTAGAGTAGTCATAATAACTAAATTGGGTTATATATGCGCTACTATCTTTTTTACTATAAATCATACTTCCATATCCATCACCATCAATAATTTTAGTTGCTGCTAAGTCATTTATCATAAATGTTCCTGAATAATCATCTTGATATAATAAACCACCACTATATTCTAAAAAATAACCATAATATGATATATTTTCTGTTATATTTACCTTTGTGAATGTTGCTCCAGACAATTTGTATAATGATCCATCACCATAATTTAAATATACTTTATTATCCTTAGTTTCATATACACTTGTGTCCCAAGGCCAGTAATTACTAAAGTTAAGTTTTGTGATTGTTGAACCATCATAATAATAAAATGAGGATTCGTAAGTATTACTGTCTTCAATGGCAACATAAAATGTTCCATCTTTTAAGGAGTAAATGCCATAAAGATATCCCGATGTCATAGCGTTCAATTCTGGTACTTCTATCATTTCTAATTCCATATCTTCCGGTGATTCTTGTACGACTTTTGACACAAACGGGTATGGTGTTTTAACATAATATATGTTTCTTGTTTCTTCTTCTATTATATAAATATCATCTTCTGTTTCACCATATCCCCTTGTACCCTTAGGCACCCCGTAGTTATCTACTAGTTTTTGCATATCTAAAATATAATATTTATATACAGATATGTCATCATTTAAGTCCCCTCTTATAGCAGACTTTAAATCATTCTTCATATTACTTACTAGATATTCGCCACTTGTATAATTTTCAACATTATCATAATCATCATCTCTTACGAGGCCTACCATAATTTTATTTTCCATGGCTTCACTTATCTCTTTTACTTCATCCTTAAATACTGCTTCATCCGCCTTGTTAAATATTCCTTCACCCGATGTTGAAAGTATTACTGCACCAGCTATTAATGTCATCACTGATATTGTTATCCCTAAGGTTATTAAGGAAATTCCTGTTTTTTTCTTTTTCATATTATCACCATCTTATACTATGAAATCTTATCTCAAATATTCTAATTTTTCAACCTTTTTAGATATAATAATGTATTATTCTACTCCATACCTGATTTTATCCAAATTGTAATTATGTTGTATTTCATTATAATCTAATATTCTATTATATATTCTAAGTGTATAGATTTCTCCTTCTAGACTTCCCCAATTCCCCCTACCAAGAACAAATCTTGTATAGTCAGAAAACTCCTTATCATCTTCCCCTCCATTACTATATTGTATGTTTTTTAGAATTGTATTTTGATATACTTTTCTATATGAGTTATCCTTATTAAAAGATACTGTGATTAAAGATTTTTTACTATAATCCATATCTGATGCAATATAATTATTACCTCCGTTATCTTTACAATTATTATACATTAAAAAGTTATTTACATGTAACCCTGCAGAATACGTTTTACTAAGTACTTCTTCTACACTAAATATACCATTATATGCGTTTTTTCTTGGCATAATAACAATTTCTATTGTATGTGTTTTTGGAATTTGTAAGTTAAGTTTTACAACACTCCCTGTTCCATTAAACTTTAGGGCATTATTGTTCCAACCATAACTTGCATTGTAGTTAAAATCTTGCAATGTCCCATGTTTATTGTTTCCGCTTAAATCTTTCCAAATATTTCTATCTTCACTACTATTATCATTATGTATTCCAAGTCCTCCATTAAATATTCCATCATACCATAGAATTAATCCTTCATCTATATATGGGTTTTGTATAAGATTAATATCCTTTGCCCATTGCATTTCTTCTTTATCTGTTCCAGCATAAAATATTTTGCCTTTTACTATTCTTATTTTTTCTAAATGTTCTTTATTAATATTATGTAATATATCCTTAACTTTGCTAACTTCTAATATATTTAAATCATCGTACGCTAGTTGATTATTCTCTTTTAATTGTTCATTGGCTATATATAAAGATAATTGATTACTATATGATGATAAATTCGATTTAAAATTTGATTCTTTTGCTTTATTTATTACATTATTATTGTATATCGATAGTATTATCATACTTGAAATAATTATCATAATTATTATTGTAATTACCAACACTATTAGTGATATCCCTTTTCTTTTCATTTGTTCCCCCTTTTAAACTATATAATAAATTATATTATTATACTACTTTAACTTTTATTTATTTGCAAGCTATTTAATGCAACTTATTGTTGCTTGTTTAGCAAAAGACACTAACTTAAATTAATAAATTAGTGTCTTTAATAGCTTCATAATCTCAATATTATTGCAGTTACCGATATTACAATACCAATAACTATGCCAGTAATTACCTGTCCTAAAGTATGCCCAATATTTTCATTTAAGTTAGATGAGCAATCCATTTTCTTTTCAAAAACATCATTTATTTTTTTTGAATGTTCCTGAACTTCTCTTCTTACTCCTAGGGCATCTGCAATAACTATTAATGCAGTTATTGTTATTACTGCGAAAGAGGCTGAGTTTATTCCCTCATACCATCCAATTAAAACTACAACTGATGAAACAGTAGCACTGTGAGAACTTGGCATTCCACCATTTCCTCCAATAATCCGTTTAATACTTATTTTCTTTCTTTGGGATTTCTCTATTATCGCTTTTACAATTTGGGATATGCTCCATGATAAGGCTGCAATATAAATGTAAAACATAACATCCATCTCTCCTTTAATTAAATTTGATTTTTTTTTAACCTTCATAGTATAGCATACGCTTATATTTATGTCAATCTAATAAAAAGAACAGCATATTGCTATTCTTTTTATTAGATTGTGATTTGTTTTTATTTAAGCCTTATAATCAGTTTAATTATATATAAATTGTATTTTACCAAATTCCTTTTATTTATAAACTATTTTCATTATTTTGTTATTAGTAGTAGTTACATAAGCATTTCCATTATTAAGTATATTTATTGATGAATAACTGTTTGTAATCAATTCTGCTTTAGTGTCTGTAATTCTATATAAATTATTTCCTTGACTAAAAAACACTTCTCCATTGTAATTGTTCATACGGAAATAGCCTGAATTTGTACTATTAATTCCTTGTATTTTGGTTGCTGTACTTCCTTCTATTTTATAAAAATTATACCTATACGATGAGTCCCTATCATAAGCATACATTTTACCATTAAAGTTATTGGTAGTTAAAGATACATTTGTTGAAGAACTTCCTAACATACCTGTTATTGATATTGATTCGGCATCATTTAATAAGAAGGCTTGTGCACTTGTTTGATAAACGTATGTTTGCTTACGCTTTATATTAGAATTCAAATAAGTACTTCCTGACGCCATAGAATTAACTTTTACTCCATTTGTTCCCTGTACATGAAATAATCCTTGCCCTGACACGATTATATATGTATTACCTTTTAACCTATCCATAAGTATCCCATTTATAAAACCTGCAGGTAAATTAATTCTTATTGCTTGATTTCCTACAATTTTATAAACATCATACATAGTTCTTATATATACTTCTTTTCCATTTATGTACATACCACCGTTAAAATTTCCACTAAATCCTGTTATTGATATCAACGTATTACCTTCGACCTTCTTAATATATGTTCCCTCATTGTCAGATCTTCCATAAATGTATACATTACCTACCGTATCCATGTTTATACTAATATAACCATTATATCCAGGATTAAATATTTCTTGTATATTAGTTCCGTCAAATCTATATAATAACGTAGTTCCATCATAATTACTATATTTAGATATATACAAATTATTATCCTTTTTACTATAAGTCATACTTCCATATCCATCACCATCAAGAATTTTAGTAGCAGACAAATCATCTAATGTAAATGTCCCCGCATACTCATCTTGAAATAATACCTTATCATTATATTCTAAAAAATAACAATAGTATGATAAGTATTCTGAGATTTGTACCTTTGTAGCTGTTGCTCCAGATAGTTTGTATAATGATCCCTCACCATAATTTAAATATACTTTATTATCCTTAGTCTCATATATACTTGTATCCCATATATAATAATTATTTAAGTTAAGTTTTGTAACTATTGACCCATCATAATAATATAGAGAGCCTTCATACGTTTGATTGTTCTCAGTAGAAAAATAAAACGTTCCATCTTTTAATTGATAAGTATTGTAAATATATTCTGTTGCCATAACACTTAATTCTGGTGCTTCAATCATTTCTAATTCCATATCTTCCGGTGATTCTTGTGCTGCTTTTGACACAAATGGATATGGTGTTTTAACATAATAGATATTCCTTGTTTCTTCCTCTATTATATAAATATCGTCTTCTGTTTCACCGTACCCCTTTGTACCCTTAGGCACTCCGTAATCATCTACTAACTTTTGCATATCTAAAACATAATACTTATATACAGATATATCATCATTTAGGTCCCCTCGTATGGCAGACTTTAAATCATTATCCATATTACTTACTAGATATTCGCCACTTGTATAATTTTCAACTTTATCATAATCATCATCTCTTACAAGGCCTACCATCATCTTATTTTCCATGGCTTCACTTATAGCCTTTACTTCATCCTTAAGTACTGCTTCATCTGCCTTGTTAAATATTCCTTCTCCTGATGTTGAAAGTATTATTGCACCAGCTATTAATATCATTACTGATATTGTTACCCCTAATGTTATTAAGGAGATTCCTTTTTTTCTTTCTTTCATATTACCACCATCTTATCTCTATTGAATTTTCTATAAATATTTATATTTTTATAACCTACTCATAAATTAAAAACATTATTATAATCTATATATAACATAAGATATATACACTATATAAATACTAATTAATGTTAACCCTTCTCCTCTAACAATTACAGGTTTTCTTTTTGTAAACAATACCAATACTAAACAAACTAATATAAATACAAAACAATCTACAAAAAGACTAGTATCATTAAGCTTAACAGGGTTTACCATTGAGGCTGTACCTACAACAAGCAATGTGTTAAACATATTACTTCCTATAATATTTCCTACTGCAATATTTATTTTGTCTTTCTTTAATGCTACTAATGAAGTTGTAAGTTCTGGCAGAGAAGTTCCTATTGCTATAATTACTACTGAAATAAATGTTTCACTTACACCTAAGAATTTAGCAACTTGAACTGCATTTGATACTACAAGTTCCGCTCCAAAATATACCATTGCTGCTCCAATTATACCTATTACTAAATATTTTAATATTTTATTTTTAGTTCTAGTAGAAAACTTTTTACTTACCTTTTTTTCTTTTTCTGCACTATCTTCATTTTTTTCTTGTTTTTTCATATGCCTTTTTTCTCTTTTATCGCGCATATAATCTCCGAATTGATATAAAGTATAATACATAAATATAGCAAAAAACATTAATAATATTCCTGCATCTGCACGCGAAATCACGTCTTCAGCAGCATTTGTTGCATATCTATCTATAAGTAATAACCATAGTAATATACTACTTAGTAAGCTCATATGAATATCTTTCCTAATAGTTTCTCTTAAAAGTCTCAAGGGATTCATTAGGCAGATTAAACCTAAGATGCAACACATATTTAAAATGTTTGTACCAACAATATTTCCTATTACCATATCTGTACTATTTTTCAAGGCGGCATTAACAGAAATAAACAATTCTGGTAAACTTGTTCCTATAGAAACAAATGTAAGTCCCATAAATATTTCACTTATATTGAATATTTTACCAATCTTAGAACCTGCTTCTATGAAAACATCTGCCCCTTTTATTAGTAGTATTAATCCTATAGCCATAAACATAATGTTAAGAATTATTCCCATTTAAAAATCCTTCCTTCTTCGTTATATATAAAGTATCTTGTGTGCTTTTTATATATTTTATGAATAGTTTAAATAATTATAAAATTCTTTAAATATCAACTTGTTTTTATTGTAAATCTTCAACTGCCTTTTCCATTGGAATTTCAAGCAAGTGTGGATTTTGCATATATTTATTCAATACTGATAATGACCTAGCATAATATAAACCATCACATATTCTTTCATCTGCAACAACTTTTAAACGCATAAACTTTTTTATTGTGCCATCTCCTAATTTTTCAAATTCTCTTCTTCCCATTGCAACAAATATACTTGTTGTACCAAATTCATATATATGATGATATATTGGAGCAATACCTATTGAACCAACATTTGTTATAAATACTGATGTATGAAACGGGGATGCTTTTATAACTGACTTTGGCAATATATTGTGTTTGTCCATCCACATTATCAACTCCACAAGAGCTTTAATTATAACATTTGGGAAAGACATTATGAAGTTTGCTAGCTTATCTGTATTATTTTTTGTAGTTTCTTTTTTATTTTCTACAATAACATCATTTATCTGTTTAGAAACATCAAATATACTATCTTGTGGCTTTATTTCAAATTTTACAGTAGTTTCAACAGCTTCGTCTGCAAGAGTTTTTTTAATTGCAAGTGAAACCCAAGTCATGTTCCTTGCATATATCCTTCTATTCATTATAAATCTATTTACACCTGGTCTTTCGTGCATCATTCTTGCAACTGCTGCTATAACAACTTCCATTGTAGAAATCCTTATACCCTGCTTTCTTTTATCTTGAATATATTTAGAAATATTATCAACATATATTTTTTCTTCAAAAAAAACTTGTGAATCAACCCTTGTCTTCATTATATAAGGAATAATTTTGTGAAAAGCATCTAGTTTTTTGATTCTTCTTCCATCATATCTTTTGTTAAACATAAATTCACCTCTTAAAAATATATTAATTTAATCTAATTCCATTATATTCTATACTTAAACGTTTGTAAACTCTTGTTATCTTTTTATTTTCTTTTGCAATTGACTATGATATCATATAATAAAATCGTAAACATATTTTTATTATATTAAGGGGGGACATTATGCGTTCATATTATAGTTATAATACTCCAATAGGATATTTGACAATCATTGAAGATAAAAATTGTATTACTAATATTGAGTTTGGATTAAACTCTAATATAGATGGTAAAAAAGAAGAAACACACAACATATTAATGGTAGAAAAACAATTAAATGAATACTTTAATGGTTCTAGATTTTCTTTTAATCTACCATTACGTCCCACTGGAACAGAGTTCCAAAATAAGGTTTGGAATGTATTAATTAAAATTCCATATGGAGAAACAAGATCATATAAAGAAATAGCAATAGAAGTAGGATCTCCAAAAGCTTCTAGAGCAGTAGGTATGGCATGTAATAAGAATCCCATTGCTGTTGTAATTGCCTGTCATAGGGTATTAGGTATAAATAAAAAATTGGTTGGTTATGCTGGTGGATTGGATAAAAAAGATTTTTTATTAACTTTAGAAAAAAGAAATAAACCTATATGTTGATTATAAAGTAAGAGAAACTTCATAACTTAATCTATAAATTGCTTTTCTTTCATAAAACATTTTACAAAAACATATTTTTGAACTATAATATTGTGTATTACAAGGAGGAAAACAGATGGAATCTTTAATCTTATTTTTAAAAGGCATAATAGTGGGGATTGGTGGAATATCTCCTGGACTTAGTGGCAGTGTATTATTAGTTATACTAGGATTATACCATAAGGTAATTGATTCTTTAGCTAATCTTTTTAAAAACTTTAAAAAAAACATTTTGTTTTTTCTTCCTATTGGAATTGGAATGCTAATAGGTGTAGTATTGTTTAGCAGGCTTATTAATTTCACTTTAGAAAAATTCGAACTTCAAACCAGGCTTGCATTTTTAGGGCTTATAATTGGAACCATTCCTATGTTTTATAAAGAAACAAAAAAAGAAGGTAAGCTTAAACCATTACATTATATTCTTTTACTAATTGCTTTTATAATTGGATCATACATATTCACGTTTAACAATACTTTTTTTAAACCTGTAACAACTCTTAATTTTTTTAAAGCCTTTTTACTTGGCTTTGTCGGTATGAGTGCAACTATAGTTCCAGGTATTGATGGGGCTGCAACTTTATCAGCTTTGGGCTTATATGAACAGTGGTTGATATTAACTTCCCTATCAAGCTTTAGCTTTAACATCTATATTCCTGCAGCAATAGGTATGTTAACAAGTATATTTATCTTATCTCGTATCATAAGTTTTATGATTAAAAAGTATTATACCGCTACCTTTGCTGTTCTTTTTGGATTCTTTTTATCAATAACTCCTACTATTCTTAAAACGACAAATGGTGGATTTATCAGTATAAAAAATAACACTGGCTCATATGTTGGTATTCTTTTATTAATAATAGGGTTAATAGCTTCTTATTTCTTTGGTAAAACAAAAAAAGAAGAAAAAATAAATTAGTTTAATTTTAAAAGCAATATAGAAAAATATCTATATTGCTTTCTTTTTAAACTATAGTGTAAAAACTCCTAATGCTAAACTAAAAGCTTTTACATTACCCGCAAGAACGAATGAAAATTAAGCCTCTTTGTGGCTTAATTTATCCTTCTTCCATCTTTTTTACTTTATTATTCTTCTTTACTATTGCTCAAGCCACTAGTTTAACGCAAGCAGTGTTAAGTAGCTACTTTATATAAGCAACAACACGGAACCCTACACTGAAGTTCCAATACGAAGGATTGCTGTTGCTACGGTAACTCACTGGGAAATCAGCACCATTAACAGTGGAAATGCCTCCACGATTAATACGGTAATTTGAACTATTAGCTTCCATAGTCCATTCCAATACATTTCCTGCCAAATCATATATATTATTCTTCTGATAGCTTGCTTCTGCTCCTGTCACTTTTAGTCCTCCCCCACCAGCATAGTTTCCATATGCTGAACTATCTTGTATATTTATTCCACTTGCTTTATACCATCTTACTATTGCATCCCATTGCACTCCATATATTAAATGGCTTACTACTCCTTTTGTGTTATTTGGCTCATTTGGATATATACTTCTTGCCACCTTTACCGCTCCATTTGCACTATCATTTCCTTGGTATCCATCATATGCCTCCACATTTTCTGTTCCTCCCCATGGTATACGGTTCCATACATCTATTCCCTGTTTTATTTGAGGTATATTAGTTCCATCTGCTAAGGCTAATGTTGAATCTGTTGGCTTTGTCATTCCTTCTGCTATTCCGGCTTCATATCTTCCTACATAAAAGCCTTTATACCTTTGCACACTTGCATACATCTTTTCTACTTCTCTATCTTTTCCTGTTTCAGGTGTTATTTCTTTATAACTTGCATCTAAAGTTTTATTATTCTTAAAATCATACCTTATAAATTCACTAAAGTTTTCTACTGGCACCCATACAAATTGATTACCTTTTAAAAAATCTTCTGCATTTGTTTTATGTGATGTTCCCTTACCTTCATCTTCTACATTATC